>DATGHD010000105.1:0-14427 GCA_035308145.1 Roseiarcus sp.
CCATCTCTTCTTCATCCGATGGGAGGGAGGCCCCTCGTCGTTTGCGGCGCGACGGCTACTTCATGTTCGCCTTGATCGCCGCGATCGCGTCGGCCTCGGTGTATTCTTGGTTGGCGACGCCGCCTTTCTGGACCGTCGGTAGTATAGTGTCGAGGGTATCCTGGGTGACCTGGAGGTAGGGCACCCGGAGGTCGTGCGGGATGTTCTTGTTGCCGCCCAGCACCTGCTGCGCCACCCAGAAGGCGAGCGTCGAGATGCCCGGCGCGATCGTGCCGGACCAGGTCACGTAGCCGTTCTTGTCCTTCTGCTCCTTCCACCACTGCAATTCGTCCTGGCGATTGCCCATCATGATGGTCGGAAGAGGTTTGCCGGCGGCAATGAAGGCCTGGGCGGCGCCGTAGCCGTCGCCGCCCTGATCGACCACGCCGACGATCGGCTGCAGGGAAGGCAGCACGGTCGCGACCGCCTTCTGCGCGGTCGTCTCGTCCCAGTCGCCTGTGACGGACGAGACGATCTTGAATTCCGGATGCGCCTTCATGCCCTCCTCGATTCCGCCATGGATGGCGTCGTCGATCGAGGTGCCGGCGAGGCCGCGGATTTCCAGCAGGTTCCCGCCCTTCGGCTGGAACTTGGCCATGTGTTCGATTTCCTGTTTGCCATAGTCCTTGAAGTCGACGACGACGCGGTAGGCGCATGGTTCGGTGACGATGCCGTCGAACGAGACGACGACGATGCCGGCGTCGCAAGCCTGCTTGATCGCGCCGTTCAAAGCATCGGGCGATGCCGCGTTGATGACGATTGCATTATAGCCCTGCAGGATCAGGTTCTGGATTTGCGCGGCCTGCGTCGGTACTTCCTTGTCGGCGGTGGTGAAGACGTCCGCGGCCGCGACGACTTTGTCCGCAACCGCTTTCTTGGTGACGATGTCATAGCTTTTGAGCATTGCCTGACGCCACGAATTTCCGGCGTAATTGTTCGAGAAGGCGATTTTCATGCCGCTCGTGTCAGCGTCGGCGGGGCCGACAAAAAACGAGCCGCCAACCGCGCACAGCGCGGCAAAGGTTAATGCGGGTTTCATGGATTTCCTCCCTGAGCGAAGAGTTGCGATCGCTCTGCCGTCTTGAATTGGCGGCTTACAAATCTACCGGTGACATGCTAGCTGGTCAAGCCGCTGACGCGATAGCGCGCGTCAAAGATGCGCGAGCGCGGATTGCCGCGGTAAGAATAGCGCGAAGGCAAGGCGGAAGCGCCGAGCTCAGCCAGCGTTCTTGAGCGTCTTCAATTTTCCGAAGACCGAGTCGACATCGATCTTTTCTTCCTCCGCCTTGGGCTTGGCTGTTGGCGCGCCGAACACGTCGGCGCGACTGGACGACGGCGTCGGCGCCTTGGCGGTCGTGATTTCGGCCGGGACCAGCGTCTGGCCGCCGCCTTCCTCGACCTTCGGACGTTCCTTGGCGGCGCGGTTGACTTCGAAATCGAGATCGATCTGCGAGCAAAGGCCCAAGGTTACCGGATCCATCGGCTGCAAATTGGCGGAGTTCCAGTGGCTGCGTTCGCGGATCGCCTGCAGCGTCGATTTGGTCGTCCCAACGAGGCGCATGATCTGCGCATCCTTCAATTCGGGATGATTGCGCAGCAGCCAAAGAATGGCGTTCGGCCGATCTTGCCGGCGCGAGAGCGGCGTATAGCGCGCGCCGCGCGGCTTTTTGATTTCAGGCAGGCGCACTTTGGCCACGGCGAGTTGCAACCGATGCTCGGGGTCCTTCTCGCCCTCGGCGATCTCCTCGCGGGTCAGTTGCCCGGAGGTGATCGGATCATGCCCCTTAATGCCGGTCGCGACCTCGCCGTCGGCGATCCCCTTCACCTCGAGAGGGTGGAGTTTACAGAATTCGGCGATTTGGTCGAAAGTCAGCGAGGTGTTCTCCACCAGCCAGACGGCCGTCGCCTTTGGCATCAACGGCGCTTCGCTCATATCCATCTCTCCTTCGCCGCCCCTTAAAGCCTTGGACGCGCTCTGCCGGCCGGCGCCCGGGCGAGGCTGAGCCTCAAAAAGTCATCCATGCGGGAATGGCGCATATATAGGCGGCGGGGCGCGGCAAGGCAAATGAAGCGGCGCGAACCCGCATTTCTCGCCCGATCTCGGCCAACCTGCCGCCCCGGCCGTAAGTTCCCAACTTCTCGCCCTAAACACGGACCTCTCATGATTCTATTGCGCGGCCTCTCATCGGATTGAATGTCTTCAATCCTTCGAAGTCGCTCTCGTTATTAGTCACAATGAGGCATCCATTGGCTTCGGCGGTCGCAGCAATAATCATATCGAGCGCGCTTCGCGGACGCCCCATCGCCGTCCCCTCAGCCATGAGGCGCGCCCAGATCAGCGCCGATTGTTCGTCGAACGGCAGAACACGGCCCGCGAATAGATTCTGCGGTCCTTCGGGACCCGAAAACCAGCGCTCCAGCTCATCACGTTTCTTTCCGGCGGGCTTTTCCAGTAATCCGCGACGAATCTCGGCAATCGTCAGAGACGCAATGAACAAGTCTTCGTCCGCTTGGTCCCCCATCCACGAAACCAACGATGCGGACGGCTTCAGTTTCGTGGCGTCGCTGATGACGTTGGTGTCGAGAAGGTAACGTGTCACAGATCGATTTCGCGCCCGAAGTCGCGAGGTCGGATGACATCCAGATCGACGCCAACCAACGGGGAACGCCTCAACGCACGGAGAATGCCTCCTTTCTTGAGAGGCTCGTCGGCTATCGTACGGACGACTTCAGCTCGAAGCCGCGCGGCGTCCGGCCCACCTTCCGCTAGGCGGCGAGCGAGCGAGCGGATCAGATCGCGGTCGGAATCGCGTCCGAGCACTTCGAAGCGCGCCATGCCGCGTCCAGTCAATCTCGAACGATAATTCCGCGTTGCGCGCCTTTGAGGATTGTCCGACATCCGCCGCCCCTTGAGGGATACCCCGATATATAACCGGTCATAAGGATTATTGCAATCGTCAACAATCAAAGCGATTCCTTCACCGTCTATTTCGTCCCGAACATCCTGTCGCCCGCATCGCCGAGCCCCGGCAGGATATAGCCGTGGTCGTTGAGGCGCTCGTCCACGGCGGCGGTCCAGATCTGCACGTCGGGGTGCGCCTTGTTGAGCCTTTCGACGCCCTCGGGCGCCGCGAGCAGGCAAACAAAGCGAATGTCCCTGACGCCGCGGCGCTTTAGGCGATCGATAGCGGCGATCGCCGAATTGGCGGTCGCCAGCATCGGGTCCATGACGATGACGAGCCGTTCGGCGACGTCGGCGGGCGCCTTGAAATAATATTCGACCGCCTCGAGCGTCTTGGGGTCCCGGTAAAGCCCAATATGGGCGACGCGCGCCGAGGGCACCAGCTCCAGCATGCCGTCGAGGAAGCCGACGCCGGCTCGCAAAATTGGCGCAAAGACCAATTTCTTGCCGGCGATCATCGGCGCCTTGGTCTTTTCGAGCGGCGTCTCCACTTCGACCATTTCAATCGGCAGATCGCGCGTCACCTCGTAGCAAAGCAACATGCCGATCTCGTTCATCAGCTGGCGAAAGCCTTTGGTTGAGCGCTGCTTGTCCCGCATCAGCGTCAATTTGTGCCGGACTAGGGGATGGTCGACGACGTGCGCGCCCCTCATGGATGCCTCTCTTTGATCTTTTACGGGGAAGACGAGCGAGCTTAGCCAAAAGCGCGCCTTGCGGCAGCGTGGGCCTATGCTCGTCCCCAGAAATGGACCGCCTTCAAATCGGACGGGCGCTGTCGCGCCTTTTATAATTTTTGCCCTCGGCCTTCGGTCGCGCCTTTTTTCCGGCCTGAGGTTCGCTTATGTGAAGGTTGCGGTCATTGACCGCGGCCCTTCGACACTATCTCTTGCCGAGGTCATGGCGAGCGCATCGACCGGGACCGCGCAGCGGCAATGGAATCTGCCTAACTTGCTGACCTATGGCCGGCTGGCGGCGGTGCCGCTTGTCGTCGCCTTATTGCTCTGGCCTGCCGAACATTGGATGCGATGGACCGCCCTGGCGATATTCGTCGCCGCGGGAATCACCGATTTTCTCGACGGATATCTGGCGCGCGCCTGGTCGCAGCAATCCTCGCTCGGCCGCATGCTCGATCCGATCGCCGACAAGCTGCTCGTCGCCGCGACACTCCTTGTCCTTGTCGCCGACACGATCATCACCGGCTGGTCGCTTTGGGCGGCGATCGTCATTCTTTGCCGCGAAATTCTCGTCTCCGGCCTCCGCGAATATCTCGCCGAACTGCGCGTGCCGGTGCCAGTATCGACGATCGCCAAATGGAAGACCACGCTGCAACTCGTCGCCCTTGGCTTTTTGATCGCCGGACCGGCGGGCGAAGCGATCCTGCCTGGCACGATGCGGATCGGCACGATCCTTCTCTGGGCCGCGGCGATCCTGACGCTTTACACGGGCTGGGACTATATGCGCGCGAGCTACGCGCATGTCTCGTCCGAGTGAGCCGATGATGAAGGCGCTCTATTTCGCCTGGGTGCGCGAGCGCATCGGCAAAAGCGAGGAGGAAATCGCCCCGCCGCGCGACGTCGCGACGATCGGCGATCTGATGGCTTGGCTTGCCGCGCGCGACGAAAACTATGCGCATGCCTTCGAGCGCGCCGGGACGATCCGCGCGGCGATCGACCACGCCCATGTCAAGCATGACGCGAAAATCGCCGGCGCGCGCGAGATCGCCTTCTTCCCGCCGATGACCGGCGGTTGATCATGGCGACGGGCGGCGGGCGGGCGCCGATCATTCGCGTTCAGGCCGACGACTTCGACGCCGCGGCAGTCGCCGAAGGGCTGACCAAGGGACGCGCCGATATAGGCGCCGTGGTGACCTTCGTCGGCCTTTGCCGCGATGAAGGGGGAGCGCTCGCCGCGCTGGAGATCGAACATTACGCCGGCATGGCCGAAGCGGAGATCGCGCGCGTCGCTGAAGAGGCCGCCGCGCGCTGGCCGTTGCTCGGTCTCGTCGCCATCCATCGCTTCGGCCTGATCGAAGCCGGCGGCCGCATTGTCCTTGTGGCGGCCGCGGCGGCGCATCGCGGCGAGGCCTTCGGCGCGGCCAATTTCCTGATGGACTATCTCAAGACGCGCGCGCCGTTTTGGAAGCGCGCGCATCGCGCCGATGGCGCGCTCGGCGCATGGGTCGAACCGCGCAGCGGAGACGATGCAGCGGCGGCTCGCTGGCGCGCAGACGGCTAGTCGTCAACCCGCGTCGTCAGGTTTTCACGACGGCTCGATAGACGAGGAGAACGATAACCGCCCCGATCACCGCGACGAACAGGCTCCAGATATTGAGGCCTGTGACGCCCTGGGCGCCGAAGAAGCTGAAGATAAAGCCGCCGACGAGCGCGCCGACGACGCCCAGCGCGATATCGAGGAAGAGGCCCTCGCCCGTCTTGTTGACAATCTTGCTGCCGATGAAGCCGGCGATCAAGCCGAGAATGATCCAGGCGATAATGCCCATGGCCTCCCCCTTTTGCTATGCGAAGCGGCCATCCGAAGCCAAAGGCGCGGATAACGATCCCTCTTCGCTTCTCATCCGATTCTCAGCGATGAACGAGCAAAAGGCAAGACGGTATGGCCGGTGCGGTCGGCAGGGGGCTAAATCCTCCTGAGCGCAGCGCGCTCCACCGAACGGATCGTCGCGGCGTTTAAACTTCCGGTCGCGTTAAGATGAAAGTGAGGAGGACGACATGGGTCTCTTCGACGACGCGCTCAAGAGCGCAGTTCCCGGCGGCAATCTCGCAACGCCGATCGCGGTTGCGGCAGGCGCGCTTCTGCTCGGTAAATATCTGAGCAGCCGCTCTTCTCCGGCGCCTCAGGGCGCCGCGCCCGCTCCGACGGCGCCGCAATCCGGCGGCTTGTTCGGCGGTCTTAACGATCTTGTCCAGAAATTCCAGGCGGCCGGCCACGGCGACGTCGTCAACTCCTGGGTCGGCTCAGGCCCAAACCAGCCGATCCAGCCCAGCCAAGTAGGCTCGGCGCTCGGCCAGCAGACGATCAGCGATCTCGCGCGTCAGGCAGGGGTAAGCGAGCAGGATTTGCTCAATCAACTCGCCCAGGCGCTGCCCGGTCTCGTCGACAAATTGTCGCCCGGCGGCAGGCTGCCGACCCAAGCGGAACTCGCGGCGCAAGGACATTGACACGGCCGCTTTTCCCATGGGCTCCGCGCGCGCGGCGTTGTCCTCTATCTCGCCGCGTGGCGCAGCCTTCTCCCCGCGCAGCGGGGAGAAGGGACGAGAGCGTAAGTTCCATGCGCTTTAAGCGTCAGAGCAGGCCGTGGGCCTTGAGAATATCCGGCGCGTTGTCCTTGGTGATCAGCATGGTCGGCAAGGTGATGACCGGCTCAATTTTCTCGCCGTTGAGAAGCTTGACGGCCTGGCGCAAGCCTTCGGCGCCGGGCGTTGCGTAGAGGAACGTCGCGGTCAGCTGGCCCTTGTTCACCCATTCGACGCCCTCGTCCGGCAGGCCGTCGATGCCGAGGATGAACTTGATGTCCTTGTCACGCCCGGCGTCTTTGGCCGCCAGATACGCGCCATAGGCCATCGGATCGTTATGGCCATAGACGAGATCGATCTTCTCGTTGTTGCGCAGCGCCGTGGTCATGATGTTGTAAGCCTGATCCTGCTTCCAGTCGCCGGACTGATTGTTGAGCAGCATTTTGACGCCAGGCTCCTTGTCGGTGAATTCGTGGAAGCCGTCATGCCGATCGTGCGCCGGCTGCGTGCCCATGCCGCCCCAGATTTCGACGACATTGCCCTGCGCCTTGCCCGCCCCGCCAAGCAATTTGACCGCGTATTCGCCGACGGCGCGGCCGATCAGCTTGTTGTCGCCGCCGATGAACTGAGTGATGCGCTTGGTGTCGACGTTGCGGTCGAGCACGATGACCGGAATCTTCGCGTCGATGGCCTTCTCGACGACGCCGGTCAGGCCGGCCGATTCTTTCGGCGAGATCAACATGACGTTGACCTGCTGGACAATCAGGTTCTCGCAGTCGGCGACCTGCTTTTCCGTCTTGTCCAATCCGTCCGTGATGACGAGATCGACTTCCGGATGCTTCTTGGCCTCCGCCTCGATATCCTTGTTGAACTGGACGCGCCAAGGCTCCAAGGTCGTGCACTGGCTGAAGCCGACCTTCCACTTCGCGGCTGCCTTGGCTTCCCACCCGCTCGGCAGGTACGTCGTCAGCGTCGCTCCAGCGACGGTGGCGGTCAGTTTAAGAAAATCACGACGCCTCATCGAGGTCCTCCCGTACTTTTAGTGTTTCAAGAACGCTTGGCGGCCGATTTCGATCGACCGATCCCGCCGGCTGATGCGTCGACGGCGGCGCAATGCGCCGCAGCCGCGTCACGAGCTGGCCGAGATTCTGTTCCTGCACCAGCACGGTGCAGACGATGATCAGCCCTTTCATCACGAGCTGAACGTTCGAATCGATGTTCTGAAGCTGCAGAATGTCGGAAAGGAGGCCGAAGA
This sequence comes from Roseiarcus sp., assembly GCA_035308145.1. Taxonomy (GTDB): domain Bacteria; phylum Pseudomonadota; class Alphaproteobacteria; order Rhizobiales; family Beijerinckiaceae; genus Roseiarcus. The sequence continues at coordinate 7,511 of DATGHD010000105.1, forward strand.
TCAGAACGCCCACCAGAGTGCCGGCGAGACCGCCGCGCCCGCCCATCAGGCTGGTGCCGCCGATCACCACCGCCGCGATTGCGTCCAATTCGAGGCCCGAGCCGGCGTCCGGCTTGCCTTGCCGATATTGAGCGACGAACAGAACGCCGGCGACGCCGGCGAGAAAACCCGACAAAAGGTACGCCGAGAATTGCACCTGGATCACGTTGATCCCGGAGAGCCGCGCCGCCTCGATATTGCCGCCGATCGCATAGATGTAGCGCCCAAACGAGGTGAAGCGCAGGACGGCGCCCAGTACGATGATCGCGGTCAGGAAGAAAACGCTGGGCATGGGCAACACGCCCCACACCATCGAACGCAGGATTTCAAAGGACTCGACCGCGTTGGTGCCGGTGTAGACCGGCACCACCGCGTTGTCTTGACCGGCGGTCAGTCGCCCGATCCCCAGCGCGCCGACCATCATCGCGAGTGTGACGATGAAGGGTTGCAAGCGTCCGGCGACAATGATCGCGCCATTGAGCGCGCCGAGCAGCAGGGCGACGCAGGGCGTCACCAGAAGAACGGCGACGACGCCAAACTTGGTCGGAACCTCCGCAAGGGTCACGGCAAGCGCGAGGCCCATCGCCGCCAGGCCGGCAAGACAAGGAATCCAGACGCCGCGCCATGGACCGAGAATGGCTTCGCGGCGGCGGCCGACGCTGACGTCGCCGCCGCGCGCCAGGCCGCCGAAGACGAAACGCGCGAGGAAGGCGACCGCGGCGAAACTCACCAGCGCGGCCCCGGGCACGGCGATCGCCGAGGCGGCTGTCCATCCGGCTTTGGTGAGCAGCATAGCGCAGACGACGGTCGAAAAGCCCATGACCGACCCAACGGAAAGATCGATCCCGCCGAGCAGGATCACGATGGTCATGCCGGTCGCGACGAGGCCGGTGATCGACACCTGGCGCAGAACGTCGGTGAGATTGGCGTAGGAGAGAAAAATGTTCCGCCCCGACGACGTGTAAGGCGAGTACAGGCCGCCGATCAGGAAGATGATCAGCAGACCCCAATAGAGTTTGGTGCGCGAAAGGAGGCGGAGCGCCGTCATGCCGGCATCCTCCTGACATCGTTCGCGACGCCCGGCGCCGCCAGACGCATGACGGCCTCTTGGGTCGCCTCAGCGCGACGCAAAAGCCCGGTCTGTCGTCCCTCGCACATCACCAGGATCCGATCGGAGAGCAAGAGCAGTTCCGGCATCTCCGAACTCACCACGACAATGGCGAGCCCCTCAGCGGCCAGCTTGAAGATGAGCTCGTAGATTTCCTGCTTGGCGCCGACGTCGATCCCGCGCGTCGGCTCGTCGAGCAACAGCACGCGCGGTTGCGTCGCCAGCCACTTGCCGATGACGATCTTCTGCTGATTGCCGCCCGACAGCGCCGACACCACCTGGCCGATGCCGGTGCAGCGCACCGACAGCCGGTCAACGACATCCGCGGCCAGCGCCGCCTCTCTCGCGAAGGCGCGCAGGCCGAAGCGGGACATCGCGCCGACCGAAGGCAGGGCGACATTGTCTCGAATGGTCGAGGCGAGGTGCAGACCGCGCGTCTTGCGGTCTTCGGTCACCAAGGCGACGCCGAGCTGGTAGGCGTCGGCCGGCGAATTGATCGCCGCCGCCTGACCCTCGATCAGGATTTCGCCGCCGCGCCAGCCGCGGCCGGCGCCAAAGATGGATTCGAGGATCTCGGTGCGTCCCGAGCCGAGCAACCCGCCAATGCCGAGTATTTCGCCGCGTCCCACGTCGAAGCTGACGCCGTGCAGGACGCGGCGCCAACCGCGAGGGGTTGGGACGTCAAAAGTCAGTTCGCGAACCGACAGAAGCGGCGCCCTCGCGCTATCCGGCGCTTCGCGATTGCTCGTTGCAACCTCGCGTCCGACCATCGCCGAAATAATGCCGTCTCGCGAAATTTCCCCGATCGGCGCGGTGAGGACGCGCCGCCCATCGCGCAAGACCGTCACCCGGTCCGCCAAAGCGACAACTTCGTCGATACGGTGCGACGTGTAGATAATCGCGACGCCTGAGGCCGCCAATTGCCGAACGACCTTGAACAATGTCTCGCATTCCGACGTCGACAGCGCCGAGGTCGGCTCATCCATGATCAGAATGCGGGTGTCCAGCGACAGCGCCTTGGCGATCTCGACCAGTTGCTGTTCGCCGACGCGCAGCCCGCTGACGCGGGTCTCGGGATCAATCTTGATGGCGAGGCGCTGCAGGAGCGCGCGCGCGACTTTGACGATCCGCCGCCGGTCGACAAAGAGCCCGGCGATTAGCGGCTCGCGCCCGAGAAAGATATTGTCGGCGACGGCGAGTTCAGGAACGAGGTTGAGCTCTTGATGGATGATCGCAACGCCGGCCAATTCGGCGTCGCGAACGCCGTTGAAGCGGGCCGGCCGCCCGGCCACCTTTATCGCGCCCAGATAATCGGTGTGGACGCCGGCCAGAATTTTCATCAGCGTGGACTTGCCGGCGCCATTCTCGCCCATGAGCGCGTGCACCTCGCCGCGCTTGAGTTCGAAATCGACGTCTTGAAGAGCCCAAACGCCGGAAAAATCTTTCGACACGCCTTCCGCGGTTAAAATGATGGCGTCGCGGGCGAGCGAGGCGCTTGACGCCGCCGCAGGCTCGCGGACGGACGAGGCTCCTGCCGGCTCTCGAGGCGCTCTGCGCCAAATCCTCATCAGCTGTTCCCGCCCAAAGGCGCCGCTCCGGCGACCCGGTCGCATCGCGCCTTGCTTTCCTGATATGCTAGTTGTACTAGCCAAAGGCGGTCAAGCAGGCCGGAGCGCCAAATTTGCTGAGCGAGACACGAATCATCGCCTCTGACGGCCGGCGGCGCGCGAGCGCGGCTTTCGCCGTTGAAAGCGATGGGTCGCGGCAATCCAAGGCCGAGAGAGTCTATTCTGGCCTGAAGCAGGCGATCGTTTCAGGCGAGTTTTCGCCGGAGGCGCCGATCGACAAGAACGAGCTCGGCGCGCGCTTTCGGGTGTCGCGCCTGTCGGTTACGGCGGCGGTTAATCGGTTGGCGTACGAGCGCCTGGTCGTGATCGAGCCCCAGCGAGGCTCTTACGTCGCGAAGATTCGGCTGTCGGACGCGCGGCAATGGATGTTGGTCCGGCGCGCCCTCGAAATGGAGGTCGCCGTCGCCGCCGCCCGCGACTTGCCTGACGAATCGATCGAGCGCCTCGGCCGGAATCTCGCCTATCAACGCACGGCCCTTGACGCCGGCGACGTGCAAGGATTCCACGAGCTCGACACGTTGCTCCATTTGCAGATGGTGGAAGCGCTCGGCTGGGGGCGCGTCGCCGAAGCGCTCGATCCCGTCCGCACCCATCTCGATCGCGTGCGGCGCACGCTCTTGCCCGAGCCGGGGCGGATGGAGAGAACCTTCGCGGAGCATCAGGAAATCTATCGCGCCATGGCCGCCAGACGGCCCGACGAGGCGCGCGACGCAATGGGGCGCCACCTCGATCAGGTTCTTTCACACCTCGAAACATTTGTGACGCGTCATCCGGGGTTCTTCGAGCCGTGAGACGCGCCCCCCGCCCCGCGAAGCGGAGAGAAGGGACATGCCGCTACTCCGCCGCGCGGCGCTTGCTCGTTTCGAGCGCGCCCAGCGCTTGATCGAGATCTTCGATCAGGTCCTCGACGTCCTCAAGGCCGACGGAGAGCCGCACCAGCCCATCGCCAATGCCGAGATGCGCCCGCTGCTCAGGCTTCAAGCGCTGATGGGTCGTCGTCGCCGGATGCGTGACAAGGCTCTTGGCGTCGCCGAGATTGTTCGAAATGCCGATGATCGAAAGCGCATTGGCGAATTTGAACGCCGACGGCTTGCCGCCCTTGACGTCGAACGTCACCAGCGTGCCGCCGCCTTTCATTTGCCTTTTCGCCAACGCGGCCTGCGGATGATCGGCGCGGCCCGGATAGATGACGCGGGAGACGTGCGGATGATCGGCGAGAAATTCGGCGATCCTTTCCGCCGAGCGCGTCTCAGCCGCGACGCGGATCGGCAGAGTCTCCAGCGACTTCAGCATGACCCAGGCGTTGAAGGGCGAGAGCGAAGGTCCGGTCTGGCGCAGAAGGTTATGGATATGCGTAGCGATGAAAGCCTCGCTGGCGAGAATGATTCCGCCAAGCGTGCGCCCCTGGCCGTCGATATGCTTGGTCGCCGAATAAACAACGCAATCGGCGCCGAGCTTTAGCGGGTGCTGCATCAAGGGCGTGGCGAAGACATTGTCGACGACCAGCGTCGCGCCGCGCTCATGAACGATCTTGGCGACGGCGGCGATATCGATGATCTCGAGGGTGGGATTGGTCGGGCTCTCCAGGAAGGCGGTCTTGGTGTTCGGCCGCATCGCCGCGCGCCATTGGTCGAGATCGGTCCCATCGACAAGCGTCGAGGCGACGCCGAAGCGCGGCAACAGGTCCTCGACGACATAGAGACACGAGCCGAACAGGGCGCGCGCCGCGACGATGTGATCGCCGCTTTTAAGCTGGCCCATCAGCGCGGCGGTGACCGCGGCCATGCCGCTCGAAGTGGCGCGCGAGGCTTCCGCGCCTTCGAGCAGCGCCATGCGCTTCTCGAACATCGAAACCGTCGGGTTGGAATAGCGCGAATAGATGAAGCCCGGAGCGTCGCCCTTGAAGCGGGCCTCGGCCGCTTCCATTGTGTCGTAGAGATACCCTTGAGTGAGGAAAAGCGCCTCGGACGTCTCGTCGAAGCTGGAGCGCAACGAGCCGCCGTGAACGAGCTTGGTCGCCTCGCGAAAGCTCTTATGGTCGCGGGTCTTGCGGGGCGTGGTCATCGAGGTCTCCTGTCCGCGCGCCAAGCGCGCCATCGCGGTGGGCGTGAGACAGGGCCGTTTCGGTCAAAAGCCACGGTCTTTTAGCCCTTTGTTTTACGTGGCGGCAAGCCGACCGGCTCAAATGACCACGTTGTCCAAAGCTTTAGCCGGGCGGTGACTTGGCGTCAATGGAAGGGGGGCGTAACAACGGCAGGCGCCACCTCTCCCGCAAGGGGAGAAGGGTGGCGTCGCGGCGAAGGCAGTCGAAGAGAATGCACGCGCGGAACACCGAGCCCGAACTTTTCGACGCCGTCGAGCCCGCGCCGGATGACGCCTATTTCGTCGCGCCTTATGGCCTCTTCGCGCGGCAAAAAATCAGAGCGATGGTCGGGCGCAAGTTGATACTGTCTGCGCAAACCATCGAGGAGAGCCAGTTTCAGCCGGCAAGTCTCGATCTTCGGCTTGGCAGAGAGGCCTATCGCGTTCGCGCGAGCTTCCTGCCGGGCCGGCGGCGGAGCGTCATCGAGCATCTCGAAAGTCTCAAGCCCGAGCGGATCGCGCTGACCGGCGACGGCGCCGTGCTGGAGAAGGGCATTGTCTATATCGCGCCGCTGATCGAACGGCTTGATCTTCTGCCGAGCCTCTCGGGCGCGGCCAATCCGAAGAGTTCGACCGGACGGCTGGATATTTTCACCCGGCTCATCGTCGATGGGAGCGAGGCCTTCGACGACGTTCCGCTCGGCTATAGCGGCCCACTCTATGCCGAGATTTCGCCGCGCTCGTTCAGCGTGCGCGTTCGCGAAGGGACCAAGCTCAATCAAATCCGCTTCCGCAGCCGCAACTCGCAGCACAAAAGCCTCTCCGACTTTGCGCTGCCGGATAAAGACCTTCGCGCGCGTCACGCGGAGAGCGCATTGGTCGACGATGAGGCCGATATCCGCGACGGGCTCATTCTGCGCGTCGGCCTGGAGGGCTCGCCCGGCCAGGTGGTCGGCTATCGGGCGATCAAGAACAGCGAAGTGATCGACGTCGACCGGCCGGGCGCTTACGCGGCGGGCGAGTTCTGGGAGCCGATCTTGGCGCGGCGGGACAAGAGGCTCATCCTCGATCCGGACGAATTCTACATCCTCGCGTCGCGCGAGCGGGTGCAAATCCCGTCCGATCTTGCCGCCGAAATGGCTCCGATCGATCCGGCGATCGGCGAGTTCCGCGTCCACTATGCCGGCTTCTTCGATCCGGGCTTCGGGCAGGGCGGCGATGGACGGCCTAGCGCCCGCGCGGTGCTCGAGGTACGAAGCCGCGACGTGCCTTTCCTGTTGGAGGACGGCCAGCCGGTCGGCCGCCTCGTCTTCGAAAAGCTCGCCGACCGCGCCGACGCGCTCTATGGCGCGACCGCGGTGTCGAACTATCAAGGGCAGGGCTTAAAGCTGTCGAAGCATTTCCGGGCGTTCGGGGAGGGGTGAGCGCGGCTCGCCGGCGCCGGACGAAGCTGGCTTTCCAGCATCTATGAATTTCTCTTGAAGAGAGGCTGCTTCACGTCGAGTTCCTTCGCCCGCGCCAAAACGTACCCGAGCGGCATTAACGTTAGCCCGACGATGGCGCTGCCTAGATCAAGGTAATGACCGGCGGAGTTGGGAAGGCCCCAGCCCATGCCGGGTAGTAGCCGGAGCTCTTCCGCGACATGCGTCAGGACGACCACGACCAAGCAAAACGATCCGAATAGCTGCACGAATCGCGATCCGGTCCTTTCCCTAGCGAACGAAGCAACCGAGCCGATAAAAAGCGCGCACGCCAACACGCCAATAACAACCACAACGACGTTCACCTTCTGGGCTCCAAGCAAAGCGCGCTTTTGATTTTCAACAGGCGCTATCCCTTGACCGGGATCCAAATCTCCACGTGCCCCATCGCGACGGCGGGATCGAATTCCTCGTCATAGCATTCGAAGCTCGGCGCGGCGGCGACTTGATGTCCCGATTTCGGCAGCCATGTATCGAATATGTCCATCCAAGTACGGCTGATCGTTGAAATATGGCCGGCGTGAGGGAACACGGCGTAGCGATGCGCAGCGATGGTCAATTGCGTCAGCTCGGCGGGCA
>DATGHD010000106.1:0-5399 GCA_035308145.1 Roseiarcus sp.
AATCGTGCATCGCTTGGAGTTCGGCATGAACGCGGGGTTCCCGGCGATTAGCAACGACGTCGACCTCATCATCACGACGGGAGCGGAGCCGGAGGCTGAATGAGCGCAAGCGCGGCTTGGGCTCTTTCGACTCGCCTTTTGCACTGGCTCGGCGCCGCGGCGATTCTCTTCATGCTGGCGATGGGATTTACAATGGTGAATCTCGTCAGCGAGTCTGGCCGGCGCTTCGATCTCTATCAGTTCCACAAGTCGCTTGGTCTCTTCGTTCTTTTGCTGACGCTCTTGCGCGTTCTCTGGCGTTCGGCGCGCTCCGCCCCTCCCCCGATTCCGACGATCCCCGCCTGGCAAGACCGCGCCGCGCGTTTGATGCATGCGCTGCTGTATGGCCTGGCGATCGCGGTCCCGCTCGTTGGCTACGCCTCTGTCTCTGCTTCGTCTCTGCCCCTGCCCGTCGCGCTGCCCTTCGGCTACCAGGCGCCGAACCTCATCGCCCCCGATCAGCCGCTCTCGGAAAATCTCAAGCAGGCGCATCACATTCTGGCGGCGATCCTGGCGATATGCGTCGCGGGACACGCGGGCGCCGCGCTGAAGCATCATTTCATCGACCGGGACGGAACGTTGCGCCGGATGGCGCCGTTTTAGGGCGAAGCGTCTTCCGCCTTTCACCCGAGGTCGAAACCCAAAGCCGCCACAATTTTACAACCTGATGAGCGCATCGGCATTGCCGGGAACCAAGCGCTCCGCGCCTTAAGGAGGGGTCATGTCCAAGCCAGCGAAGTCGTCGGGCGGCGTTGTTTCGAGCCAGCCCTGGCTCCATCAGCAGAGCGCGGAAGTACAGAAATACGGCACGGTGCGACAGTTTCCGCTCGGCCTCTCCGCCGACGCCCGGCTCTATTCATGCGAGAGGCTCAATCAGCTCCTCGCCGACACGCAGATCCTCTACGCGCTCTACAAGAAGCATCACTGGCTGATGCGCGGCGCGACGTTCTATCAATTGCATCTTCTGCTCGATAAGCACGCCGGCGAGCAGAACGAGTTGATCGACACGATCGCTGAGCGCGTTCAGACCTTGGGCGGCGTCGCCGTCGGCGATCCGCGTCATGTGGCGGAGATCACCCGGATCCCGCGCGCGCCGAACGGCGCCGAGGAGCCGCCGGCAATGCTGTCGCGGCTGCTCGAAGCGCACGAGACGATCCTGATCGACGCTCATGACGCGGCGAAGCGGGTCGCCGAACAAGGCGATGACGGCACCAATGATCTGATCGTCTCGGACATTATCCGCACCGGCGAGATGGAATGCTGGTTCCTCGCCGAGCACCTCGTCGATACGCCGCTGGTCAGGGCGTGAGGCGAAAGGACGCTCTACAGTTCGATCTCGACCTTGACCGGGACATGATCCGACGCGCGCTCCCAGCCGCGCGCGTCGCGTAGGACATTCATGCTGGCGACGCCCGGCCCTAACTTCGGGCTCACCCAGATATGGTCGAGGCGACGGCCCTTATTGGCGTTCGCCCAGTCGGGCGAGCGGTAGCTCCACCAAGTATAGAGCTTCTGCGATTCAGGTACGAACTTTCGTAGCGCGTCGACCCAGTTTCCCGCTTGTTGGGCTCGGGTCAGCTTCTCGACCTCGATTGGCGTGTGGCTGACGACCGAGAGCAACGCCTTGTGGCTCCATACGTCGTGCTCGAGCGGCGCGATGTTGAGATCGCCGACCAGGATAGCGCGCTGCGAGGCAATCTGGGCGATCCGCGTCCATTCCTCGAGCTCATCGAGGAAGGCGAGCTTGTGGGCGAATTTCTCATTGACGGCCGGATCGGGCTCGTCGCCGCCGGCCGGCACGTAGAAATTATGCACGTCCAGGCCATCGGCGCCGTCGCCGCCGAGGGTGACGCGCATGTGACGGGCGTCGCCCTTGTTGCAAAAAGCGCGCTTTTCGTTCTCCTTGATCGGAATGCGCGAGACGACCGCGACGCCGTGGTAGCCCTTCTGGCCGTTGATCGCGATGTGCCCGTAGCCAAGGCGATGAAACTCTCCGCGCGGAAATTCGGCGTCAGGGCATTTCGTCTCCTGCAGGCACAACACGTCAGGCCTGTGCTCTTCGAGGTATCGGGCGACGTGCCCGATGCGCAGCCGAACCGAATTGATGTTCCAGGTGGCGATCGTGAAACGCAAAGTAAGCTCAAAAGCCTCATTGACGAGGCGCGCAGAATGGGCGGCCTGGCTCGGCTGGCAAGGCCGCCCGGGAGGTTACGCACAGTGGCTTTGCGGGCGGAACAAGGCCAAGGGCCACGCGTTGATCTAAGGAGTGAGCCGCGCGTCCGGAACGCGCGGGGCGATATAATATAGAGCGACCGCACGGTCGTAGAGATTAGTTTGACGAAAATAAACTTACCAATAATCTAAGCATAGCGAAATTTTCGTTCAGTTTTACGGGCGATAAAATTTTCCTATTTCGGTAAAGGTTTTGATGTCACGTCATTATGACCGGGCGTCACAACTTGTCCATCGTATAGCTGCTGAGCAGCCATAATCAATCATCATGGTTGGCATCGTTGATGGCAGGCGATCCGTTGTCGAGCTGATCGTCCGACTGTTTATTGGCTAAAGAATCAGTCAAGCCAAGATCAACCGGAACAAATAGTCGCCATCGACGTAAGTGAGGGTCGTTCGCATTTTGCGAAATCCTCTGGAACCCGAGCAATCGGAGGTAAGATCATGAGAAAGATTCTCACTGTACTCTTATCGAGCGCGGCGATTGGCGTTGGCGCGATCGCGACGGCGTCGCCGGCGTCGGCCTTCGTGCCGTTCCTCATTCCGCTGCTGATCGGCGTCGGCGCAGCCGGCGTTGGGACCGGCGCGGTCATCGCCAATTCGACGCAACCGACCACGACGGTTGTAAACGAGCCAGCGCCCGGACCGGCGTACGGTCCTGCTGTGGCCCCGGCGCCGGAGCCGGGCTGTACTGTCTCGCGCCAGTGGACCGGCACGCATTGGCGCAGCGTCGAGATTTGCCACTAGTTGCGTTGAAGAAGCGCCCGCCGGAGAGATCCGGCGGGCGCAATAAGGACCAACGATTAAGTCAAGCGGAGGCAACCATGCTCAAGCAACTTGCTTATGCCGGGCTGATCGGCGCCGCGCTCGCGGCCCCGCCGGTATTCGCCCAAACCAACAATACAAGTCCGGCGCCGAGCGCGCCGGCCGCGCAGACCGACAAGTCCGACGCGACAAAGCCTGACGCTATGAAACCGGACGCCGCGGCTAAGTCCGACACGATGAAATCTGACGCCGCGGCCAAGCCCGACACCACGAAGTCGGACACCAATGCCGCCGCGAACGCGTCCGATCAAAACTTTGTCACTGAGCAGGCCATGAACCAGTGGCGCGCGTCGAAGCTCGTCGGCGTCAAAATTTATGGCCCGGATCAAAAGAAAGTCGGGTCGATCAAGGACATTCTGATGGATCACGACGGCAACGCCCAGGTTATCGTCATGGGCGTCGGCGGCTTCCTCGGCATCGGCGCCAAGGACGTCGCAGTGCCCTTCAAGTCGATGCAATGGCGCACTGAGGGCCGAGCGGTGGCTTCCAATCCGCCTGCGTCCTCGACCAGTGGGACCAGCGGAACCGGCATGACGAGCACGCCTGCGACAACCAAAACGGATCCGGCGGCGACGGAAGCGAACCAAGGCTATCCGGACATGGGCATCATCAATATGACGGAGGCTCAGCTCAAGGCGGCGCCCGACTTCCACTACGCGCCGAGTCCGGACAGCAACGCTACGGCCACGAACACTGCGCCGGCGGCCGGCGGGGCTGTGAACAGCGAACCGCCGAAGAAGCCGTAACGCCTAACGTCGCTCCCTCCCTCGCCGAGCGAGGCGCCCCCGGCGTCAAAGAGACGCCGGGGGATTTCTTTGTGCGCCTAGCCGCCGCCTCGCACGTTGCTGTTCATCATCCGCTGCTGCTCGTCGATCTTGAACAGCGATGGATCGGGCGGCGTCGAAAGGTCGACGTTGAAAAGCGTCACGACTGTCTGCAGACCTTGAGCGTCGAGCACTGTCCATTGCTTCAGCGCGAAGGTCGTCGGATCGAACAGAAGCGTAATCGTCGCCGAACCGCCAAAGGTCGCCTTATCCTCGATGACAATCGACACCGCGCTGGGATCGGACGCCACCTGCGTGACCTTGGTGTCGCGCGCGATGTCGATATGGTCGGCGAGCAGGAATTTGAGCGGCGTCTGGCCGATGAAATAAAGGTCCTGCGTATTCATTTTCTGATCGCGAACCGCGACGCTGCGCCCGTCGGCGACAATCTCCAAGCGATCGGGCGGCGCGTATTGAAACAGCATGCGGCCCGGCCTCTGGACGTAGAGTTTTCCCTCCGAGCGCTTGCCGTCAGCGCCGATCAGCACGAAATCGGCGATCATGCTTTGCATGCTGTCGAAATAGGCGTTGGCCCGCTTGACCGCCTCGGCCGCGCTGACCGGCGCGGGATCGCCCGTTTGCGCCGGGGGCGCGGGTTTGGCCGGCGGCTTCGGCGCAGCTTTGACGGGCTTTGCCGGATGGAGGTCGACGGGCGGATCGTCGGCCCATGCCGCCCCGAGCGATCCGGCGAAAGCCAGGGCGATCAAGGCAATCCAACGCGTCGTCGGCAGGCGCGGCATCAGGCTGCTCCTTAAGGCTCGCCCGCGCGAGCGCTGGTTTAGAAGACTTATGACGCGTAACGGAGAAACGCGGCGCGCCGCTGTAGGCGCGCCATATGGCGGGATTTGGACTTGTCAATCGTCCGCTTCAAGCGAGAACGCGCCGCGGTCGACCCCTTCGCCGACCAGAATCTCACGTTTACCGGCGTGATTGGCCGGCCCGACCACGCCCTCCTTCTCCATCCGCTCGACCAGCGAGGCCGCCTTGTTGTAGCCGACCGAGAGGCGGCGCTGGATGTAGCTTGTCGAGCATTTGCGATCGCGCAGCACGATCGCGACGGCGCGGTCGTAGTAGTCGGCGGATTCCTCCGCGTCCATCGAGCCGGGCGTGAAGTTCGCCGCTTCTTCGGCGTCGGCCGGTTCGTCGTCCTCGGTGATCGAGGTCAGATATTCTGGTTGGCCTTGCTTCTTCAGATGGGCGACGATCTTTTCCACCTCGCCGTCCGAGACGAACGGCCCATGCACGCGCGAAATGCGGCCGCCTCCGGCCATGTAGAGCATGTCGCCCTGGCCGAGCAGCTGCTCGGCGCCCTGCTCGCCGAGGATCGTGCGGCTGTCGATTTTCGACGTGACCTGGAAGGAGATGCGGGTCGGAAAATTCGCCTTGATCGTACCCGTGATCACGTCGACGGATGGGCGCTGGGTCGCCATGATCAGATGGATGCCGGCGGCTCGCGCCATTTGCGCCAGGCGCTGTATC
>DATGHD010000107.1:0-8117 GCA_035308145.1 Roseiarcus sp.
TCGGCGGGACGGACCGCTCGATATTACGCCGAAGAAGGCGGGCAAGGCCACGAGATAGGCGCAGCCGGCGATCTCAATGACGGCGCCGAGCCCGAAATTTGTGGCGATCACCGGCGCCGCGGCGGCGCCGACCACCGAGAAGCAACCGTTAACGCCCCAGGCCCAGATGAACATATGGTCTTTGCCGAGCCGCCCAAGCGTCGTCATCGCGGTCGGCATCGGGAAGCCCATCAGGAAAGCGGGCGGCGCGATGAGGGCGAAGGAGACCAGGAGCCTGAGCCCGTAAGGCAAGGCGCCGATGGCGTCGAGCGCGTTGTTCAGGAACAACGCGTAAAGGATGAGAAGCGCGCCGATCGCCACGAAGATTGGCGGCATGGCGACGCGCATGCGCGGCAAAATTCGCTCCGACGTCAGGCTGCCGAGGCCGGAGAAAACCAGCATGCCGGTAATCAGGACTGAAGCGGACACCGTCGCATTGCCGAGCGCCATCACGAAATGGGCGATGAGGCCCACCTCGACCATGATGTAGCCCGCTCCGAGGCAGGCGAAATAGACGATTGTCAGGAACTTGCCGGGCGTCTTGGAGAAGATCGCGCGCCAGCCCCAGGCGACCGGAATGGCGAGCAGGGTGAAAGCCGTCAGGCAGGCGACGCCGAGCGTCGCCCAGATCAGCAGATAGCCCCACTCGTCCTGTAGCAATTCGAGGCGGTCGAGAATGCGCGGCAAATCGGCCGTTTTCACATAGGCGGCGAAATAAGGCGCGTCATTGGTGAGAGCTCGGGCGTTGAAGACGTAGCGCTTGGCGATCTCAGGCCACTCGCCGTTGATCAGACTGTGCCAGGCGAGCCGCCCCATGATGGTCGCGGGCACGACGCCGTTGTCGGCGCCGGCGGTTTGGTCGTCATTGGGCGCGGCCTGATCGGCAGGTCCGTTGGGGTCATTGCCGTCGCCGGCGTCGGCTGTGGCGACGGGGGCCGCCGGGCCGCCCGCCGCGCCGGAAAAGATCTGCGCGACATAGCCGTCGAGCGTGCGGTCGGTCGCCGTCCCGTCATAGAAAAATCCCGGCGAATAGATTTCGTCGAAGGACATCGCCTTCGTGTGAGCGCGAAGCTTGGCGACCTCCGCGTCGGTGAAACCGCCGCGCTTATAAAGCACTGTCGCGGTCGAAAGGTACGACGAGGCGACGAAGAAGGAATCGGCGATATGAGCCGGGTCGACGTCTTCGGCCGCCGCCGCCATGGTCGCATAGAGCTTGAGCACCGATTTCGGCGGCTCCTCCTTGTTCCAGAGGGTGACCGAGAGGACGCCGCCGTCGGCGAGCGCCTTCATATAGGTCTCCATCGCCTCGCGCGTATAAGGAAACTTTTCGACGATCGCGAAGCCGCCGGGATTGGAAAGGCCGACAGAATCGGCGAGCGAGAGATCGACGATGTCGAAGCGCTGGTCGGTATGGGCGAGAAAGTGCCGGCCCTCGTAATCGATGACCTTGACCTTGCTTAATATGTCGTCGGTGAAGTCGGTGAAGACCTTGCTGTGAAAGGCGGCAAGCACGGCGCGGTTGCCTTCCGCGACCGTCACGTCCTTGGCGCCGGAGCGCAACGCGACCGCCGTCGAAATGCCGCCGCCGAATTGCGTGATGAAGACTTTCGGGTCCTTCTTGATCACATAAGGGTAGTACATGGGCAGGAAACGGAAGTAGGCCGTGTCCTTGGCGGGCAGGTCGCGGATCACGCCGATCGGCCCGTCGCTGTCGATATACATGGCGAGATAGGCGTTGGCCGGCACGGCGGGTAGATTGAAAGCCGCGTTGTCCGAGAGACCCGGCGCAAAATGCAGGTACGAGCTCGAATAGGCTTCGATGTAGCCGAAGGGCGAAACGCTTTCGTAGACGCGCTTCGAATCCGGGAATTTGCGGGCGTAGGCGACGCCCTTGTAGTCGTTGACCGCCAGTCGCGGCCAGCCGATCGCCGGCGCGACGATGAAGTGCGCGCTGAAAGCGAGCGCGGCGAGGACCGCGAAAGGCGCGAGCGACCATCGTCCGCCAGGGCCGAAGGCCCAGGCGGTCATCGCTGCGAGCCAAAGGGCGAGCGGGGCGGCGATGAGATTTTCCGGCCTGAAAACATACATCGCGCCGAGAAAGATCAGGCCGCAAAGGCCTGAACCGGCGAGGTCGGCGAAATAGACCCGCCCGAAGGTGCGGTTGCTTTTCAGGAAGACGCAACCAAGGAAAACCGCGCCGGCGAGGAACGGCGTCAGGTCGACCAGGAAGATCTGCAAGAGCTTCCATTTCTGCGCCGGGTCGGAGACGAGAAAGATCGCGTTGAAGCCAAGCTGCTGAACATAGAGATTGGCGCCGACCGCCAGGGGCCCGAAAAGGGCGAGGGCGACGCTCGCCGCGCCGCGCCAGTTGCGTAAAAACCAATTCTTGGCGACGCACATGACAGCGCTCGTCAAGCCGAAGCCGAGCATGGCGAGGCTGACGACCAGTGAGCCGAAATGCGCCCAGCTGCCGACCGAAAAGACGCGCATCACGTCGATCTGCAACGCAATGACCGCGCCGGCGGCAAGGCCGACCGCGAGGTAAAGCGCGAGACGCTGCCGCCCTTCGAGAGAGACGTCGTCGTTCGCCGCAAGCGCGATAGGCGCCGCGTCGGCCGGGGCGAAGCGATCGTTCATGAGAGGGTCCTCAGCCGGACCGCATGATCCTTTTCCCCGCCGGGCAGGGAGAAGAAAGTGCGCCGCGCGTCAAAAGACCTCAATTGTTATGCGTCCCCTTGATCTCTTCGCCCTCGAGCTTGGTGAAGGGGACGAAGGGGACGATCCTGCCGCCATAGATGTCGGAGCGGGCGACGGTCATCGTGCCGTCCTCGGCTTCGCTCTTGACGACTTTGAGCACGCGCTGCGCGCCAGGCGGTCCGACCGGAATGACCATGATCCCGTTGGGCTTGAGCTGCTGCAAAAGCGGCGGCGGAATATGGTCGATGCCGCAAGTGACGATGATCTTGTCGAAGGGCGCGGCCTCCTCCCAACCATAGTAGCCGTCGGCGTTCTTGGAGGCGATCGACTTGAATTCGTTGTAGCCGCGATCAATCAAGGCGTCATAGATCGAGCGGGTGCGCTCGGCGAGCGGCTTGATGATCTCGATTGTATAGACGTTGTACGTCAGGTGCGAGAGATAGGCCGATTGATAGCCGGAGCCGGTGCCAATCTCCAGCACCTTCTCGCCTTTCTTGACGTCGATCGTGGAGGTCATGCGCCCGACGATATGCGGGCCGGAGATCGTCACGCCGAAGCCGATGTCCAGAAAGGCGTGCTCGTAGGCGCGTCCGAGGTTCTGCTTCAGCACGAATTCCTCGCGCGGCGTCAGCAGGAAAGCTCGTTTGTTGCGCTCGTCCCAAATGTCCTCGTTGCGCACCAAGGCGCCGAACCGGTCGAAGCGCTCGCCGAGATATTTGGGGTCTTCGGCGCGCTGCGAGACGCCCCATTTGATGAATTCCTCGCGGCTTCCCATCGGGGGAGCAAGGTCGAAGCTGAACGGCGTCGGCACGGTCGGCAGATTGGCCAAGGCCAAGCGCGGCGCAAGCGCGCTCGCGAGGAGACCCGCCGAGCCGGCGAGGAATTGACGTCGAAGCACCAAGCGCCTCCTTGAGGACGAAGAATCAGCCGCGCCCCGCCCCGGCCGCAGCCTGCCCGCCTGATAAACCAAAAAGCGCCGCGGCGCGACAGGAGAATCAGGCCGATCGACCAGGCTTCCCTTTTGCCGCCGATTGTCGCGATTGTGAGGCGATGTCATCGGCAGCGCGGTCTCTTCTCACGCTGAGGCGCCGGCCCGTCCCAGCTCTGCGCCTATCGGGACGGGTCGTTCAGCGCCATCTCGGCTCCGACGCGCGGCGAGAGAAAGTCCTTGAGCTGGCGGACGATTTGACTGGCGTGTTGCGCGCCGAGGCGCTCGGCGCGCGGCGCGTCGCCTTTTTCGATCGCCGCAATCATCGCTTCGTGCTCGGCGACGAATTCATGGGGCAGGCGATCGCCGAAGCTGCGGTAGTACAGCCGGAGAAGACGTGTCCCCTCGTTCAAGAGGCGGGTGAAAAACTCGGCATAATAGAGGTTGCCGCCCGCCGCCGCGATGGCGAGATGGAACTCCCGGTTGGTTTCGATCATCGCCATCGCGTCCGAGGCCTCGACGGCGAGGGAAAAGGCGCGCTGGCGATCGCGGAGCAATTGAAGGTGATGCGCCTCGCGTCGCTCCGCCGCCAGGCGCGTGGTCAGGCGGTACATCAAGGTCAGCGCGTCGAGGTAATGGGGCAGGCTGGCGTAGTCGATCGCCGCGACGATGGTGTTGCGGTTGGGCAAGGTGCGCGCCAGGCCTTCGGCGACGAGCCGGACCAGCGCCTCGCGAATGGGGGTGCGCGATAGCGAGAAGCGGCGCGAGAGGGTCGCCTCATCAAGAGGATCGCCGGGCGCGATCGCCATATCGAGAATGTCGCGCTTCAGCGCCTCGTAGACCGAGGTTGCGCCGGAGCCGCGCCGTGCGGCGCCCCCGTCGCTCCCTTGCGCTGAAGGCTTTGTCATTGACCCTTGCTCTGCTGCTAACCTAATGACAAGCTAAATGATTCTGGCAATGTCGACAACATGTATTCTTTATTGACAAGCCATACAAGCTAAGATACAAACTGTCGACAATAAAAGCCGAGGGAGCGGACGATGCTGAATCCGAAGACAAGCTGGCAGGGCGTTTTCCCCGCCGTAACCACCCAGTTCCGGAGCGATTTTTCCGTCGATCTCGACGCCACCAGGCGCGTCGCCGAGGCCTTGGTCCGCGACGGCGTCTCAGGGCTGATCGCCTGCGGCACGGTGGGCGAGAATTGCTCCCTGACCCGTCATGAGAAGCTCGATGTGATGGCGGCGCTCAAGGACGCGGCGAAGGGCAGAATTCCGGTCATTGCCGGCGTTGCAGAATATACCACCGCCTTCGCCGCCGAGGTTGCGCGCGAGGCGCAAAGGATTGGCCTCGATGGGCTGATGGCGATGCCGGCGATGGTCTATCCGGCAAAGCCCCGCGAGACGCTTGCGCATTTCCGCGGCCTTGCGGCGGCGAGCGACCTGCCGATCATGATCTACAACAACCCGCCGTCCTACCGGACCGACGTGACGCCGGCGATGCTGACGAGGCTCGTCGATGTCGACACAATCGTCGCCTTCAAGGAATCTTCAGGCGACACCCGCCGCTTCGTCGACGTCAAGACCATGACCGGCGACCGCTTCATCCCCTTCTGCGGTCTCGATGATGTGGTCCTGGAGAGCGTGATGCTCGGCGCCGTCGGCTGGGTCTCAGGCCTTTCCAACGTCTTTCCGCGCGAGGGCGAGACCCTGTTTCGGCTGGCCCGCGAGGGCCGCTTCGCCGAGGCGCGGCCGCTCTATCAATGGTTCATGCCGTTGCTCCATCTCGACGCTCGCCCGGACCTGGTCCAAGCCATCAAGCTTTGCGAGCGGATCGCCGGCCGCGGCGGCGATTTGACCCGGCCGCCGCGCCTGCCGCTCGACGCCGATGAGACCGCGGAGATTGAGGCGATCATGGCCAAGGCGTTGGCGACGCGTCCGAAGCTCCCCGACGTCGGCCTGCAAACGGCCGCTTGAGATACGTTGCGTAAACAAAATCGGCGAGGCGTCTGAAAGCAAGATGGCGCCCTCTATTGATCGTCATTGCGAGCAAAGCGAAGCGATCCAGGAATCACTGCGCGTCCTGGATTGCTTCGTCGCTCCGCTCTTCGCAATGACGGCGCCGGACGTTTCGGTGTAAACAGAGTTCGCCATGGCGCGCAGCGTCTTCTTCTGTATCGACGGACATACTTGCGGCAATCCGGTCAGGGTCGTGACCGGCGGCTCCGTGCCGCGCCTCGAAGGCGCCACCATGTTCGAGCGCCGCCAGCACTTCCTCGCCGAATTCGACTGGATTCGGAAGAGCCTCTGTTTCGAGCCGCGCGGCCATGACATGATGTCGGGATCGATCCTCTATCCGCCGACCCGGGCGGATTGCGACGTCGGCGTGCTCTTCATCGAGACGTCGGGCTGTCTGCCGATGTGCGGCCATGGCGCCATCGGCACCGTGACGACGATCATCGAACATGGCCTCGTCAGTCCACGCGAGGCCGGCGTGCTCCGCCTCGATACGCCGGCTGGCCCCGTCGAGGCGAGGTACCAGGCGGATGGCCCCTATGTTGCAAGCGTCAAGCTTACCAATGTGCCGTCGTTTCTCCTCGGCCGCGACTACGAGGTCGAGGTCGAAGGGTTGGGCGTTCTCCGCGTCGATGTCGCCTATGGCGGCAATTTCTACGTCATCGTCGAGCCGCAGGAAGGCTTCGCCGATCTCGTGGACCTGACGCCGTCCGACATCCTGCGTCTAAGCCCGCGGCTGCGCCGCGCGTTCAATGAGCGCCATCGAATCGTTCACCCGGAAAATCCGGCGCTTAATCGTCTGACCCACGTCCTCTGGACCGGCAGACCGCTCAAATCCGGATCAACAGCAAGAAACGCCGTCTTCTATGGCGACAAGGCCATTGATCGCTCGCCCTGCGGCACTGGCACTTCGGCGCGCATGGCGCAGCTCCACGCGACGGGGCGGCTCGGCGTCGGCGAGCCCTTCGTCCACGAAAGCATCATCGGCACGACATTCACCGGCCGCGTCGAGCGCTTAGCCATGGTCGGCGGCAAGCCAGCGATCGTACCTTCAATCGACGGCTGGGCGCGCGTCACCGGGCTCAACACGATTTTCGTCGACGAGCGCGACCCGCTGTGGCGCGGCTTCCAATTGGCCGATGAGACGTCGCCGCAAGGCTCTTAACATCGATCCATTGCCATTAATTTCTTCTCGCGCAAAATGCTCGCCAAGCAATCAATGAGAAGGTGACGCTGAAAATCAGCGCCGGCTTCAGATCTGTTTTAGTCGAATATCTCCGGCGCGCTTCGTGACCTAAATCAGCGCGGGTCTTGGGCTAGAGCGCTCTGCATTTAAACGGAATCCGTCGATGTCATTTCGAGGAGCGCAGCGACGAAGCAATCCATTCATAGAGCTCAGCCCCATGAGTGGATTGCTTCGCTTCGCTCGGAATGACTTGAGTGGTTCTATTTCAAAGCAGCATGTTCTAGGGTACAAATCACGCCGAAAGCGCAACAGCGATTCGCCGCTCGTCAGCCTGGCTCAAGTCTCGATCCGCGGCCGCCCCGCCGCCTCGCGCCACTTCCGCCATCGCTTCGCGCAGGACCTCGAGCCCCGCGCCGCGCTTCGGCGCTTCAGTCGCCAAATGCCGACGATAGGCGCGCGCGCCTGGCCGCCCGGTGAAAAGACCGAGCAGATGACGCGTCATGTCGTGCAAGCGGACGCCCTTGCTCAGCTCTCTGGCGATATAGGGCTCGAAGGCGCTGATCGCCTCAAGAGCGTCGGCGACCGGCGGCGCCTCCCCGAATAAGAGCGGATCAACTTCGAGAAGGATTTCCGGCGACTGATAGGCGGCGCGGCCGATCATCACGCCGCCGAGATCGCCGAGAAGGTCTTTGGCCGCGCCAAGATCATTGACGCCGCCGTTGATCGTGACCGTTAGCTCCGGATGGGCGCGCTTGACCTCGCGGACCAATCCATAGTCGAGCGGCGGAATATCGCGATTTTCCTTCGGGCTTAAACCCTCCAGCCAGGCTTTACGCGCATGCACGATTAGCGCGTCTGCGCCCGCTGTCTCTATCGTCTCAACAAAGGCGAACAGCGCCGCGCGCGGCTGCTCGTCGACGCCGACGCGGCATTTGACCGTGATCGGAACTCTCGTCGCCGCCTTCATCGCCGCGATGGCTTCGCCGACCAGCGCCGGCTCGCGCATCAGGCACGCGCCGAAGCGGCCGCTCTGGACGCGATCCGACGGGCAGCCGCAATTAAGATTGATTTCGTCATAGCCGAAACCGGCGCCGATCGCCGCCGCTTCGGCGAGGCGCTTCGGATCGGCGCCGCCAAGCTGCAAAGCGACAGGCTGCTCGAAGGGGTCAAAGCCGAGCAATCGCTCCCGCGGCCCGAAGACCACGGCGTCGGCCGTCACCATCTCGGTATAGAGCCTCGCCCGCCGCGTCAGCAG
>DATGHD010000108.1:0-7872 GCA_035308145.1 Roseiarcus sp.
CTCCGCAGCGCGATCCGGCGGGCCGCGATCGAAGCGGGCAGTGACCTCGCCGCCAAGACGCCGGGCGGCGCGGACCTTCGATCGTTCCAGGACATCCAGCATCTCTGGACCAAGGACGACGCGCTCCGCATCGAGGTCCTAGAGGCCAACGACAAGGTCTTCGATTTCAATGTCACCCGCTGCCGCTACGCCGAAACCTATCGCGCCATGGGCTTAGGCGAGATCGGCCATCTCCTCTCCTGCAATCGCGACGGCGCCTTCTGCGAAGGCTATGATCCGCGCATCAAGCTCAAGCGCACGCAGACGATCATGGGCGGCGCCAGCCATTGCGATTTCCGGTATCGGTTGGACGAGGAGGGGGAGGGAACGACGAAAGCGCAGGGGTGAGGCGCCAGCCGCGTGGCGCAGCCGATTCCGTTTTAAGACCGGCTGCTTGACCGCCGCGCCAGTTACGCTAGTTTCGCCTCCGTCGCGGGCGTAGTTCAATGGTAGAACGGCAGCTTCCCAAGCTGCATACGAGGGTTCGATTCCCTTCGCCCGCTCCAGCCCTTTTTTTGATCCTCTCGACTTAAGCGGGAGGCGACTTGGCCAAAGAGATCATCGAAGTCCCGGTCCTGTCGGAAACGGCGCGGCGTCTCAACGTGCCGATTTCGACCGTGACGCGCGCCAACGGCTTTGTCTTTGTCTCGGGCGCGCCGCCGCTTGACATCAAGACCGGTGAGATCGTGCGGGGCGACATCGAGACGCAGACGGAAGCCTCGCTCGTCGCGCTCGAACATTGCCTGAAAGCCGCCGGCTCCTCGCTCGACCGCGTGATGATGACGCGCGTCTACGCCAGCAACGCCGGCCATTATGCGGCGATCAACCGGGTCTATGCGCGGTTCTTCGCCAAGGACCCGCCGGCGCGGACCTTCGTGCCGGTCGCCTCCTGGCCGATGGCCTTCGACATCGAGATCGAATGTGTGGCGCTGGCGTGAGGCGGGCGATCGTAAATATGAGGCGTCGACAGAGCAGATTCCGCCATTGATGACATGGCGGAGCGAAAGCGCGAGATCAATGGCAGTTTAACGCTGAGAGCGGCGCCAACTTTTGCCTGTCTCAGAGGCATTCTAGCCGAGTCGCCGCTGTCTCTTGCGCCGCAGACCGGGCGACTTGACCCATCGCCCCGCGCCTGAGAACAATCACACCGCCGCTCTTGGAGTTCGACGATGCGCCGGCTGGTCCAAGTCTTTCTCGTCCTGGCCTTCGGCCTCGGCGTCTCTGCTTGCGACAAATGCGGCGATTGGTGGTTCGGGCCGACCCAGAAGACCTGCCACGACACCAGCAACACGCAGTAGCGCCGCGACGGCCCTTGAGCCGAGCGACCACGACCAGCCATGACGGGAGCGGCATGAAGGTGGCGCGGGTTGGCCCGCGAACTTCGCCAGATCGCTCCGGCCGGCTATTACGCGTACCGTTCGCCCCAGTTATGCAAGGCTTTGAGGACCGGTCCCAACGCCTTCCCCTTCTCGGTCAGCCGGTATTCGTAGCGCGGGGGATGGGCGCTGTAGAGGCGAGGTTCGATGACGCCATTGCCTTCCAGGCTTTTGAGCCGCGCCGAAAGCACGCTCGGCGTGACGCCCTCGATTCCCTCCTGAAGCGCCTGGAAACGCAGCGGCCCCTTGCGGAACAGGTCGCGCAGAACGAGCAGCGACCATTTCTCGCCCACTAAGTCGAGCGCCCTGGCCACGGGGCAAGTGTTCTCTTCTAGGATCACGACGATCATCCTAGCCTAGAAACTATCGAATTGCAAGCAAATAGGTCTTGACATGTAACTATGAAAATCATAGTGACTATGTGCAACCTATTGAGGAGCGCGTCATGTCGATATCGAACCTCCTTCTCCTGTTCATGCTTGTTGGCGTTCTCGCCATGTTTGTCCCTTTCTCGCCATGGTCCGGTCCGCGGCAGCCAGAGCCGGCTGGTCCGAAACCGTGCGGAAAAATGCGGTCCTGCGGGTCGATGTGCTCTTTGCCGGCTGGCTCGCGGCCGCAATCGCGCTGGGGCTCCTGGGCGCTTACGACACAGCCCCCGGGCAGCTGCCGACCATCCAATTCGGCATCCTGGTCCCCGTCATCGTCGGCGTCCTGGCCATGCGGCTCTCCTCGACGGTCCGCGGCTTGGTTCAGGCCGTGCCGCAGCCCTGGATTGTCGGCATCCAGTTCTACCGCGTCCTAGGCGCATTCTTCCTGGTGCTCTTCGGCGTGGGGCAGCTCCCCGGCGTCTTCGCCATTCCGGCGGGAGTCGGCGACACGCTGGTGGGCTTGGCGGCGCCATTTGTGGCCCTCGCTTACGCGCGGCGTCCCGAAGCGAACCGTTCGTGGGTCGCCTGGTGGAATATCCTGGGCGTCACCGATCTCGTCGTCGCCGTGACGATGGGATTCCTTTCGCAGTTCCTGTTCCACAACCCGGCGACGCTCGTCGGCGCGTTCCCGCTGGTGCTCGTCCCGACTTTCGGCGTCCCGCTCGGGTTCCTTCTGCACGTCGCCTCGTTGATGAAGCTTCGGCGACCGAATTCCGTTCCCGCCAATCTCTCGGCCGCGCACGCTCATTTATGAACAGCGCGGACAGCGGCGGCAGCGCCTGGAGTCAAGCGATGACGAAAGGCGCTCCTGCCGTTCCAGCCGCTATTGCTATTTTTCAATCTTGCGAACGACGGACCGCGCTTTAAGCGCGGTGGCGGGCGCCGCGCTCGGTCTTCTCCGAACCGCGGCGAGCCTTCGCCTGCCTCGCGTCACGCCTTCCCGCGGTTCTGCCGGTTCTCGATCAAATCGTTGACGACTGCCGGATCGGCCAACGTCGAGGTATCGCCGAGCGCGGAAAACTCGTTCTCAGCGATCTTGCGCAGGATGCGGCGCATGATTTTGCCGGAGCGGGTCTTCGGCAGGCCGGGCGCGAATTGGATGAGGTCGGGCGAGGCGATCGGGCCGATCTCCTTGCGGACCCAGGCGACCAGCTCCTTGCGCAACGCGTCGGAAGGCTGCTCGCCGGTCATCAAAGTCACATAGGCGTAGATGCCCTGGCCTTTGATGTCGTGCGGATAGCCGACGACCGCCGCCTCGGAGACTTTCTCATGGGCGACGAGCGCGCTTTCGACTTCCGCCGTGCCCATGCGATGGCCCGAGACATTGATCACGTCGTCGACCCGCCCGGTGATCCAGTAATAGCCGTCCTCGTCGCGGCGGCAGCCGTCGCCGGTGAAATATTTGCCCGGATAGGCGGAGAAATAGGTCTTCACGAAGCGCTCGTGATCGCCGTAGATCGTGCGCATCAGGCCCGGCCAGGAATCGGCGAGGACGAGATTGCCCTCAGCCGCGCCCTCTGCGATTTTGCCCGTGGAATCGACGATTTCGGGGACAATCCCGAAGAACGGCCGCGTCGCCGAGCCGGGCTTGAGCTTGGTCGCGCCGGCGAGCGGCGTGATCAGGATGCCGCCCGTTTCGGTTTGCCACCAGGTGTCGACGATCGGGCAGCGATGATCGCCGACGACGCGATGGTACCATTCCCAGGCCTCCGGATTGATCGGCTCGCCGACCGAGCCGAGCAGCCGCAGCGATGCGCGGCTGGTCTTCTTCACCGGCTCTTCGCCAGCGCCCATCAGCGCGCGGATCGCGGTCGGCGCGGTGTAGAAAATATTGACCTTGTGCTTGTCGACGACCTCCCAGAAGCGGCTCATCGTCGGATAATTGGGCACGCCTTCGAAAATCAGCGTCGTCGCCCCATTGGCGAGCGGGCCATAGACGATGTAGCTGTGGCCGGTGACCCAGCCGACGTCGGCCGTGCACCAATAGATGTCGCCGTCGTGATAGTCGAAGACATATTGGTGCGTCATCGCGACATAGACGAGATAGCCGGCGGTCGTATGCACCACGCCTTTCGGCGCGCCGGTCGAGCCGGACGTATAGAGGACGAACAACGGATCTTCGGCGCCCATCGGCTCGGCTGGGCAATCCGGCGAGGCTTTCGCCATGGCCTCGTCGAGCCAGACGTCGCGCGAAGCGTTCCAGGCGAGCGCGCCGCCCGTGCGCTTGACGACGAGCACGCGCTCGACGCAACCGGCCTTCTCGGCGGCGACGTCGACATTGGCCTTGAGCGGCGCCTTGCGGCCGCCGCGCAAGCCCTCGTCGGCGGTGATCACCACGGCCGATTGCGCGTCCTTGATGCGGCCGGCGAGCGAATCGGGCGAGAAACCGCCGAACACCACCGAATGGATCGCGCCGATCCTCGCGCAAGCGAGCATCGCATAAGCCGTTTCGGGGATCATCGGCATATAGATGGTGACGCGGTCGCCCTTCTTGACGCCGTGGCTTTTCAGCACATTGGCCAGGCGGCAGACCGAATCATGCAATTGCCGATAGGTGATGCGCTTCGATTCGGAAGGATCGTCGCTCTCCCAGAGGATGGCGGCTTGGTCGCCGCGCTTGGCGAGGTGGCGGTCGATGCAATTGGCCGCGACATTCGTAACCCCGTCCTCGTACCATTTGATCGAGACGGCGCCTGGTCCGAACGACGCGTTCTTGACTTTGGTGAAAGGCTTGATCCAATCGATGCGCTTGGCCTCATCGGCCCAAAAGCCGTTCGGGTCCTTGATCGAGCGGGCGTAGAGCTCCTGGTATTTGGCGTCGTCGATGAAGGCGCGTTTGGCCCATTCGGCCGGGACGTCATAGACCTTCGCGGACATTTAAATTCCCTCCCTGGGCGGCCGCGCCTCGACATGGGGCGGCCATCCCGCAATGCGTTGCCGACATTATGCGGCGCCGCTTTGATCGAGGACAAGTTCGGCGGCTTTCGCCTTTCGTAGCCCTGCATGTCATTCCCGCGAAAGCGGGAATCCACGCGGGCGCCGGCTCGATCCCGAGGTGGTTCTGGATTCCCGCTTTCGCGGGAATGACAAGAGCCAACGACAAGAGCCAACTTGACGAAATGACCAACGGCTATTTTATATAAATGACCCGTGGTCAGTTACAAAAAGCCGCCGCGGAAGCGGCGCGCCGTCACCGAGGCGCTGAAAAACGCCCGCCGCGACGCCATTCTCGCCGCGGCGAAGGCGCTCTTTTTCAAAGAGCCCTTCGAGAGCATCGCCATGAGCGACATCGCCGCCGCCGCCGGTCTCGCCAAAGGCACGCTCTATCTTTATTTCCGCACCCGCGAGGAAATTTTCCTCGGCGTCCTGATCCGCGAATATTCGTCCTGGCTCGCCGCTTTCGCCGACGAATCGAAGCGCTTCGCTTCGCCCGACGCGGCCCTCGACTGGATCGCAAATTCGCTTGGCTCGCGGGGCGAGCTCGTTCACCTCGCCGCGCTGCTGCATGCCGTGCTCGAGCGCAACTTGCCGGTCGAAACCGCGCGCGCGTTCAAGCTCGATGTCGAAGCCGGCGTCAACCAGATCGCGCCGGACCTCGCCCGCGCTTTGCGCCTCGACAGCGACGGCGACGCGCGGCGTTTCCTTCATTGGCTTCAGGCGGCCGTCGTCGGCATTCACCAATTGGCCTCGCCTGCGCCCGCAATTCGCGCGGCGATGGCGGCGGAGCCGCGCCTCGCCGCTTTGGCGATCGATTTTGAAACGGAGCTTCGCGCCATGCTCGGCGCGCTGCTCGTCGGGATGCGTCAGAAGGAGGGTCTTTAAATGAGCAACAATGGAGCGAAGACAATCGTCATCACCGGCGCCTCGAGCGGCATCGGCAAGGCGACAGCGCGACTTTTCGTCGAAAAAGGCTGGAACGTCGTTGCGACGATGCGCGATCCAGCCAAGGAGAAGGACCTTGTCGCGAGCGCCAAGCTCAAGCTTGTCCCGCTCGACGTGCAGGACGATGCGAGCATTCGCGCCGCGGTCGCTGCGGCGATCCAAGCCTTCGGCAGAATCGACGTCTGGCTCAACAACGCCGGCTATGGCGCCTTCGGCCCGGTCGAGGCTGGAACGCGGGCGCAAGTTCAGCGTCAGTTCGACGTGAACCTCTTCGGCCTGATCGAATGCGTGAAGGCGACAACGCCGCACTTCCGCGCCAACAAAGCGGGCGTTCTGATCAATGTCTCTTCGATCGGCGGCTTGATGACAGTGCCCGGCTACGGCGTCTATAATTCCTCGAAATTCGCCGTGGAAGGTCTTTCCGAGGGGCTCTGGTACGAACTCGGGACCTTCGGGATCAAGGTCAAGCTGATCGAGCCGGGCGCGATCAAGACCGATTTCGGCGGCCGTTCGATGGACGCCTGGGACATTTCGAATTTACCCGACTACGCAAGCTTCATGGAAAAAGTGAAAGCGACGCGAGCCCGCTTCACCAAGGATTCAAGCGCGCCGGAACTCGTCGCCGGCGTGATCTTCGAGGCGGCGAACGATCGAAGCGATCGCCTCCGCTATCTGGTCGGACCGGATGCGAAACGCATCTGGCCGCTGCGCCGCTGGCTTGGCCGAAGCGTTCAGATGAAAATCATGCGGCGCGTGTTCGGGCTGTGACGGCGCTGACCTTGCCTCACGTCATTGCGAGGAGCGAAGCGACGAAGCAATCCACTCATAGGGCAGCGTCCCAGGAGTAGATTGCTTCGCTTCGCTCGCAATGACGAGGAACCGTTCCCCAACCGCCGTACCCCCTCCCCCGTTTTCACGGGGGAGGATTCTAAAGCCCGCCTATCGCGCAGACGATTTTCCATTCCGCGTCGGTTACCGGCTGCACCGAAAGCCGCGACAATTTGACCAGCGCCATAGCGGCGAGCCGCTTGTCGGCCTTGATCGTCGCCAGCGTCACCGGCCTTGGCAGCGCCTTGACGACGCGAAAATCGACCATGCCGAACGTCCCGGTCTCGTCGGTCGGGTCGGGATAGTAGGTCTTGCTCACCTCGACGATGCCGACGATCTCCTTGCCTTCGCCGGAATGATAGAAGAAGGCCTCCTCGCCGAGCTTCATCGCCATCAGGTTGAGCTTGGCCGCGTGGTTGCGCACGCCGTTCCAGCTCGTTCCCTTCTTGCCGGCCTCCACTTGCTGCTGGAAGGACCAGGAGGAGGGTTCGCTCTTGACCAGCCAATGAGCCATTTATCGTCTCTTTAAGCGAGCGGCGCGCCAACGCTTCGCCAAGCTATGGGATGGGCGCGGCGGCGTAAAGCGGGGCTCCCTTCTCCCCGCGAAGCGGAGAGAAGGACTCATGCCTCCGCCTTGGGCGGGCGCGCGAGCAGCGCGCCGACCGCGGCCTTGGGCTTGATCGCGCCGGTAAGCACGGCGTCGACGCTTGCCGCGATCGGCATGTCGACGTCGCGCGCCGTGGCGATCTCGATGAGCGCCCGCGCGGTATAGACGCCCTCGGCCAGTTTCGAGGACGCGAGCGTTTCCTTGACGCTCGCGCCCTGCCCGAGTTTCAGGCCGAAAGCGAAATTGCGCGATTGCGGCGAGGAGCAGGTCAGCACGAGATCGCCGAGGCCCGAGAGGCCGGCGAGCGTCTGCGGCCTCGCGCCGAAGGCCGCGCCGAGCCGCGACAATTCGGCAAAGCCGCGCGCGATCAGCGCCGCGCCGGCGCTTGGCCCGAGGCCGAGCCCAACGGCGATGCCGCTCGCGATGGCGAGCACGTTCTTCGCCGCGCCGCCGATCTCGACGCCGACCACGTCGCTCGAATGGTACAGGCGGAAGCTTCGGCTTTGCAGCGCCGTTGCGAGGCTCTGCGCCAGGGCTTCGTCTTTGGCGGCGAGCGTCACCGCGGTCGGCAGGCCCGCCGCGACATCGGCGGCGAAGCTCGGGCCGGAAAGGATCGCCGCCGGATGGTTCGGCGCCGCCTCATTGAGAACTTCAGTCATGAAAAGATCGGCGCCTCGCTCGATCCCCTTGGCGCAGGCGATCAGCGCCGCGC
>DATGHD010000109.1:0-9226 GCA_035308145.1 Roseiarcus sp.
TTTCCGTCGGGTTGCTTTATGTTCTCCCGGACAAAACGAGCCCGCCCGTCAGATGCGTTTGAACCGGGACCGATCAAGCCGACGTGATTCTCCGGCGGCTTGTAACGAAAGCGCGTCTCGGCTCGTATGGCGAAAGAGCGATCCTCAAGGGATCAGGAGACGCCCATGACCACGCCCGCCAAGAAGCTTCGCGACCGACCGTTCTTCCGAAACTTGAGCCATGGCCTTCTATCGACCGCGCTTTTCGTCGTGGCGGGCGGCGCGGCTCTCGTCTTCTCGCGTCCATCCGCCGCCGATCAACCGCGCGCGCTGCCGGCGCCGACGGTGGACGAGCAAGCGCTCGGCGATTCGGAAAACGCCGTCTTCGCCGGCGGCTGCTTCTGGGGCGTCCAGGGCGTGTTTCAACACGTGAAAGGCGTCGTCAACGCGGTGTCCGGCTATGCCGGCGGCGAGGCCAAGACCGCGCAATATGAAACCGTGAGCACGGGCGAAACCGGCCATGCCGAGTCGGTGCGCGTCACTTTCGATCCGCATCAGATTTCGTACGGGAAACTGCTGCAAATCTATTTTTCGGTCGCTCACGACCCGACCGAGCTCAATCGCCAGGGCCCCGACGACGGCACGCAATATCGTTCGGAGATTTTCGTGGCCACGCCTGACCAGGCGCGGATCGCCAAGGCCTATATCGCCGAGCTCGACAAAGCGCATGCTTTCGACGCGACGATCGTCACCAAGGTCGAGCCGCTCAAGGGCTTTTATCCGGCGGAAGCCTATCATCAGGATTTCCTGACCCGGCATCCGACCTATCCCTATATCGTGATCAACGACCTCCCGAAGATCGAGGCCCTGAAGAAGCTGTACCCTGAGCAATATAGCCCTGACCCGGTGCTCGTCGGCTCTCGCTAGGGCCCCGCCCGCGCTGCAAAGCCCCGCTCAGCGCAGCAGCGCCCCTCACTCCGCCTCTTGGGCAACGATTGTCGTTTCGACGGCAATCTTCAGCCCCTCGGCGATCGCCTCGACCGCCATCGTCGGCGCGCCCGGATGGCGCGCGCCCTGATCCAGCAAATAAGGAACGTGGATGAACCCCACTTTCATCGTCTTGAAGCGCTGGGCGCGGAGGTGGCAGGCGCCGTAGAAGAGGTGGTTGCACACGAAGCTGCCCGCCGAATGAGAGAGCGCGGCCGGCAGGCCGGCCTGCCTTATCGCTGAGACGATCGTCTTGACCGGAAGGCTGGAGAAATAGGCGGCCGGACCGCCTTTAACGACGGTTGAGTCGACAGGCCGGGCGCCGTCATTGTCAGGCGCCTCGGCGTCGTCGAGATTGACCGCGATGCGCTCGACCGAAAGATCAGAGCGGCCGCCCGCCTGACCGACGCTGACGACCGCCTTCGGCTTCAATTCAACGATCGCCTCCTCCAGCGCCGCGATGGAGCGGCCGAAGGCGCAGGGGATTTCTCGCGTCGCTATGCTGTGGCCGTGGCAGGTCCAACCCGCCAATCGCCGCGCGGCTTGCCAGGATGAATTGACGCTTTCGCCGCCGAAGGGCGCAAAGCCGGTGACGAGGATTGTCGAGGCCATGGAAGTCGCTTTGGTTTATATGGCGCGACTGAGCAGTCCCGAACCCGCGCGAAAGGAATTCTATGCCCCTTCTCGATGAGACCGCCAGCGGCGTCTACGTCATCGCCGCAACACCTTTCTCTGACCATGGCGCGCTCGATCTTCAAAGCGCCGACCGCATGGTCGACTTCTATCTGGAGCGCGGCGCGGACGGTCTGACTTTGCTCGGCATCATGGGCGAGGCGCCGAAATTGACCGCGGAGGAATCCTTCGCTTTCGTCCGCCGCGTCATCGCGCGCGTCAAGGGCCGGGTCCCGATCATCGTCGGCGTCTCCTCGCCGGGTCTCGCCTCGATGAAGAGCCTCGCGACAAGCGCAATGGACGAAGGGGCCGCCGGCGCGCTTGTCGCGGCGCCCAGCCACTTGCGCACCGACGATCAGATTTTTTCCTATTTCGAAAGCGTCGCCGAGACGCTCGGCGCCATTCCTTTCGCCTTGCAGGATTATCCGCTCGCCTCGGGCGTGCAGATTGCGCCCAAAGTGATCCTCCGCGTCGCCGAGGCGCTGCCGACCTGCGTCATGCTCAAGCACGAGGATTGGCCGGGCCTCGCCAAGATCAGCGCGCTGCGCGCGGCGAGCGACAAAGGGGCGAGGCGCCTGTCGATCCTCACCGGCAACGGCGGCCTGTTTCTGCCCGAGGAGCTCGCCCGCGGCGCCGATGGCGCGATGACCGGCTTCGCCTTTCCTGAGATGATGGTCGATGTCGTGAAAGCCCATCGGGCCGGCAACGGTGAGCGCGCGCAGGATATTTTCGACGCCTATCTCCCGCTCGCCCGTTACGAGCAGCAGCAGGGGATCGGCCTTGCTGTGAGAAAATACGTTCTCGCCAAGCGCGGCGCGATCGCTTCTTCCGCCTTGCGCAAGCCGCGCCCGGCGCTATCGCCCGCTGACATCGCCGATGTGGAACGGCTGATCGCGCGGCAGGCGAAGAGGCTTGCCGAGATTGGGTGAGACGCGAGGGCGGGCGCGCCGCCATGTCCTGCAATCAGACTGCTCAAGAGCTCGCCGGAGGCGGGACCCTTCGCATCTCCTGTCTCGCTCAAACACATGTAAGACTGGCTGAGTTGGCGCTGCGTTCAGCGTCAGAACTCCATTGCATCGTGAGCAAGGGACACGTCTGCTCGCAAAGTCGCCCACCATGCAGTTACTGGAAACCTGACGCTGAAAGCAGCGCGGCTCCTGTCTCACATGTTTTAGCCAGATCAGCGTCGTACTACGTACGCGTTAGAGCGCGCGGCGTTTAAACGGAATCCGTCGTCGTCATTGCGAGGAGCGCAGCGACGAAGCAATCCATTCATAGAGCTCAGCCCTATGAGTGGATTGCTTCGCTTCGCTCGCAATGACGGAGTGGGTCTATTTCAAAGCAGCATGCTCTAGCCCGCCGCTCGATAGTCTAAGCTTGACGGCTCTGCTGTCGTGTCTTCGACTCGACTTCCGCGCATTGCATCGCCCGCAACGCCTCAGCCGTCTCCGCATCGGCCGGCAGGAACGTCTCCAGCGCGATCTCGGAGACGGTGGCGTCGAGCGGCGCGCCGAACATCATTGTCGTGCTGAGGAAGGAGAGGACGCCTTTGTCGGTCCTGACCCGTAGCGGCACCGCAATCGTCGCCAGAGAATCGGCGCTCCGCGGCCGCGACGGTCCGCACGGATAGGCGGCGAGCTCTTCGATGAGCGCCGCGAGATCTTCGTCGGCCGAGTCGGCATATTGCCGGCGCAGTCTGAACAACAGATGGTCCCGCCACTCCGCGAGATTGGCGATGCGCGGGGCGAGCCCTTCCGGATGCAGCGCGAGCCGCATGGCGTTGACGGGCGGCTGCAACAGCTTCGGCGACGCGCCGGCGGTCAAGAGCTGAACGGCGCAGTTGCCGGCGATCAAGGTCCAATGCCGGTCGATCGCGATGGCTGGATAGGGGTCGTGCGCCGCGAGCAGCGCATCGAGCGCCTGGCGCACCGGGCGCAGCGCCGGATCGTCGAGCGAGCGCGCCTGAAAGGCCGGCGCAAAGCCCGCCGCGAGCAGCAAGCCGTTGCGCTCGCGTAAAGGGACTTCGAGACGCTCGGCGAGGCGCAACACCATCTCGCGGCTGGGCGCGGCGCGGCCGGTTTCGATGAAGCTTAGGTGGCGCGTCGATATCTCCGCCTCCAAAGCGAGATCGAGCTGGCTCAAACGGCGCTTTTGGCGCCATTGACGCAAGCGCTGGCCGATCGACGGCGCAGGCGCGGATTGGATTTGCGAAGACATGAGCCGACCATAATGCGCCCATGGCGGCGCGGCCATTACCTCGCGCGTAATCGACCGGCCGCGCCGATGTGGGCGATCCTTCGCCTCAGCCGGGATGATCCGGCGATGCCGAAATGGAGATGATCCGATGACTGACGTCGCAACGATCGCCGAGAAATATATCGCCCTCTGGAACGAGGCCGACCAGAACCGCCGCAAGGCGCTCATCGCCAAGGCCTGGACGGAGGATGCGATCTACGCCGATCCGATGATGCAGGGCCGCGGCCATGACGAGATCGACGCGCTGATCGGCGCCGTGCATCAACGCTTTCCCGGTCACCGCTTTGCGCTCTCCGGGCGGCCGGACGGACATGGCGACAAGGTGCGCTTCTCTTGGACGCTCGGCGTCGCTGACGCCGCGCCGATCGCGCATGGAACCGACTTCGGAATTGTCGCGAACGATGGCCGGCTGAAGGCGATCACCGGCTTTCTCGATCACGTCAGCGCCTGAGCGGAAATTTTCGACGCGAGGGAGCAAAAAAAGCCGGCGCTCCGTCAGGCGGCGCCGGCGCGAACGCCATTCAATGCCGCAACACGAGCGACAACAGAAGCGCGAGCGCCAATAGGGCTGAGACGCCCTGCCAGAAGCGAACGGGCGCGCGCTCGTAAAGCGTTCGCGGACGCGGCGGCGCCGGCGCGCGGGCCGGTCCCGCCTCCATCTCCACGGCGAATTCGAGCATGTCGTCAAAACGCTCGCTCGGATCGACGGCGATCGCTCGTCCAAGCGCATCCTGAAGCCAAGCGGGAAGATCCGGCCGCAGAGCGGTGAGCTCCCTCGGCCGGTCCCGGCGCGGCGGGCTCGTCGCGTCGAGGTTGCCGTAAGGGTACTCGCCGGTGAAGGCGCGAAACAAGGCGACGCCCAAAGCGTAGATGTCGGTCCCCTCGTTGCCCGCTTCGCCCGAAAACATTTCCGGCGCCATATAGGCTGGCGTTCCCGGCACGTCTTCAGGCGGGAAATCCTCCAACCCAGGCACGCGGACGACGCCGAGATCGATGAGTTTCAACGATCCGTCGCCCTCGAGGATAACATTATCCGGCTTGATGTCTCGGTGGATGATCCCGACCCTGTGGAGCGCCGCGGCGCCGCGGGCCAATTTGATCGCGATATTGCGTCCTTCCTCCAGGCCGAGCAGCGGGCGACGCGCGAGCCGCGTCTCCAAAAGCTCGCCTTGATAGAGCGGCATGACGGTATAGAGGCAGCTCTGCCGTCCGGGCGGCAATTCGATGATCTGGCCGATCCACGGGCTATGCACCCGCGCGCCGACCCATGCCTCACGGACAAACGCCGCGTGGTGCGTCGCCACGGCCGCCACCTGCGGTTTCGGAAATTTCAGCGCGACCTCGCCGCCTTCGACCTCGTCGATCGCGCCGAACAGGCGGCTGTATCGTCCATCGGAGAGCAAGGCCTTGAGCACGAACCCGTCGATGGTCTCGCCGCTGGTCGGCGTCGCAATCAGCGGGAGTTGCGGTATCGCCGCGCCAATGTCGGCGGACGCCGCCTCAGGCAGCGCCACGACGTCCAAGACCAGAGCGGTGCAATTGTCGGTGCTGCCGGAATCGAGCGCGGCCGCGACCAAGGCGCGGGCCGTATCCCCCGGCGCCGACCGCTCGCGCAAAATATCGGCGATGCTCTCGTCGGTAAGGAACCCATGGACGCCGTCGCTGCACAGAAGGAAGCGATCGTGAAGCGCGACGGGCTGCGCGGCGTAGTCGAGGCGCACTTCGGCCTCGACGCCGAGCGCGCGGGTGAGGACTGCCGATCGGCCGGGGCCGCCTTCCCGAGTGTGATCGCTGGTTAAGCTGCTGAGACGCGAGCCCCTAAGGCGGTACGAGCGCGTATCGCCGACATGCAACTGGTGAGCGACCCGGCCGCGAAGCACCAGAGCCGTGAACGTGCATCCCATCCCCTTAAGCTCGGCGTCCTGGCGGGCGAGCGCGTGAATCCACGCATTGAGCGCATTGACGACCCTCGCGGCCGCCCGGCGCACCTCCATCGTCTCCGGAAGATCCCAGAACCCGTCGAGAAAACCGCGAACCGCGGTTTCAGCCGCGACGCGGCCGCCTTTGGCGCCGCCGATTCCGTCGGCGATGGCGGCGACCACCTCCCGGCGCGGCTCGGGCAGCTCCGCGCCATTGACGGCGGCGGCGAAATCCTCGTTTTGCTTGCGCTGGCCCTTCTCGGAGGCGAATCCGACGCTCGCCCTGACGCCGCTGGCCCCCTCTCCCATCGCCATTCGCCCTCAAGGCTTGCGGCGCAAAGGCTTGCCGCGGCGGCCGCACTTTAGTCGGTCGCGGCTTCAGTTCCCTAATTTGCAGTCATCATAGAGGAAATTGCCGCCGGTGGCCGACGCGAGGACGACAGTGAGCTTCCCGGATTTACGATCAAGCGTGTAGTTCCAGCCGTCCTTTTGATCACGCCAAGAAATATCGGTTTCAGTGATCCGCGCTGGATTGGAATCAACTGTGCTCCGATCGTAGTCGATGGCGATTTGCCATCGGAAGCCGCTGACCGGATTGGCGCAGGTTACGGCGGTCTCGGCTGCGCGCGCCACGGGGCAGAAGGCGACGGACGCCAATGCAGTCGCCAAAAAGGCCCTCGCCGCCCGCCCGCAAGTCTGACGCTGGGATCGTCTCAGCATTACGTGATCCATAGCCAAGTCCGGCGGCCTTGCAAACAAAGCGACCTCTTAACCCGCGCGGCTGCACATTTTTTGTCCAGGGTGATGATTCTTTGCGCTGGAGGCGCCGCACGCTTGGCCAGTCGCCGCTGCCAGGCGCCGCCTGATCTATTGGGCCGCGCAGGCGGCATAGTTCTTGCTCAAATCCCCCGGGCGTCGGTCGGGGGGGCTCGCTGTGTGGTGTGGCGTTCCGACTTTCAGCTTTGGGAGATGTCATCGTCAATCATAAAAAGGGGAACAGATCATGGCGCTCGTACCATCACCACAATGGCTCGATACCGGGGACAATGCCTGGCAATTGGCGGCCGCAACCTTCGTCGGCTTGCAGAGCATTCCTGGGCTAACCGTTCTTTATGGCGGCATTGTCAAGAAGAAATGGGCGATCAACTCCGCCTTCATGTCGATGTACGCTTTCGCCTCGGTTCTCGTCGTCTGGGTCCTTTTCGACTACAACATGGCCTTCGGGCCGCAATGGTTTCCGTTCCTCGGCACGCCGAGCTTGGCGACATCGGCAATCTTCACCACAGGCCAGGCGACCATCCCGGCGGCGGCGTCCGGCATGCCGCCCCTCGCCTTTCCAATGGCGACCCTCATTTTCTTCCAATTCGTGTTCGCCGCGATCACCGTCATCATCCTTGCGGGCTCGGTGCTCGGCCGCATGAACTTTACGGCCTGGATGATCTTCTGCCCGGTATGGATGACCCTGGTTTATACGGTCGGCGCGTTCAGCCTGTGGGGCGGCGGCTGGCTCGCCGGCATGGGCGTCGCCGACTTCTCGGGCGGCTACGTGATCCATCTTGCCGCCGGGACCTCTGGCTTTGTCGCCGCTTGGGTCGTCGGGCCGCGGCTGCAGGCCGATCGCGAACATTTCCCGCCGAATAGTCTGCTTGTCACGCTGATCGGCGCAGGAATCTTGTGGCTCGGCTGGAACGGCTTCAACGGCGGCGACCCCTATTTCGCCAACGCTGACGCCGGCGCGGCGGTCCTCAACACC
This sequence comes from Roseiarcus sp., assembly GCA_035308145.1. GTDB lineage: Bacteria > Pseudomonadota > Alphaproteobacteria > Rhizobiales > Beijerinckiaceae > Roseiarcus. Next base: position 7,567 of record DATGHD010000109.1, read on the forward strand.
AACACCGCCACGGCAGTCGGTCTCCTCGTCTGGACGCTGATGGACAAGATGGCTTACGGCAAGCCGTCAGTGCTTGGCGCGGTCAACGGCATGATCGCCGGTCTCGTCGCGATCACGCCTGCCGCCGGTTATGTGGACGGATGGGGCGCGATCATCATCGGCATCGTCGCCGGCATCATTCCGTGGCTCGCGATGAACAAGCTGCAGAAGATGCCATTCATGATGAAAGTGGATGATACGCTGAGCGTGTTCTCCACTCACGGCGTGGCCGGGCTCACGGGCGGATTGCTCACCGGACTGTTGGCCAATCCGGCCATGCTCCAATATATCGGCACCGAGAAAGACGCGCCCGGCGTCAACGTGACCGGCTTGTTCTATGGCAACGCGTACCAGTTGCTGCTTCAGCTCGAAGGCGCGGCGTTCATCATCGTCTACAACGTGATCGCCACCTTCATCATTCTCAAGGTGATCTCGTTCATCGTGCCGCTGCGGATGGACGAAGCGACCTTGAAGGTCGGAGACGACGCGGTCCATGGCGAGACTGCCTATGCGATTGGGACGGAGGGGGAATAATCTCCTCCGGGAACGACGATAGGGCGAAGCGCCGCCCTATCGTCTTTCGCGCGCTTGACGCCTGATATCGGCGCGATCGGCCAAGCAAGGACGGCGATGGTTATTCCACAAGGAAGAAGCCATGATCGAGACCGTCGCGTCGTTTGAGGCGCTTGACATTATTGCGCATGTTACAAGCGACGGAATCGCAATTTTAACCCTCATCACCGACAAAGGCCGCGTCACGGTACACATGAAGAGGCCGGTGCTCGAGAGCCTCGAACATCGCGCCAGACGGGAGCTTTCGCGCGTCGCGCGTCCGGTTCCAGTTTCTAAGGACGATCAATGAATTTCGAAGGGCCGATTTTGGCGAGACTCAGCGCCTAAGGCGTCCCGGCCACGGCCGTGGCAAGGTTGTTGAACATATTCGACGCATTCGAGCCGAAGGCGAGCATCGCCGTGATGATCACCAGAAAAATACTGGCGCAGATCAACGCGTATTCGACCGCGGTCGCCCCGGTCTGATCGGCGGCGAAGGTTCGCAATGTCTCACGCATGGCTGTGTCTCAGTTCACGCGCCTCGTTGCGCGGGCGCAATGTCGCGCCAAAAACTTTATTTTCCGTCCAAGGAAAGGATGCACGCTGGGTTAGCGCCCGTAAATATACATTGAAGCATCGTTGATCAGACGCGAAGCAATCTCTCGGTTGACCCCTTCGGGCGAGGCTTCGTTGCCTTGACGCCGCCGGGCGACTATCTAACCGGGCGCGAGCCGGGGTCCCCCGCGCTCCTCTCCCTCCCGGAAGACTTCATGGCCCGCGACATCACCGACGCCAGCCCGATTGAGTCGCGCGAAGCGCTGGTTGGCTATTTGGAAAAGGGCTGCAAGCCGGCAAGCGCCTTCCGGGTCGGGACCGAACATGAGAAGATACCATTCTATCGCGCTGATTTGTCCCCGGTTTCTTACGCCGGCGACAGGGGGATAGAGGCGCTGCTCGAAGGGATGCGGCAGCGCTTGGGTTGGACGCCCATTCTCGACGACGACCGGACGATCGGTCTTTACGACCCGAACGGCGGCGGCGCGATCTCGTTGGAGCCCGGCGGACAGTT
>DATGHD010000110.1:0-6169 GCA_035308145.1 Roseiarcus sp.
GCAACTATCCGCGTGGCCAAGCGAACCGCCTGGGCGTTGCTCTGCGTCAACATCATGCCGGCGGCGCGCAGCCTCGCTTCCTGGTCGGCGAGCGATTGGGGATCGGATTTCGTGCCGCAGACAAAGCCGACAACGGAAAGGGTCCGTCCCGCCGCCGCGGCATGCGCGATCGCGTCCCGCACGACCGGGGCAATTTCCGCCGCCGGATCGGCATGAGCGCCGTAGCCAATGACGACGTCGATGAGAATGACCGCGGTCTCGGGATCGCGCGCTTCACTGGCGATGCGCTCGTCGCGCAGCCGGTGGTCGATCATCGGATGCGGCCTGCCGCGCGTAAACACGTCGTCGCCGAGATCGACAAGCGTATGAGCGCGGCTCTTCCATACGTCGTCGAGCGCCTTGGCGCGTCCGACCGGCGTATTGGAATATACGTGCTGGAAAGCTTCGCCGAGCAGCAACGTCGCCTCGTAGCAGAAAGTGCCGCCGCTATAGAGGCCTCGTATATAGCGTTGTCCTGCGGTGAAATGCGGCGGTTCGAACCGCGGCGCGGCGAGCGCCGGGCGGTCCCGCCGCTCGCCCTTTGAAAGCGCGACCGCGGACGCCGCGGCGTCTTCGAGGGTCTTCACGGGGGTAAGGTTGGGGCCGGCGATCGACTGCGGGTCGGCGCCGAGGAAATTCACCACGACGGGCTTGCCGGCTTTTCGCGCTTCGGCGAGCACGACGGCGGCGACCTCCGGAGCGGGAGGTTTTGAAATGAGTACGATGACCCGCGTCGCGTCATCGTCGGCGAGAGCTTTCAGGCCCTGCAAGAAGGTGACGCCGCCGACCGCCCGGCTGAGATCGTGGCCGCCCGCGCCAACCGCCTGACTGATCCCCGCGCCGAGGCGGTCGACCAAGCACGTCACTTGCTGCAAGCCGGTGCCCGACGCTGCGACAATGCCGATGTCGCCGCGGCGAACCACATTGGCGAAGCCCAGCGGAATTCCCCCGATGATCGCCGTTCCGCAGTCAGGACCCATGACAATCAGGTCATGAGCGCGGGCGTAACGCTTCAGGTCGATCTCTTCCTCGACGGACACATTGTCGCTGAACATCATGACGTTGAGGCCGAGCCGTAGGGCCTTCATGGCCTCGGCCGCGGCATAGTCGCCGGGCGTCGAGATCAGCGCGAGATTGGCCGCCGGCATAAGTTCGAGACCCATTTCGAGGCTGCGTGGCGGCTCGCGGCGCGGCCCGCCTGCGCTGGCGGCAGGCTTGCGGTCGAGCGCCTTCTCGGCCTCGGCGACGGCCGCCGCGAGAACCGCCTCGTCATCGCCTTCAAGCGCGATCAAGAGATCGTTGGGGCCGGCTTCGACAGCGCCGGCGAGCAAGCCCGCTTCGCGCAAAAGAGCGAGATTGGCTTCCGACGCCATCACGGCGGAGGCTTGCCGGATGTGCGGCAGCTTTCCGAGGCTCGAGGAAAGCTGCATCAGCGCTACCGAGTCCCGATAGAAATTGCGGATGACCTTGGCGGCGCTCGTCATTCAATGTCTCCGCTTCCCTCGCTCGGGCGACCGAGCCTTCGTCCCGGGCGTCTTGCGAGATTAGCGCCAAAGAGGCGCGGCCTATTCGGCCGCGGCCGGCGATTTCGGACATGCGGCGATGACGCCCCGATTGGAACGCCCGTCGGCGCTTCCTCACAAGTTTCGGAATGGCGTCGCATTTTAGTTATGGCGTCTCGCATACGGTTATGTATACTAAATCGAATGCAAACGTGACTGCAAGCCCAAAGGAGGCGCTGAATTGGTCGCGAATAATTTTCCGGGAGGGCGGCCATTCACAGCCGGCGACAGTTTGGATTTGGCGAACTTAGCCAATCTCTATCGGGAGGGGCTGACTCCTTCGCGCCTTGTCGACGGCATTCTGGCGCGCATCGACGCGCGCGGCGACGACCACGTCTGGATCCATCGGCTCTCCCGCGACGAGTTGATGGCCATGGCGCGAACCCTCGAAGCAAAGGGCGCCGCCGGCAGGCCGCTTTATGGCGTACCTTTCGCGATCAAGGACAATATCGATCTCGCCGGCGCCCCCACAACGGCCGCTTGTCCGTCCTTCGCGTACGTTGCGCGCGATTCGGCCGGGGTCGTCCAACGGCTTGTCGACGCCGGCGCCATTCCGATCGGCAAGACCAATCTCGATCAATTCGCCACCGGCTTGAACGGAACGCGCACGCCATATGGCGCGCCCGCGAGCGCATTGTCCGCGGCCCATGTCTCGGGCGGCTCGAGCTCCGGTTCGGCGGTCGCCGTCGCGGCCGGTCTCGTCAGCTTTTCGCTCGGAACCGACACCGCCGGGTCGGGCCGCGTGCCAGCCGCGTTCAACAATCTTATCGGTCTCAAGCCGACAAAGGGCCTCATCAGCATTCGCGGCGTCGTGCCGGCGTGCAGATCGCTCGATTGCGTCTCGATCTTTACGCTCACCGCCGACGACGCCCGCGACGTCCTTGCCGTGGCGGGAGGCTTCGACGCCGCCGACCCGTTCTCGCGTAATTCGGACGCGTCGCGCCGCCCATGCCCGCAGGACATCAAAGGCGCTCGTTTCGGCGTCCCCAAGTCGAGCCAGCTCGACTATTTCGGCAACGCCGAAGGCGCCCGGCTTTTTGGCGCCCTGCTGCGCCGGATCCAGAAAATGGGCGGCGAACTCGTCGAGATCGACTTTGCGCCGTTCCTCGAAACAGCGCGGCTGCTCTACGAAGGTCCCTGGGTCGCCGAGCGCTATGTCGCCATCCGCGATTTTATCGATCGGCATCCGGAGGCGCTCTTCCCTGTCACGCGTCAAATCATCGGCGGCGGCGCAAAGCCGCTCGCCGCTGATGCTTTCGCCGCATACTATCGCTTGAAGGAGTTACAGCGCGTCGTCGAGCCCGTTTGGCGGACGATCGACGTTCTCGTCACGCCGACCGCTGGTCGTCACTACACGATCGCCGAAATGCTTGCCGATCCGATCAAGCTCAACTCTAACCTCGGCTACTACACAAATTTCATGAACCTCCTCGACCTTGCCGCGGTCGCGGCGCCCGCCGGCATCCAATCTGACGGCTTGGCCTTCGGGGCGACGCTCGCGGCGCCGGCCTGGACCGACCAAGCCCTGTGCGCTCTCGCCGACGCGCTCCACCGTGATCAGAACCTCAAGCTCGGCGCGCTCGGTCACAATTTGCCGCCGAAACGGCCGCGACAAGCGAGCGCTTCGCAGAGCATGGTCCGCCTCGCCGTATGCGGCGCCCATATGTCCGGCCTGCCGCTCAATCACCAACTCACGGAACGCGGCGCTCGGCTTTATCGTCGTTGCCGCACCGCGCCGGCCTATCGTCTCTATGCGCTGCCTGGCGGCCCGCCCGCCCGACCCGGCCTGCTGCGCGTCGACACCGGCCGCGCGATCGAGGTCGAAGTCTGGGAAGTGCCGGTCGCCGCCTTCGGCAGCTTCGTCGCCGGCATTCCCGGACCTTTGGGCATCGGCTCGCTCGAGCTTGAGGACGGCGAGTACGTAAAGGGCTTCATCTGCGAAGCGCATGGCACGAAAGATGCACGCGACATCACCGATCTCGGCGGCTGGCGCCGCTATCTCGTGGCTGAGCAGCAACCCGCGTGAGGCAAATCATGTCTAGCGTTCGCGCCGAACCTTATGAATTCGAGTTTCAACCGTCGACCGTCGCCCTGGTTATCATCGATATGCAGCGCGATTTCGTCGATCCCGGCGGGTTCGGCGAAGCGCTCGGCAATGACGTCTCCCTCTTGCGCAAGGCCGTGCCGCCGACAATTCGGGTGCTGAATGCGGCGCGCCGGGCCGGCCTCCTCGTTATTCATACCCGCGAAGGCCATCGTCCCGACCTCGCCGATTTGCCGCCAGCCAAGAAGGCGCGCGGCCGGCTCGCGGCGGGCATTGGCGATCCCGGCCCAATGGGCCGCATCTTGGTTCGCGGCGAATACGGCCACGACATCATCGACGAATTGAAGCCCGCGGCTGGCGAGCCCGTGGTCGACAAACCGGGCAAAGGCGCTTTTTACGCCACCGATCTCGACGCCATCCTCAAAAGCCGGGGCGTCAAACAGCTCATCGTCTGCGGCGTCACCACCGAGGTCTGCGTCTCGACAACGGTGCGTGAAGCAAACGACCGCGGGTACGACTGCCTCGTGCTTGAAGATTGCGTCGCCTCCTATTTCCCCGAGTTTCAGAAATCGGCGCTGGAGATGGTGAAGGCGCAGGGCGGCATTTTCGGATGGGTCGGCGCCTCGGCTGATCTTCTGGCGGCGCTGGACGGGAAGGCTCAAGCCGCGGCGTGACGACGCGGCGGGCGAGTTGACGCGGCGGGATCACGAGACTGCGCCGCGATGGAAGGGGGAAGGCCAATGACGATGCAACGGGAAAGCGCAACTCCAATTCGCTGGTGGGTGCCCGGCGACTGGAATGGATTTTTCGGTCTGTTCACGAACGTTGTGCTCAACGTCATTGTGCTGACCGGCCTCTGCCTCGGCGTCATCAAGCTGCCGGGCGACATCGTCTTCGGCCGTATCCTGCCGGCGCTGGGCATCGCGCTTCCGCTCGGCAATCTCTACTACGCCTATCTCGCCTACCGTCTCGCCCAGACCGAGAAACGCAGCGACGTGACGGCCATGCCTTATGGCCCGAGCGTGCCGCACATGTTCATCGTCGTTTTCGTGATCATGCTGCCGGTCTATCTGAAAACCAACAACGCGCTGCTCGCCTGGCAAGCAGGGCTCGCCTGGGCTTTCATCATCGGCGTCATCGTGCTGATCGGCGCCTTCATCGGGCCAACGATCCGCCGGCTGACGCCGCGCGCCGCGATGCTCGGCACGCTTGCCGGCATTTCGATCGCCTTTATCTCGCTCAGGCCCGCCTTCCAAATGTGGGAGGTCCCATGGATCTCCTTCATATCCTTCGGAATCGTGCTGATGGCGTGGACCGCGAATATCCGGCTGCCTGGCGGCGTCCCAGGCGGCCTCGCCGCCGTGGTGGTCGGCACCGTGATCGCCTGGATCGCCGCGATCTTCGGATGGACCGACGTCGTCAACGGCGCGCAAGTTTCGGCCTCTTTTGCGCAGTTCGGGCTTCATTTGCCGAAGCCGACCACGGATGTGATCACAGGTCTCGCCAATATCGCGCCGCTGCTCGTCACCGCCATTCCGCTCGGCATCTACAACTTCACCGAGGGCATGAACAACGTCGAAAGCGCGTCGGCGGCGGGCGACAACTACAGTCTGCGCAACGTCTTGCTGGCTGACGGCATCGGCGCCGTCGTCGGTTCGTTGCTCGGCAGTCCGTTTCCGCCGGCTGTCTACATCGGCCATCCCGGCTGGAAGGCGGTCGGCGGCCGCATCGGCTACTCGTTGGCGACGGGCGTGGTTATCGCCGCCGTCTGCTTCCTGGGGCTGACAGCATTGCTTCTGGCGGTTGTCCCGCTCGTCGCGATCCTGCCGATCCTCCTTTATATCGGCCTGGTGATCGGCGCGCAGGCTTTCCAAGCCGTGCCCTCCAAGCATGCGCCGGCCGTCGTCTTGGCGCTCATCCCGAATATCGCTGCTTGGGGTCAGACCCAGATCGACGGCGCGCTCAACGCCGCGGGAACCAGCGCGTCGCAACTCGGAATGGGCAAGCTGATGGACACCGGCGTCGTCTATCATGGCATGCAGCTCCTCGGCGGCGGAGCGGTGCTCGCCGGACTGATGCTCGGCGCCATCGCTGTCTTCATCATCGAGCGAGAGTTCATGAAGGCGGCCGCCTACGCCGGGGCCGCGGCGGTCCTGTCGTTCTTCGGCTTCATCCACGGCGTGCAGCTTGATTGGGCGGCGTCGCCCATGGTCGCTCTCGGCTATCTGTTGCTCGCGGGGATATGCCTTGGCGTATCGATGCGCGAAGAAAGCGCCCAAACGGCGCCGGCGAATACCGTCGCCTCGGCTCAAGAGGCGTAGCGCGACCAGAAGAGCGAGGGCCGCGTGCGGCCCTCGCTTGCGCCAAATTCAGGATCTCCTTCAGTCGTCCGTGAAGTAGCCGGATTATGCGGCGGCGTGAGTTTGACCGAGCGGTTTTTTGGCAGACATTGCGGCGAGAATTGCGAGCCACAAAAGAGCCAGCCACTTGAGCAGGCGGCGGAAGTTGTAGCCGACCGCGGCGA
>DATGHD010000111.1:0-7819 GCA_035308145.1 Roseiarcus sp.
GGGCGCCTATGCCGGCAAAATCTCGGGCGCCGGCGGCGGCGGCTTCATTTTCTTTCTCGTTCCGCCGGACGAGCGCTCGGCGCTGGTCGCCAAGCTTAGGGAAACCGGCGTAGAGGCCGGCCCCGTTCATTTGACCTCGCGCGGAGTGGAGACATGGATGGCCCCAACGCCAAAATGACCAAGGGCCATCGCGCGGCGTCCGTGAAATTCGCTGATCCGTCATTGCGAGCGAAGCGAAGCAATCCACTCGTAGACCACAACCCCATGAATGGATTGCTTCGTCGCTTCGCTCCTCGCAATGACGAGCTGCGTTGTTTCGACTTGAATACGCCGCGCACCAGGCCGTGCATAAAATCGGACGCTACGTGAGCGCGGACGGTCGGCGGATCGATCAGGCGGTCGTGCTCTGCGGCGGCGTCGGCAGCAGGCTCGCCGCTCTGACCCAGACGACGCCGAAGCCGCTGCTTCCCGTGGCCGGCGAGCCGTTTCTTCAACGCTTGCTCTTCGAGATCAAACGTTTCGGCATTGCGCGCGTGCTGCTGCTCGCCGGTCATCTCGCCGAGGCGATCGAACGCTTCGCCGAGGAAGCCGCCGGGCGCCTTGGTCTAGAGATCGAAGTCGCCATCGAAGGGGAGCGCGCCGGCACGGGCGGCGCTCTGTGGCGCGCCCGAGACAAGGTGGATGAGCGATTCTTTCTGTTCAACGGGGATAGCTGGTTCGATCTGAACCTGCTCGATCTGGCTTTGCTCGCCGCCAATACTGATGCGCTGGCGACGATGGCCCTCCGCCGCGTCGCCGACGCCTCGCGTCACGGCGTCGTTGAGGTTCGGGGCGAGCGCGTGCCCGGTTTCCGCGAACGAGGTCCGGGCGGTCCCGGCCTCGTCAATGGCGGCGTCTATGTCGTGGCGCGCCGGATCGTCGAGCATTTGCAGCCGCGCTGTTCGCTCGAAGCGGATATCTTTCCAAGCCTGGCGCATGCGGGTCGTGTCATGGGCCGGATCTATGAAGGTTTTTTTCTCGATATCGGCATTCCCGAGGATTATCGACGCGCCGAGACCGCTGTGCCGGCCGCGCAGAGGCGCGGCGCGGTATTCCTCGATCGCGATTGCGCATTGAACGTCACGGAGGGCGTCCAACGTTTCGAGTGGCGTCCGACGGCGAAGTCCGCCGTCAAGCGCATCAACGATCTTGGCCTCTTCGCCTTTGTCGTGACCAATCCGTCGGGCAACGCCCCGGCCTCATATCCGGAGGCCGACGTCCCCGCGCTCCACGGGCCTATGCAGGAGGAGCTCCGGCAGATCGGCGCTCATGTGGATGACTTCTGCGAGCGCTGCTCGGATGGGCGAGAGTCCGACCCAAGCATGCTCAATGATCTTATGGAGAGATGGCCTGTCGATCTCTCGCGAAGCCTCGTAATCGGCGACCGAGAGGATGTCATCTTCCGCGACGCCGCCGGCATCAAGAACTATCGCCTGCTCAATTCCGAGAATTTGGAACAGGCCTTGGCGCGTCTTTTGCCGCGCTCGCCGGCGGGAGGCGAGTGAGCCCTGCGCTCGCCTCATTTTATCGGCGCAGAGCTGCGAGGTACTGGGGCAGGGCGACCGGCCAAATCAGCTCCTTCTGCGCGCGGCTTTGCGCGGCGGCGCCAAGCCGGTCGCGCAGCGGCTCGTCGCCGAGGAGCCGGATCAAGGCGGCCGTAACTTCAGCGTCGTCCTCGCCGTTGCAGAGCAGGCCGGTCTCGTCATCGATCACGGCGTCCGCCGCGCCTCCGGTCCGTCCCGCAAGCGAGGGTTTGCCGCGCCAGGCGGCTTCGACATAGGCCAAGCCATAGCCTTCGACGGAATTGCCCTCGCGGCGGGCCGGCATGGCGAAGAGGTCCGCGCGGGTCAATAAGGCCGATTTGCGGGCCTCGTCGATGCGGCCAAGAAAACGCGTCGCCTCTTCGATGCGGAGCGAAGCCGCGAGGGCTTGAAGCCGGCCAAGATCGGGGCCGGCGCCCGCGACGAAATAGACCGCTTGCGGAAATTCCCGCCGGACCGCCGGCAGCGCCCGCAAGACCGCGTCGATCCCCTTGCGCGGCTCGAGCCGGGCGACCGTGACGAGAACGGGTCCCCGCCCCGCGATCAGCCCGTCGATCTCGGCGAGGGCTTCCGCGGTCGGCTCAGCCGGCGCGATGATCGGCGGCGGGACGACCAGCACCGGCGGCGAGGCGGCGCTCAAGAAATTGCGGGCAAGGCCCGCCGTATAGGCCGAATTGGCGATGACGGCTTGCGCGCGGCTGAACGCGGAAGCGACGCGTCGCGCCCTGCGCGGCGAAGCGTCGGGCGGCAATTCGGCGCCATGCGCGAAGACGGCGATCGGCGCGGGGCCGGGCGGGATCGCCGCCATGCTCTTCCAGGAATCCGCGAAGACGCCGGTTATGGGGGCGAGGTCCGCGGCTTGCGCGATCGCCCGCCGCTTCATCCAGCCGCGCAGGGGACGGACCTGCCCAAAACGGCGGATTTCGTAAGGCCGGGCGAAGGCTTCGCGCGAACGGGGCCGGTCGGCGAAGACAGCGACCCGCTCGCCTGCCGCCGCCAGGGCGTCGGCGAGGGCCGTCATCGAGGTCTCGATGCCGCCAAGGTCAGGCCCGAAACACTGGGTGGCGATAGCGATCAAGCGCTTGAAAGGCCCCTTCCGACGCGCCGCGCGTCGGCGCCTCTCTAGCAGAAAATGACCCGCCGCCAGCCTCGTTGCGCTCACAATTTCGGCATTTGGCGCTTCGCCGTAACAAGCTGGCGCGCCATTGAAAACGAAAAGCCCATCTGCGATAGACCCGGCGCGGCGGGCTTTACGCGCTCCTCCGCCGGCGATCGGGAGCGACAATGTCAGGCGAAGCCAAGGAGTTGGATTTTGGCTCGCGCCTCCGCTCTTTGGACTGGCGGACCATCGACTTTCTCAAGATCGCCGAGCCGCTGGCCGTCGCCTCGCCGCTCGCCCTGATCATCAGCGCACAAGAGCTGGTGATGGCGGTGATCAGCCTTCTCTTCCTCGCCCATAGCTGGCGGGAGAGGGATTGGGCCTGGGCGCGGCGGAGCTGGTTCGTCGCGGCGCTTGGCTTATGGGCCTACGCGTTCCTTCGCACCCTATTGATCCATCCGACGGCCACCGGCGTCTTGACCGCGCTGCAATGGATTCATTTCGCGCTCTACGCGGCGGCCTTGGCCGAATGGATCCTGCCGCGCCCGCAAATCCGCGATCGCCTTCTTTGGGCGACGGTTGCGACCATGACCTTCTATGCGCTCGATTGCCTGCTCCAATATGAGGTCGGCCGCGACATCATCGGCCGTCCGACGCCGGACGGCCGGCTCACCTCCGTTTTTCACAAGCCCGGCGTCGGCGCCGAGATTGGCTGGCTTTATCTGCCGGCGATGGTGGGCCTTTGGGGAAAAGGTTATCCGCTCGCCGGGGCGGCGCTTGGCCTCATCTCTATCGTCGCCGTGCTCCTCAGCGGCGATCGCATGGGCCTCTTGATCGCGCTGACCGCGCTCATCCTTTTCTGCATTCTCGCCGCGCGGATTCGCAGGACGCTGCTTGTCGCCGCGCCTGCGGCCGCCCTGCTGATCGGCGCGATCCTCTATTTCAATCCAGCCATCTATCAGCGCCAAGTCGAGACAACCGCGACGATCATCGAGCGCATCGACCAATCGGTCTACGGGGTCCTTGTCCTCACGGCGCTCGAAGTCACGCGCGATCACCCCGTTTTCGGGGTCGGCGTTCATCAGTACCAGAAAGCTTGCCTCAACGAAAAATATGGGCCGCCTTTAGTTGGCCGGTTTCAGTACAAGCGGTGCCAGGGCCATCCGCACAACGTCTATGCTCAATGGCTCGCCGAGGGCGGCGTCATCGGGTTAGTTCTCTATGCCTCCTTCGCAATCGCAGCCTTTGGCTCGGTGTTTCAGATCGCGCGCGCCCATCGCGGCGATCTCGTTCTCAGCGCTTTGGCCGTATGCGTGGCCTTAAGATTTTGGCCGATCGAGACCTCGACGAGCTTTTATTCGAGCTGGGCGGCCGAGCCGCTGTTTCTCGTGCTTGGGTGGGCGCTGAGCTATCGGAAGGCCGAGGTCGAGGATGGGTGAATCGGCGCGGATCGCCATTCTCCTGCCGGTCAGAGAAGTTCTTTCCAAGCGCCGCTCGGGCGCCGCGGCCCTCGGCATGCGCGATCTCACCGCCTTCAGCCGATATCGCGACGAGACTCTCATCCTTGGGGCGTCGCGCTGCGACATCGAGGACGCGCCTTTCCATCGATTGACCGGCTGGCGGCGCTGGTATTTGCGCGATCGGCTCGCCTATACCCGCGCGGCCGCCGCTTTCGTGAAGGATGAGGGCGTCGCCCTGGTCGAGGCCCAAAACCGGCCAACGATCCTGACCGGCCTTCGAAAGCTGCTGCCCAAGACCAAGCTCGCCCTCTATTTGCACAATGACCCGCAGGAAATGGAGGGGACGGACAGTCTCAAGGCGCGTCGGCGGGTTCTGGCCGAGGCGGACGCGATTAATTGCGTCAGCGCGTTCGTGCGCGCGCGTTTCTTGGAAGGCTTGGAGGACGCCGCCGGCAAGATCCACGTGCTTCATTTCGGCCTCGACATGGCCCAAATCCCCAAGGCCCCAAAAGAGAAGATCGTGGCCTTCTGCGGCCGCATTGTTCGCGAGAAAGGCGTCGTCGAGCTGATCCAAGCCTTCGCTCTGGCCGCGCCGCGCATGCCAGATTGGCGCCTCGTCATCGCCGGCGAAGACAGGCGCGGCCTTTTGCGCGGCGCCGCGTTGATGCCGGATATCGCGGCGCTCGGCGACCGGCTCGAACTGCTCGGCCACGTCGATCATCAACAGGCGATGGCGCTTTTCGCCCGCGCCGAGATCGCGGCGACGCCGGCGGTCTGGCGGGAGCCCTTTGGGCGGACCACGATGGAGGCGATGGCGGCCGGTTGCGCCGTCGTCTCGAGCGGCTCGGGCGGATCGCGCGAAATCCTCGGCGATTGCGGCGAGATCATCGATCCGGTGACGCCGCAAGCAATCGCGGCGGCGCTGATCCGCCTGGCGGAAGACGGCGCCTGCCGGCGCGACCTTCAGGCGCGCGGCGCGGCGCGCGCTGCGGCGCAATTCGACATCAGGGCGGCGGCGGCGAGACTGGATGCGGTCCGGGACAAGATTTTGGGCTGAAGGCGACGCCCTGCGCTGGTGCCCTGTCGCCGACGGGCACTAGTGACCGCCTTGAAAGCTACGCGGTTCGAAAACAGGGAGCAGGCCGGGCAAATAGCCCCTCCGCCTTCCGAGCATGTCGTTGCGAGGTAAGCTCTCTTGACGTGATTCGCTTGCACCCGGCCATTTGCGGGCGCGCCAATGTCAAGAGAAACCCCCGAGCCGATCAAACGCCTCCTGAGGCAGGAGGCAGGATTCGGCTGCTGTTTGTGCGGTCACCCCATTTTTCAGTACCATCACATTGTGGAATGGGCTGACGACCAGCATTTTCGACCTGAAGACATGATGGTGCTCTGCCCGAACCACCACGATCAGGCAACGCGCGGCGCGTTGCTTGAGGATGAGCAGAGAAGCCTAAAGCGCGAGCCCTTTAACATTCGCCATGGCCGCGCCGGAGGGTGGTTAGAGGTTCGGCAAGACTACTGCGCAGCGAGCTTGGGGTCGGTGATGGTCGTGAACGAGGGGCCATTCCTGCAAATTGACGGCGAGACGATGTTGAGCCTGAGCCTCGGCGAAAGGAAGAATCTTGAAGTGTCGCTTCGCCTGTTTAGTAGCGCGGACGAGTTGTTGCTTGAGATCGATCGCAATGAATGGATTTCTGGCGACCCGTTTCCGTGGGACATCGAAGCGAGCTGGCAAACCCTCACGCTGCGGGAACGAGCGCGGCAGATCACGTTGTCACTCGACGGTCGACAGCGGCCGCTCGAAGTCCGTGGCGAGCTTTGGCGCAATGGAAAACACTTTCAAATCCACAAGGATCGAATCGTCGTCGTGAACAAGGTGGGTGCCGCCTCCGGACTGACCATTGCGGAGCTGGCCTTAGTAGGCGGCGGTCTCGCAATAAAGGACACTGCAATCGAGCTCCTACGCTTCGACGGCGGCGTGATTGTGTCGCACGCCGACCGGCGTATCAGGCTTCAGGGCGCAAAGGACGCTTGGCGGAGATTAAAAGCGGAGAGATCGACCAAAGGAGCCGGCGATCGAAGACAACCTTGACCAACTCTACGTATTATATATCGCCAACACGATCATGTGCGTCGGCTATGCCGACTGGCTCCCGCGTGATCGCGCGATGTGATAGGGTATCGGCGCGATGACTTCAGGAGTCCCCTCGACCTCCGAGCATGCCCAACGCAAGTTAACGACGCTGCTCGCGGCGGACGTCGTTGGCTACTCGAAGCTCGCCGGCGCCGACGAAGAGCGCACTCTCGCTCGGTTGAGAACACTGCGCAGCGAATTGATCGATCCGGCGATTTCAGCCCACCGCGGCCGGGTCGTCAAACGGACCGGCGACGGCGTTCTTGCGGAGTTTCGCAGCGTCGTCGAAGCCGTTCGCTGCGCCATCGAGATGCAGAAGGGATTGGTCGAACGCAATGCCGGCCTGCCGACGGACCGCCGCATCGTGTTTCGCACTGGCGTCCACGTCGGCGACGTGGTCGAGGAGAGCGACGGCGATTTGATGGGCGACGGCGTGAACATCGCCGCGCGCCTCGAGAGCGTCGCCAAGCCCGGCGCGATCAATCTTTCCGAGGACGCGTATCGGCAGGTGAAGGCGCGGCTCAATCTCAAAGTCAGCGATCTTGGTCCGACGCAACTGAAAAACATCGCTGAGCCGGTCAGAGTCTATGCGCTGCAAGTGGGTCGCGCAGCGCAGGCGAAATCGACCAAAGCTGCCGGGCGCGCTGTAGTTTTTCCAACTCTTGCAAAGGCGGCTGCGCTGATGATCCTCGCGGGTGGTCTCGCCTGGATTTTCGCGGGCAAGACCGCGACCTCTGTTGCGACGGCGCCGCCGTCAACCACGACATCCGCGATCGTCGTGTCGCCTCCGGAGGCGACGCCTGCCCCAAAGGTCGAGAGCGACGCCTCGGCGCCGCCGCTCCCTCCTGATCGTCCGCCGATCGAGGCCGCGCCAAGATTGATCGCGCCGTCGCGGCCGCCGGCGCACAACTCGATTGTCGCCAAGCCTCTCCAGGCGGCTGGGCAGCCAACGGCCGAATCGGCCGACGAGTCGAGAGCCGAGGCCGCCATCTGTCGCGAACGAAACTGGCAAAACTGGAACCAGCAGTCGGACGATCCGCAAGGTCAGCACGCTTTCCTGCTGTGCCAGAAGCATTAGGGTCTGGATTCGCTCTACCTGCGCCCGAGTCGCGCCTAAAGACGTGGATGTCGAGAAATGAACGAGAGGCCTCTAACTTTGCGTCAAAGCTATCGGGCGCCGTTTTCCGGGAAGAGGCCGTCAAGGCCTGGGACGTTGGCGGCCGCAGTATTTGTGGCCGCTCTGGCGGCCTCGCTCGGCGCCTGCGAGACCCTTAATCAGGAAATGATCGGCAGGGTCCCCTATGCCAATGAAAGCGGGACAGCGCCTATGAGACCTGGCTACATGAACCTCAATGGCTGCCAGATAGGAACGCACGGGGTTCCGTACCCGAACGGGAACGGATTTAGTCGTCCGTGAAGTAGCCGGATTATGCGGCGGCGTGAGTTTGACCGAGCGGTTTTTTGGCAGACATTGCGGCGAGAATTGCGAGCCACAAAAGAGCCAGCCACTTGAGCAGGCGGCGGAAGTTGTAGCCGACCGCGGCGA
>DATGHD010000112.1:0-5002 GCA_035308145.1 Roseiarcus sp.
AACGCCAATGGCCATAGACGGAAACGAATGTCGGCGATTTGCCGCCGCCCCAATCGAGCGCAACGCCGGTGAAGACATAGACGACGCTCCAGAGGCCGGCTTGCGCGAGCGCCGCCAGCGCCGAGGCGACGAGAATGGCGAAGAAAGGCGCAGCGCCCGCGACTTGAGCGAAATTGGCGATCAGCGGCGTTGCGGCCGCTAAGGCCGCTACGCCGAGCAAGAGCGCATGCAAGCGCGGATCGCCGACCGGCCGGCCAGCGTGCATCGTCGAGAAGGCGACGAGCATCGCCTCAGCGACGGCGAACAGAATCGCCGCCCTGCCGACGAAAACCTGGCCCTGAAACGGCAGCGGAACGCCGGGCGTCAGCAACGCGCCGAACTCTTGCATATGCCAGTCCGCCGCAAGGGTCATCGTGAGATTGAAGAGGAACGGCGTCGCAACGAGGCTCAGCGCCTCGAAAAGGGCCAGGCCGCGCCTCCCGACGAGCAGCGCGCCGAAGACCCCGGAGAGATAGACGGTGTAAGCGATCGCCCCGCCGGAGACGTTGAAAAGCGGAACGTCCTTCCACGGTCCTGGCAATTGCCAGAAGCCAATCGCGTTGTTTCGCGCGACGGCGAAAATGGCGAAGGCCGCGGCGTCGATGATGATCAGCCACCAGGGGCCTGGCGAAAGCGTGATCTCAAAACGCCACAGCGCCAATCCGGCGGCGCCGAGGAAGGCAGCGGCGCCCCAGGCCTGATCGGCGAGGGAGGCCCATACGGCGGCCGCGATGAGCGCTGCGCCGCTGGCGACGAAGACAAGGGAGTGGCTTGGCGTTCTCGCCGCCAATTGAGTCATCTAAGGGCGTCTCCGGCGCCAACGGTTGAGCCAACGGGCCGCGGCTGGCAAGCCGCGGGTCGCGAGGAAGCGACCTAAGATGGGGATAAGGCGCCGGTGTGGAAAACTTGGCCGTGATTCGGCGTCGCTGCGCCGCAATTGAGCGGGCGCCTCTGGAACAAAAGGATTTGAAACTCGTCCTAACGCCTTGCAAGGCGAGCCGTTCTCCTGGCAATTATGGTTTGCGCAGGCCGGCCGCTCAGCCGCGTCAACATAAAGCACGACGGGAGGAGACGTGATGCCGGAGATCGAAACTCGGACGATGGAGAAGGTCACCTGGCGTCTGGTTCCCTTTTTGATGCTTTGCTACTTCATCGCCTATGTCGACCGCGTGAACATCAGCTTCGCCGGCGGCCCGATGAGCAAGGACTTGGGTCTCAGCGCCGCCGCGTTCGGCGGCGCGGCTGGCGTCTTCTTCATCGCCTACTTCTTCTTCGAAGTGCCGAGCAATCTCGCGCTGGACCGTTTTGGCGCGAGAATGTGGATCGCTCGCATCATGTTCACTTGGGGAATCATCGCCGGCGCGCAGGCTTTCGTGGTTGGCGAAATCAGCTTGAACATTGTGCGGCTCCTGCTCGGCGCGGCCGAGGCCGGGTTCTTCCCCGGCGTAATCTTCTTCCTCACGTTATGGTTCCCTTCCGCCTATCGAGGCCGGATCGTCGGATGGTTCATGTTTGCTATCCCGGTGTCGACCGTGATCGGCTCCCCGATCTCCGGCTTCATCCTGAACCTCGATGGCGCCGCCGGCCTGCATGGCTGGCAGTGGATGTTCCTCATCGAGGCTGTCCCGGCCATTTTGATGACAGCCGCAGTCCTTATGTACCTAACCGACCGGCCCCGCGAGGCGCATTGGTTGGAAAACGCCGAAAGTCAGTGGCTGCAAGGCCGGCTTGACGCCGAACGCGCCAACCGCGAGCGGCATGGGGCCATGTCTTGGTTCCGCTCAATGCTCGACCCGCGTGTTATCGCTTTGGGCTTCGTCTACATGGGCTGCAACATCCCGCAATACGGGCTCAGTTTCTTCCTGCCGCAAATCGTCAAGGGCTTTGGCGAGTTGGGCAATGTCCAGGTCGGCGTGATCACCGCCCTGCCCTATCTCGTCGGCGCCATCGGCATGATCTTGTGGGGCCGCCATTCCGACAAGACAGGCGAGCGCAAATGGCACACGGTCATTCCGCTCGCCATTATCGTGATCGGCCTCGGCCTCGCAGCAATCATGCCGACGCCGCTGACGAAAATGATCTTCCTTTGCCTCGCCGGATTCGGGTTCTTCGCTGTGCTGCCGGTCTTCTGGACTTTGCCGACCACGTTCTTGACGGGTACGGGCGCCGCTGCCGGCATAGCCGCGGTCAATTCGATCGGCAATCTCGGCGGCTTTTTCGGCCCGAAAGTCTTCGGCTGGCTAAAGGATTATACGCACGGCGACTTTGCAAGCCTCATCTTCCTTGCCGCCTGCGCGGTCGTCGGCGCGGTCATTGTCCTCGTGCTCGGCCATAATCCGGCGCTTGAGAGGCCGGCTGAGGCGGCAAGCCCGGCGCAGTAGAGCGATAGAGGCAGGCTTGCGGCGCCGGCTGGTCATGGTCTAGCCAAGGCGTCGCCATGCCCAAATCAAAGCCGCCGACCGGCCTCACCCACCTTGGCCATCTATCGAAGCTGCCCCAGCGCCCCTCGGCCTCGATCCTCGAGCGCGTCGCCAATCCGCAATCTGACGCCAATTATGTCGCGCGTTTCACCGCGCCCGAATTCACCTCGCTCTGCCCGGTCACCGGCCAACCGGATTTCGCGCACCTCGTCATCGACATGGTCCCGGATCGCTGGCTCATCGAATCCAAATCGCTCAAGCTCTATCTCGCCAGCTTCCGCAATCACGGCGCTTTTCACGAGGATTGCACGGTGAGGATCGGCAAAGATATCGCCGCGCTGGCGAAACCGCGTTGGCTCCGCATCGGCGGCTATTGGTTCCCGCGCGGCGGCATCCCGATTGACGTGTTCTGGCAAACCGGCGAATTGCCGAAAGGCGTCTGGGCGCCGGATCAGGGCGTCGCGCCGTACCGGGGGCGGGGATAAACGAGTAACGCATCACTTCGTGACCAACCAGGGTCGGCTCCACAGGCGATAGACGCCCCAATAGGTGTTCTCGACGTGGAAGCCGAAAGCCAAGGATTCCTTAGCCCAGTCGCCATCGCCTCCCGCCGTTCCGACCAGCTTCGCGCTGAACGCGTCGCCGTCGTTCCACTTTTGCTTTTGCGCCGCGACGAAAGCCGCCGCCGCGGCCACGACGTCAAAGCTCTGCTTCGGCAAGGGTTCGGCGATTTCAGCGCCGAAGACGGAGCCAAGCGCGGCGGTCGAGATAAAACGCAGCTGGTCGAGATAGCGCTCGCGAGGAGGGTCGCGACTGCTGGCGGCGAAAGCGACATAGTCAACGGTCCGATAGACGCCCGCCAGCGACAAAGCGGCCTCAAGGGATTCGCTCGAGACGCCGTCGTCGAAGTAGAACGTCCCGCCGCTTGCTTCCGAGCTCGGCGCGTTGAGGAGGGGATGAGCCTGGGGCTCGTCGAATCCATAGAAGGAGCTCTCGGGCGGTTTCCCGTAAGGCGTGATAATCGCCGGCGCGCCGAGCCCAAAGCCTTGCGTCAAGAATTGCGCAAGATCGCCCGGGCGCGGTCCGCGGCGCTGTTTGGGCCAATCCGCGGGCGACAGCCGCAAAGCTTCCGGGTAGCCGTCCATCGTTTCTCAAAATTGAGAAGTAAGCGCCTCCGACGATAGGACGGATCGCCGCTAGGCCGCCAGTCGTCGCCGCAAGTTGCGAAGCTTGCCGCGCAATTTGCTGGCCCGGCTCTCTTTGCCGGCGACCGCCGGCCCCGGCGCGATTCGGCCGAGCGCATAAGTGATCGCCATCAAATGATCGGCGAGCGTTTGTCGATCCTTGATGCGCGCAATCGCATCGAACGGAATCGGCTCGCCGATTGCGACGGGCAAGGCCGTGCCTATCCGGTTCTTCACCTCGCGGAAGATCAGCGACAGGCGAAGCGTCAAGCTGACGTGGCTGGCGATCTGGAAGAGGCGACTGTTTTGCCCGCCAAAGTAGATGGGCGCGACAGTCGCCCGAGCGCGCTGAATGAGTTGGGCGACGAAAGGCCGCCACGGCGCATCGACTGCGGGCTTTCGGCCCAGCTTGTCCGGGGCAGTCGAGACGCCGCCGGCGGGAAAAACCACGACGGCGCCGCCGCGATCCAGATGCGCCCTCGCCGTCGCCCGCGACTTCAGATTGGTCGCCATCGCTCCCGGCGTCTCGGTGAAATCGATCGGCAGCACGAAATCGCGCACTTCGCTCGCCCGGAGAAGAACCGCGTTGGTCAGGACCAGGAAGTCCGGACGAACCTTCTCGATGAGCCAAGCGATGACGATGCCGTCCAGCACGCCGTAAGGGTGATTGGCGACGAAGACCACGGGCCCGGCGCGCGGCAGCCTGGCGAGCGCCGCCGCGTCGTAGCGCACATCGAGCGCCAAGCAACGAACCGCGGCCTGCCAGAAGCTTTCCTTGGGGCGCGGACGCCGCTGATTCTCGAGATAGAGGCGCTTCAGGGTCGGTTGACCCGTGGCTTTCTC
The DNA here is from genome assembly GCA_035308145.1 of Roseiarcus sp. GTDB lineage: Bacteria > Pseudomonadota > Alphaproteobacteria > Rhizobiales > Beijerinckiaceae > Roseiarcus. The sequence goes on from DATGHD010000112.1 coordinate 4,487, forward strand.
GACAAGCCGGATCAAATTGCGCTTGACGGGCGGGTCGGAGCGCTCGGCATAGCTGAAAAGATAGTCGTCCATGGATCGCCCGCGTTAGTCCCGGCCCATGACCGCACTGTGACGACGCCCTGATCCCGCCGCCTTATGCACGTGATTTCGCCAGGCGGTCGAAAGCCATCAACTCGGCGATCAGCGCTTCGAAATCCCGCAAAGGGACCATGGCGGGACCATCCGAAGGCGCATGATCGGGATCTTGGTGGGTCTCGATGAAGACCCCGGCGACGCCGACCGCGACGGCCGCCCGCGCCAGTACGGCGACGAATTCGCGTTGGCCGCCGCTCGAAGCGCCCTGCCCGCCCGGCTGCTGCACCGAATGCGTCGCATCAAAAATCACCGGCGCGCCCGTCTCGCGCGCCATAATCGGTAGGGCGCGCATATCCGAGACGAGCGTATTGTAGCCGAAGCTTGCGCCCCGCTCGGTCACCAGCACGTTGCGGCCGCCGCCCGAGACGATTTTCGCAACGA
>DATGHD010000113.1:0-20987 GCA_035308145.1 Roseiarcus sp.
CGTGCAGGACGGCTATTGAGAGTAGCTTGGCGCTGGGTCAATGCGGCTCCTGCGCCAAGATTTCGTTCGTCATCGATGATGGAAACTCGCCGCTGCCGACGCCTGGATTTGACGAGGCTCCTGCTCGAGCGGCGTTGCCGGAAGGGTTAACGAGACGGCCGCAGACAGCTAAGAGAACGCGCCACAGCGGCGCTAAGCCCGGGCAAAACGACGCGGAGACTTACCGGGTACGGGTACGGACCTAACAGCCGCCGACATCGGGCGCGCGCACCTGATCGATCGCGGCCTGCGCCATAACGCCAGAATCGATGACCCCGTAGTGGGCAAATTCCATGATCACTGCTGCGATTTCGCGCTGCAACGCCGCAGTTGAGTCGGCGCTGGCTTCCTGGGAATGCTGCGCATCGACGACATGCCAAGCCATCGTAAAAGCGTCGCTCATCACGCGCGTTTCTTTTTCGTCAAAATAGCGAAAACGCCCAGCCCGGTCCGACATCTTGCCCTCCCTAGCAAGCTCGTACCAATACCTGATTCAGCGTCTCATGTTTGCAAGATCGTGGCGAATCACATTTTCAGCATGCTAGCTGACAAGCCGATTTGGAACGTTCCATAAGCTCCTTTCCCGGCTTCTTGCGTCCCGGGCCGCCGGTTGCGATAAGACGGCCCTTTCGGCTCGGATCCGACGCGACATGGCCAAATTCCCCGAACTTGTCTTCTCCGGCGTGCAGCCCACGGGAAGCCTCCATCTCGGCAACTACCTTGGCGCCTTGAAGCGCTTCGTCGAAATGCAGGCGACCCATCATTGCCTCTACTGCGTCGTTGACCTGCACGCGATGACCATGCCGCACGATCCCAAGCAGCTTCGCGAAGCCACGCGATCCGTGGCCGCCGCCTATCTCGCTTGCGGCATCGATCCGAAGCGCAACATCGTCTTTAACCAAAGCCGCGTCGCCGAACACGCCGAGCTGACTTGGGTCTTCAATTGCGTCGCCCGCGTCGGTTGGCTGAACCGGATGACCCAGTTCAAAGAGAAGGCCGGCAAGGACCGCGAGAATGCTTCGGCCGGGCTTTATGACTATCCGGTGCTGATGGCGGCGGACATCCTCGTCTATCGGGCGACCCATGTGCCGGTCGGCGACGACCAGAAGCAGCATTTGGAGCTGGCCAGGGACATCGCGCAGAAGTTTAACAATGACTTCGCCGAGTCGATCGCGAGCCACGGCCATGGCGAAGCGTTTTTCCCGTTGCCCGAGCCGCTGATCCAAGGGCCGGCGACGCGGGTGATGAGCCTTCGCGACGGCACGAAGAAAATGTCGAAATCCGATCCTTCGGAATTCTCCTCGATCGGTCTGACCGACGAGGCCGACACCATCGCCCAGAAAATCCGCCGAGCCAAGACCGATCCCGAGGCGCTGCCGAGCGAGGTCGCCGGCCTGAAGGGCCGGCCCGAGGCGGACAATCTCGTCGGCATTTTCGCAGCGCTCGGCGACGAGACCAAAGCCGACGTGTTGCGCCATTTTGGCGGCGGTCAGTTCTCGACCTTCAAGAACGCTCTCGCCGATCTGACCATCGCCAAGCTTAGCCCCATCCGCGCCGAAATCTTGAGGCTGAACGCCGATCCGGCGCATGTCGACAAGGTGCTGGCGGACGGCGCGGAGCGCGCCCGGACAATCGCCAAGCCGATCATGGATCAGGCGAAGGACGTGCTGGGGCTGATCAGATAGGGTGAGGCCTCAATCCGCCGCCAAATTCGGATCGGCCATTCGATGCAGCCGGTCGGCGGCGGCCTGAGCGAAGCGCAATAACACAGCGCGGCGGGTCGCCGGCGCGATTTTCTGCTCTGGCGCTTCGCGAAGGATCGCCGCGCCATAGGCGTCGGCGACGATCAAGCCGGCCTCTTCGGGCATGATTTCGACCGGCACCGTGTCGCAGATCGCGAAATAGAGCTTATCGCAATGATCGAGATAGTCGCGCCACTTATGGTCAGCGCGAAAGTCAGCGACGGAGGACTTGATCTCGACGATGACAATAGCGCCGTCGCCGCGCAAGGCGACGACATCGGCGCGCCGCCCATCGAGTAGCGGCAATTCGGTCAGGGTCGAATAGCCGTGGGCGCGCAGCATGCGCCTCAAGCCGCGGGCGATGAATAGGGCGGTCTCCGACTGGCGGCCGTCGACGATGCCGGAGGGCGGCTCGAGCGGCGAGGCCGGCGGTTCGGCGAAGCCTTCGAAGCTCATTTAGCGCGCCTCCTCTAGAATCATCGCCGCCGCTTTTTCCGCGATCATCAGAACCGGCGAATTGGTGTTGCCGGAAGTGATGCGCGGCATGATCGAAGCATCGGCGATGCGCAAGCCGTCCAGACCTCGGGCCTTGAGCCGCGCATTGACCACCGCGGTTGGATCATCGTCCGTTCCCATCTTGGCGGTGCCGACAGGATGAAAGATTGTCGTGCCGATGTCGCCGGCCGCTTTGGCGAGTTCACTTTCGCTTTGCAGCCGGGCGCCAGGCAGAAATTCTTCCGGTCTATAGCGCGACAGCGCCGGCGCCGCGGCGATTTTCCGCGCCAAGCGGATCGCATCGGCGGCGATTCGACGATCCTCCTCCTCGCTCAAGTAATTTGGCCGAATGGTCGGCGGCGCGGCCGGCTCTGCGCTTTCTGCATGGACGGAGCCGCGACTCGCCGGCCGCAAGTTGCAGACGCTCAGCGTGATCGCCGGAAAGGCGTGCAACGGCTCCCCGAACCGGTCTAGCGAAAGCGGCTGGACGTGGAACTCGACATTAGCGGTCGCATAGTCGGGCGAAGTCCTGGCGAAAATCCCGAGCTGCGAGGGCGCCATGGTCATCGGGCCGCGCCGGGCGAAAACATAGTTGAGGCCAATCAAACCGCGCCGGATCAGCGATTGATAGTCCGTGTTCAGCGTGCGCGCGCCGGAAATCTTGAAGATCGTGCGCAACTGCAGGTGATCCTGGAGATTTTCGCCGACTCCCGGCAAGGCGTGGACGACGCTCGCGCCAATCCTCGCCAGTGTGGCGGGCCGGCCAATTCCGGAAAGCTCAAGGATATGCGGCGTGCCGATCGCGCCCGCAGTGAGAATGATCTCGCCCTCTGCGCGCGCCTCGACGCTTTCGCCATTGCGCTTGTAGCGAACGCCAATCGCCCTCTTGTTTTCGACGATGAGCCTTTCGACATGCGCATTACTGGCGAGATCGAGGTTCTTGCGATTGAGGATCGGCTTCAAGAATCCGCGCGCCGCGCTCCATCGTAAGCCCCGCCGTTGATTGACGTCGAAATAGTCCGAACCTTCATTGTCGCCGAGATTGAAGTCCGAGACTTTTCTTATCCCGACCTCCGCCGCCGCCTCGCGCACTGCGTCGAGGATCGGCCAATGCAGGCGCTGACGCTCGATGCGCCATTCGCCGCCGACGCCATGCATAGAGTCAGCGCGGCCGTGATAATCCTCGTGCTTCTTGAAAAAGGGCAGGACGTCGTCCCAGCCCCAACCGGCAAGGCCAAGCTGGCGCCAGCCGTCGTAGTCGGCAGCCTGGCCGCGCATGTAGATCATGCCGTTGATCGCGGATGAGCCGCCGATCACCCGGCCGCGTGGATAGGCGATGGCGCGGCCGTTGAGGCCGGGCTCGGCTCCGGTCTTGAACAGCCAATCGGCGCGCGGGTTGCCGATCGCGTAGAGATAGCCGACCGGAATATGCAGCCATATCCAATTGTCGCGGCCGCCCGCCTCGATCAGCAGGACCTTGTTGCGCGGATCTGCGGAGAGACGGTTGGCGAGGAGGCAGCCGGCCGTCCCGGCGCCGACAATGATGTAGTCGAAGGTACGGATGTCGGTCATGGCGCGACGTCGCGAGGCGGCGCGCCGCTGTCGCAGAAGCGCGGCGTCGAAGCCCACTCTCCCCGCATCGCGGGGATAGGAGAGGTGAGGGGCTGGAGGAGTAAGGCTCGGCGGTCGAGGCTAAACGACCGGCCCCTCTCCGTACCTCTCCCCGTTCCGCTCCGCTTCACGGGGCGAGGAACCCTCCGCGCCGAGCCCAAATCCCGGCAGTTGGTTACGCTTTTCCTCATCCCGCGACCGCCCAGCAGGCGACATCACGCCCGTGCTTTTTCTCGAGCGGCGGATTCTCCACGCGGCAATGGTCCATGACCAGAGGGCACCGCGGATTGAAGGGGCAGCCGAGCGGCGGATTGAAGGGCGAAGGCAATTCGCCTTTGAGGATGATCCGCTCGCGCTTGGCGTCCGGGTCGGCGATGGGCGTCGCCGAAAGAAGCGCGCGCGTATAGGGATGCTGAGGATTGGCGAAAATCGCTTCGCGCGGTCCGAGCTCCACGACACGGCCAAGATAGATGACCATCACCTCGTCGGCGATGTGGCGCACCACCGAGAGATCGTGCGAGACAAAGACATAAGCGAGGGCGAATTCCTCCTGCAGGGCGGCGAGCAGATTGAGCACCTGCGCGCGTATCGAGACGTCGAGCGCCGACACCGGCTCGTCGAGAACGAGAACTTTAGGCCGCAGCATCAGCGCCCGCGCGATGGCGATGCGCTGGCGTTGGCCGCCGGAGAACATGTGAGGATAACGAGAATAATATTCGGGCCGGAGGCCGACCTTGGCCATCATCTCGCGGGCCGCCGTGGCGCGTTCTCGCGCCGAGAGATCACTGTTCACGAGGAGTGGCTCTTCGAGCGCCTTGCCGACTTTCTGGCGCGGATTGAGCGAACCATAGGGGTTCTGAAAGACGATTTGGATCTCGCGCCTCAGACGCTTACGGGTCGCCTCGCCGGCTTTGGCGACGTCTTCGCCCTCGATGAGGAGCGCGCCGTCGGTCGGCTCCTCGATCAAGGTCAAGAGCCTGGCAAGCGTTGATTTGCCCGATCCGGATTCGCCGACCACCGCCAGAGTCTTCCCGGCGTCGAGCTTGAAGGAGGCGCCGTTGAGCGCCTTGACCGTCGCGTGCGACGAAAAGAAACCACGCGACAGCGTGTAATGCCGCGTCAGTCCCCGCGCTTCGAGAAGCGCGGTCATGCCGCCGCCCCTTGGTCTCGCAAGGGCTCGCCGTGAACCAGCGGCGTGTGGCAAAGCGCGCGGCCGAGCGAGGACGCTGCGGCCTTGGGCGCCTCTCGCCGGCACCGATCGAAAACAAAGTCGCAGCGCGGCGCGTAGAGGCAGCCGCTCGGCCGATCGAACTGGCCGGGCACGACGCCGGGAATCGAGGCGAGCCGACGCCCGTTCGCGCGCTCCGGCAAGGCCGCGAGCAATGCCGCCGTATAAGGATGATGCGGATCGGCGAAAAGCGCGCGGGTGGCGTTGGTCTCGACTTGCTGACCGGCATATTGCACGACGACGCGATCCGCGGTCTCGGCGACGACGCCCATATCATGGGTGATAAGCACCAGGCCCATCCCGTTCTGGCGGCGCAGAGACAAGAGAAGGTCCAGAATCTGCGCCTGTATCGTGACGTCGAGCGCGGTGGTCGGCTCATCGGCGATCAAAAGCTTCGGACGGCAGGCAAGAGCGATGGCGATCATCACCCGCTGGCTCATGCCGCCCGAGAGTTGATGCGGAAAAGAATGAGCGCGTCGTTCGGGATCGGTGATGCCGACTTCCTCGAGGAGTTCGATGACGCGACGCTTTCGCTCGGCGCGACCGAGGCCGAGATGAGTCTTGAGGACCTCGCCGATCTGAAAGCCCGCCGTGAAGCAGGGGTTGAGGGACGACATCGGCTCCTGGAAGATCATCGCGATATCTTTGCCGACGATGGCGCGGCGCTCGTTGGCGCCAAGCGCGCGGAGATCGCGTTCCTCGAGTTCGAGCCGATCCGCCGTCACGGTCGCCGTATGCGGCAAGAGGTCCATTACGGCGAGCATGGCGACCGACTTCCCGGAGCCGGATTCGCCGACGATCGCCAGCACCTCATTGGGCTCGACGCTGATGTCAACGCCGTCGACGACTTTGAACGGCCCGAAACGCGTCGCGAAAGTCACCGAGAGATTGCGAATGTCGAGGAGCGGCATCGTTCTTCAACTCCGCCGCAATTTCGGATCGAAGGCGTCGCGTAAACCGTCCCCGGTCAAGTTGATCGCGATCACGGTGATGACGATGGCGAGGCCCGGCAAGGTCACGATCCAGGGGTCCGAGCGAATGAACTCACGCGCGTCCGCGAGCATTGCGCCCCATTCCGGCGTCGGGGGCTGCGCGCCAAGGCCGAGGAAACCAAGGCCTGCCGCTTCCAGGATGGCGCTCGAGACGCCGATCGCCGCTTGCACCATGTAAGGGGCGAGGCAATTGGGCAGAACCGTCGCCAGCATCAAGCGCAACGGACCGACGCCGGTGACGCGCGCCGCCGTCACATAGTCCTTGCTGAGCTCGGCCATCGCCGACGCGCGCATCAGCCGCGTGAACGTCGGCATGTAGACGATGGTGATGGCGATGATCGTGTTGAAGAGGCTGGGTCCGATGATGGCGATGACGAGGACCGCCAGGACCAGGCTGGGCAGCGCCCAAATCACGTCCGTCAGCCGCGAAATCGCGACATCGACGAAACCGCCGAAATAGGCCGCGGCGAGGCCGAGCGCGACGCCGATGACCGACGACAGGCCCATCACCGCAAGGCCGATGAACAGCGAAACGCGCGCGCCGTAGATCAGGCGAGAGAGCATGTCCCGGCCGAGCCCGTCGGCGCCGAGCAGAAATTTCGAGCTGCCGCCAGGGGCCCAGGCGGGCGGCGCGCGGACGGCGTCGCGGAATTGCTCCAGCGGCGAATGCGGCGCGATGACGCCGGCGAATGCCGCCGCGAGCACGATGAGGACGACGACGCCGAGGCCGATGACGGCGCCCTTGTTCTCGCTATAGACCGCCCAGAATTCCGCCAGGGACGAGGGCGCGGTTTGGCCGCCGGATGGCGGGGCAATCGCAAGCGTTTCAGGCGCAAGGGTCATCGTCGCTCAAAGCTCATCGCGCGTGCCTGATCCGCGGATTGATGACGCCATAGAGCACGTCGACCGACAGGCTGACCAAGATCACCACTGTTGAAATCAGCATGACGCCGCCCTGGAGCGCGGGATAGTCGCGGCGGAAGATCGATTCGATCAGCCATTTGCCGACGCCCGGCCAAGAGAAGATCGTCTCGGTGAGGACCGCGCCGGAAAGCAGCGCGCCGACCGAGAGCCCGATCACCGTCACGACCGGAATCAGCGCGTTGCGCAAGGCGTGGAGGCCGATGACCCGGAACGGGGAGAGGCCTTTCGCGCGCGCGGTGCGGACATAGTCTTCGTTGAGCACTTCGAGCATCGACGAGCGCGTCATGCGGGCGACGATCGCCAGCGGCAATGTGCCGAGCACAAAGGCCGGCAGGATCAGATGATGGAGCGCGTCGAGAAAAGCCCCTTGCTGATCCGAGAGCGCGGCGTCAATGAGCATGAAGCCGGTCACCGGCTCAAAATAGTATTTGATGAGATCGATGCGGCCGGAGACTGGGGTCAGACCCCAACGCTCGGAAAACAGCATGATCAGCAAGAGGCCCCACCAGAAGATGGGCATGGAGAAGCCGGCGACCGACGCGCCCATCAAAAGCTGATCGAACATGCTGCCGCGCTTGACTGCGGCGATCGCGCCAGCCGGCACGCCGATGATCACGGCGATCAGCATCGCCGAGACGGTCAATTCGAGAGTCGCGGGAAATAACGTGAGGAATTCGCTCAGCACCTTGTTGCTGGTCGAGAGCGAGGTGCCGAAATCGCCGTGCAGCAGCCGCCAGACATAGTCGAGAAATTGCTTCCAGACCGGCTGATCGAGCCCGAGCTGGTGGCGGAACATGGCGAGGCGCTCCGGAGAAATGCCATGCTCGCCAACTCTAACCTCGACCGGATCGCCCGGCACCAGGCGGATCGCTAGGAAGGTCACAAACATCAGCGCGATGAAAGTCGGGATCGTCAGAGCGACGCGGCTGAGGATGTGACGAAGCACGGATTCAGCGCCTCTTGCTGGATTCGCCCGTCGCGCCTCGCCCTTTTTGAGGAAGCTGGCGAGGCGCCAGACCGGCGATCCCTATTGCTTGAGGTCGACGCCCTGAAATTCGTGGCGGCCGAGCGGGCTCTGCTTAAAGCCCGTCACCTCAGCCCGCATCGCCTCATACACGATCGAATGCGCGAGCTTCATATCGGGCGCTTCCTCGTGCTCGATCTCTTGCATTTTCTCGTAGAGCTTGGCGCGTTCGCCCTGGTCGGAGAGCGTACGGGCCTTCACCAGCATGTCGTCATAGTCTTTGTTGCACCACTTGGTCAGGTTCTGCCCGCCGATGCGGGCAGCGGCGCAGCCGCGCAAGAAGAAGAAGTTGTCGGGATCGCCATTGTCGCCGGTCCAGCCCATCTGACCGGTGATGTGTTCGCCGTCCTGCAAGCGCTTGCGATATTCGCCCCATTCGTAGGTCACCAGCTTGGCGTTGACGCCGATTTTGGCGAGATCGGCCTGCATCATTTCCGCAATGCGCTTGCCGTTTGGATTATACGGCCGCTGCACCGGCTGGTACCAAAGATCGATGTCGAGCGGCGTCTTGACGCCGGCCGCCGCGAGCATCGCCTTCGCCTTGTCGGGATCATAAGGGTAGTCCTGAACCTTGTCGTTATAAGACCACAAGGTCGGCGGAATCAGGTTCTTCGCCTGCTGGCCGGCGCCGAGATAGACATCGCGGATGATCGCCGCCCGGTCGATCGCCATATTAAACGCCTGGCGCACTTCCTTCTTGTCGAAGGGCGGCTTCAACACGTTGAAGGCCCAATAGGCGACGTTTAACCCCGGTTGCGAGATCACCTTGAGCGTCGAGTCCTTCTGCATCTCGGGGAGGTCGGCCGGGCGCGGCGCGATCATGAAATGACACTCGCCCGTTTTGAGTTTTGCGTAGCGCGCCGTTGGATCGGGCGTAATCGCGAAGACGAGGTCGTCGACGAGGGGTTTCTCGCCCCAATAGTTCTTGTTCGCCTTGAAACGGATCACGGCGTCCTTTTGGTAGGCGACGAATGAGAACGGGCCAGTGCCCACCGGAACTTGATCGAACTGTTCGGGCGTTCCCTTCTTCATCAGGAAGTCGGCGTATTCGGCCGATTGGATCGTCGCAAAGTCCATCGCCAGATTGGCAAGGACGGTGATATTCGGCTCTTTCAGCTTGAAGACGACGGTGTAATCGTCCTTTTTCTCGATCGAATCGAGAAGATTCGGCATGTCCATGTCGTTGAAATAGTCGTATTTGCCGCCCGACACTTTGAAATAGGGATGGTCCGGCTTCCATTGCCGGTTGAACGAGAACAACACGTCATCCGCGTTGAAGTCTCTGGTGGGAACAAAGTCCTTCGCCGAATGGAACTTGACGCCCTTGCGCAAGTGGAACGTGATTGTCTTGCCGCCGTCGCTGACGTCCCAGCTTTCGGCGAGCCCGGGCCCAACTTCCGTCGTCCCGCGCTTGAACTCCACGAGTTGATCGAAAACCGGGCGCGCGGCGTCGAAGCTGGTGCCGGTGTCGTTGATGGCGGGCGTGAAGTTTTCGGGGCTTCCCTCCGAACAATAGACCAGGGTTTTGGCGGAAACCGAGGTAGACGCGAGCAAGGCGACGGCGAAGCCGATCGCCACGGTCCGAGCAGATTTCATGCCTCTCCCCCTGGAATGCCGCGGCTTGAGGCGCATGCTCGCGTCCAGACCTTGGCGTGACGTTTAAGCCGGCGCGTCCGGCGGCGCTCCATCGAAGCCCGTTTTTGTCGCGCTGGCAACGGCTTTGCGACCGGACGCCTCAAGGGAAGATCACAGACTTTCGATGAATCTACGCCGCGCCAATTCGTCGATCACCCGGTCGGCGAGCGCCTCGGCCGCCTCCACGGCCGAATTAAGCACGATCTCCGCCGCCTCAGGGGCCTCATAGGGCTGATCGACGCCGGTGAAATTCTTGATCTCCCCGGCGAGAGCCCGCTTGTAGAGCCCTTTTGGATCGCGCGCGACCACGACGTCGAGCGGCGCGTCGACGAAAATTTCGAGAAACTCGCCCGGCGCGGCCAATTCGCGGGCGAGCTGGCGCTCGGCCCGGAAAGGCGAGATGAACGAACAGAGCACAATCAACCCAGCGTCGGTCATGAGACGGGCGACTTCGCCGACCCGACGGATATTCTCGACGCGATCGACCGGCGTGAAGCCAAGATCCTTATTGAGGCCGTGGCGGACGTTGTCGCCGTCGAGCATGGCCGTATGCGCGCCGCGCGCGTGGAGCCTCGCCTCGACGAGATTGGCGATTGTCGATTTGCCGGCGCCGGAGAGGCCCGTGAACCATAGCGTGACCGCGCGCTGATGCTTCAGCTTCGCCCGCGCCTCGCGGCCGACCGTCAGATTTTGGAGGTGGACGTTCGTCGCGCGACGCAATCCATGGGCGATCATTCCCGCCGCCGCGGTCTCATTGGTGAAGCGGTCGATGAGAATGAAGGCGCCCATCTGATGATTGTCGCCATAGGCGTCGAAAGCGATCGGCGCAGTCGTCGCTAAATTGCAATAGCCGACCTCGTTGAGCGACAAGGTCTTGGCCGCGAGCTTTTCCAAAGTGTTGACATCGACGCGATGGCGCAGGTCGGTCACGGTCGCCGGCGTCGTCTTGGCCCCGATCTTCAAAAGGTACGAGCGGCCCGGCAGAAGAGTCTCGCTGCTCATCCAGATCAGATGCGCGGCGAATTGATCGGCGACTTCCGGGCGGCGATCAGGCGCGGCGAGCACGTCGCCGCGAGCGACGTCGATCTCATCGGCGAGTGCGAGCGTCACGGCGTCGCCGGCGCCGGCGCTGTCCATCTCGCCGCTCCCGCCGATGATCTGCGCGACCTTGCTGATCCGTCCCGACGAGGCGACGACGATCTCATCGCCGCGCTTGACCGCGCCGGAAGCGATCGAACCGGCGAAGCCGCGGAAGTCAAGATGCGGACGATTGACCCATTGCACAGGCATGCGGAATGGCGCGCGCGACCGGTCTTCCTCGACTTCGATCGATTCGAGAAGCTCGACAAGCGGCGGCCCCTCGTACCATGACGTCCTTGCGCTTCGCGTGGAGACATTGTCGCCGTAGCGCGCCGAGATCGGGATCGGCGCGATGGTCAGAAAGCCGAGCTGTTTGGCGAAGGCCCGAAAGCCGCGGACGATATCGGCGAAAATCGTCGCGTCGAAGTCGACGAGGTCGATCTTGTTGACCGCAAGCACGACATGCCGGATGCCGAGCAATGAGACGATATAGGAGTGCCTGAAGGTCTGCGTGAGCAGGCCCTTGCGGGCGTCGACCAGGATGATCGCGAGATCGGCGTTTGAGGCGCCGGTCGCCATGTTGCGCGTATATTGTTCGTGGCCGGGCGTATCGGCGACGATGAAGGAGCGTTTAGACGTGGCGAAATAGCGATAGGCGACGTCGATGGTGATGCCTTGCTCGCGCTCGGCTTCGAGTCCGTCGACGAGCAGCGCAAAATCGATCTCCTCGCCGGTCGTACCGTATTTTTTGGAGTCTCGCTCCAGCGCCGATAGATGATCGTCAAAGATCAGCTTCTGTTCGTACAGCAGTCGGCCGATCAACGTCGACTTGCCATCATCGACCGAGCCGCAAGTGAGAAGTCGCAGGGGCGGCAGGGCGCTTGCGCGAATGGGCGCGTCGTCCATCAAAAATAGCCCTCGCGCTTTTTCTTCTCCATCGAACCCTGTTCATCGTGATCGATCAGACGGCCCTGGCGTTCCGATGTCGTCGCCGCGCGCATCTCATCGATGATGTCATCAAGCGTCGAGGCTTCGGATTCGATCGCGCCCGTCAGAGGATAGCAGCCGAGAGTGCGAAATCGCACGCGGCGCATCTGCGGCCTTTCGCCGGGCAAAAGCGGCAATCGGTCGTCGTCGACCATCACCAGGGCGCCGTCGCGCTCGACGACGGGACGCTCCTTGGCGAAATAGAGCGGCACGACGGGAATCTGCTCGGCGCGCACATATTCCCAGACGTCGAGCTCGGTCCAATTCGAGAGCGGGAAAACGCGCATCGATTCGCCAGCTTTGATCCGCGTGTTGAACAGGCGCCAGAGCTCGGGCCGCTGGTTGCGCGGGTCCCAGGCATGCGCGGCGGATCGATGCGAGAAGATGCGCTCCTTGGCGCGGCTCTTTTCTTCATCGCGGCGCGCGCCGCCAAAAGCGGCGTCGAATTTCCATTTGTCCAGGGCTTGCCGCAATGCTTCGGTCTTCATTACTTGCGTGTGCGCCGCCGAGCCCGACGCAATCGGCGAGACGCCCCGCGCCAGGCCGTCCTGGTTGGTGTGCACCAGCAGCCGCAAATTCAATCGCCGCGCCGTTTCATCGCGAAAGGCGATCATTTCGCGAAACTTCCAAGTCGTATCGACATGCAACAACGGAAATGGAAGCGGCGCCGGATGAAAGGCCTTCAGCGCGACATGGAGCATCGCGCTTGAGTCCTTACCGATCGAATATAACATTACTGGTGCGCTAAACTCGGCAACCACCTCACGAATGATGTGAATTGCTTCCGACTCAAGTCGTTTGAGGTGAAGTGGTAGACTTGTTGACATGGAGATCGCTTTGGCGACGGGAAGGTTTCCGCTCATATAGTTGATGGTGAGAGCATGCAACACTGGGCGCACGCCGCTGCGGCAACCCGGGCGGCAGTGAACTGCCGCAGGCGGATACCATTTTGAGTCTTTTGCGAGCGCCAGGCGGCAAGCGAACGATTTTCGCGCCGGCAAGCGGCATTGGCCGCGCCGCGATCTGTGTCGTTCGCATTTCCGGCCCGTCAAGTAACGCAGCCTTGCAAGCCCTGACCGACGGCCCCTTGCCTGAGGAGCGCCGCGCCTCATTGAAAACATTGCGAGATCCGACGACGGGCGAGGTGCTGGATCGGGCGCTGACGCTCCGTTTCCGAGCGCCAACGAGCTACACGGGCGAAGACGCCGTGGAGCTCCAGTTAACCGGCGGCCGCGCGGTGGTCGGTGCCGTTCTGCGCTCGCTCGGCTCGCTGGACGATCTGCGGCCCGCAGAGCCCGGGGAATTTGCGCTTCGCGCCTTCGAGAACGGCAAGCTCGATCTTTCTCAAGTCGAGGGTCTCGCCGATCTCGTCGACGCTGAGACCGAGGCGCAGCGCCGGCAGGCCCTCCGAATTGCCAGCGGCGCGCTTTCACGACTGGCCGAGGACCTGCGCGGGCAGATCCTCGAGGCGATGGCCTGGGTCGAGGCGGCAATCGACTTCTCCGACCAGGAGGATGTTACGGATTCGACTTTTCAACGAGCCGCCGCAACGGCGGAATCCGCGGCGACGCAGCTCCGTGAGACGTTGCGAAATGCGGAGCGAGGCGAACGGTTGCGGGACGGCTTTAACGTCGTGATCGCCGGCCCGCCTAATGTCGGCAAATCAACGTTGATGAATGCGCTGGCGCGTCGCGATGTCGCGATCGTGTCCGACACGCCCGGCACGACCAGAGACCCGATTGAGGTTCATCTGGATTTGCGCGGCCTCCCGGTCGTTCTGGTCGACACTGCTGGCATTCGCGACACAGACGACCCGATCGAGATGGAGGGCGTGGCGCGGGCGCGGCGGCGGGCGGCTGAGGCCGACCTCATCCTATGGCTGAGCGACCGAGGCGATCCGGCGCCAGCGACGATTCAATCGACGGCTGCGCTTGTTCTATCGGTGCGAACCAAAACTGACCTCACTTTGGCGAAAGGTCCGCCGAGCGCCGTCGGGATTTCGGCCAAAACGGGCTTCGGAATCGAGCATTTGCTTGACTTGATCAGCGAGGCCGCCGAAGAGCAATTGTCCGGAGCGGATCAATCGCTGATCGCCGCGGCGAGGCATCGCGTCGCCTTCGAGGAGGCGCTTTCGAATCTGGAGCGGGCGACCAGTAGCGAGAATCAGGCGCCTGAATTTCTCGCCGAGGACTTGCGTCTCGCGGCGCGGGCTTTGGAGCGCATAGCCGGCCGCATCGACGTCGAGGACGTGCTCGGCGAAATTTTCTCGCGTTTATGCATTGGGAAATGATGGCCCTGTTTCACGTGAAACAGGGTGAACGGAGAGCGTAAATGAAATTCGACGTCGTCGTCATCGGCGGCGGTCATGCCGGCTGTGAGGCGGCCGCGGCAGCGGCCCGCCTCGGCGCGTCCACGGCCCTGGTCACCCAGCGCTTCGAGACAATCGGCGTCATGTCCTGCAACCCGGCAATCGGCGGTCTCGGCAAGGGCCACCTGGTTCGCGAAATCGACGCGCTTGACGGCTTGATGGGCCGCGTCGCCGACGCCGCCGGCATCCAATTTCGCGTGCTCAATCGCCGTAAGGGCCCGGCGGTCCAAGGACCGCGCGCACAGGCCGATCGCAAGCTCTATCGCCTAGCTATGCAGGCGCTCATCAGGGAGCAGCCAAATCTGACGGTGATCGAGGCCGAAGCCGAACGATTCCATATCGCGGACGGTCGAGTCTCAGCGCTCGATCTTGCCGACGGCCGGACGATTTCCTGCGGCGCCCTGGCGATCACCACCGGCACGTTCCTTCGCGGCGTGATCCATCTCGGCGCCGAACGCACGCCGGCCGGCCGCGTGGGCGATCGACCGTCTATCGACCTCGCTCGAGGTCTCGAGGGCGCCGGCTTGTCGCTGGGACGCCTGAAGACGGGCACACCGCCCCGCCTCGACGGCGCGACCATCGACTGGTCTCGCCTTGAGATTCAGCCCGGCGATGAGCCGCCCGAGCCATTTTCGACGCTCACGACCCGGATCACAACGCCGCAGGTTTGCTGCCATATCACCCGCACCAATCCCGCCGGCCACGCCATTGTGCGCAACAACGCGCAGCATAGCGCGGTCTATTCAGGCGCGATTTCGGGCCGCGGGCCGCGCTATTGCCCTTCGATTGAGGACAAGGTCATCCGTTTCCCCGACCGCGAGTCGCACCAGATTTTCTTAGAGCCGGAGGGGCTCGACGACAGCACCGTCTATCCCAACGGCGTTTCGACGTCTTTGCCCGCTGCCGTGCAAGCCGAGTTTATCCGAACGATCGAAGGCCTCGAGAAGGCTCGAATTCTCAGGCCCGGCTATGCGATCGAATATGACTACGTCGATCCGCGACAGCTCGACCCCACGCTGGAAACGCGGCGTGTTCGCGGCCTCTTTCTCGCGGGCCAGATCAACGGCACGACAGGTTATGAAGAGGCCGCGGCGCAGGGCCTTGCGGCGGGGCTCAACGCCGCTCGGCGCGCCGCCGGCGAGGACGGCGTCATTTTCGATCGCGCGGAATCCTATCTCGGCGTCATGATCGATGATTTGACGACCAAAGGCGTCACTGAGCCCTATCGGATTTTCACCTCCCGCGCCGAGTTCCGCTTGTCGCTTCGCGCCGACAATGCCGATGCCCGACTGACCGCCAAAGGTCTCGCCTTTGGCTGCGTCGGCGCGCGACGCGCGGCAGCGTTCGAAGAAAAGTCGGCGCGCCTGGGTCGGGCGCGCGAACTCCTCGATTCCTGCGTCGCGACCCCAGCGAAGCTGGCGATCCATGGCGTCGCAATCAACCAGGACGGCGTCAAGCGAAGCGCCTTCGAGCTCGCCGCCTATCCCAATATCTCGATTGCCGATCTCGCCAGGATTTGGCCGGTCCTTTCGTCGATCGACCGGCAACTCGCGCAGAGGCTCGAGGCGGACGCCAAATATTCCGTCTACCTTGAAAGGCAGGATGAGGATGTCGCCCGCTTCCGGAAAAGCGAGGCGATCGAGATCCCGCCCGACCTTGATTACGACAGAATCTCTGGCCTTTCCAATGAGTTGCGAGAGAAATTCCAGACAGTCAGGCCAGGCAGCCTTGGCCAGGCAAGCCGTATCGAAGGCATGACTCCGGCAGCTCTTGCGTTGGTCGCCGCGCATGCGCGGCGACGCGAGACAGCGCGCCGGGCGGAGGGACGTTAGTCGTCCTATCCTTCGTTTGGCTGCCGCCGAAGCCCGCGATAACTTGGCTTATGAGTCGCGACGACGACCGCACTATAGCTTTGAGGCTCGTCCCTGTTTCACGTGAAACAGTTGAACGGCTGGATGCCTATGTGGCGCTGCTCACCCGGTGGCGTCCGGTCGTTAACCTCATCTCTGAAGAAAGCTTCAAGCACGTCTGGACCCGCCATGTCGCCGATAGCGCACAATTGCTCTCTCTTGCACCGGGCGCCCATCATTGGGTCGACCTTGGCTCCGGCGCGGGCTTTCCTGGCCTGGTCATCGCCATCCAACTCGCCGATTTCCCCAACGCGCGCGTGCACCTGATCGAGAGCGATCAACGCAAGAGCGCCTTTCTTCGCGAGGCGGCGAGGGCGACCGGAGCGCCGGCGATTGCCCATAATGTTCGCGTGGAAAATGCGGCTGAAATCATTCCTGGTCCTGTGGACGCCGTGACAGCGCGCGCCTTCGCCCCCTTGCCGCGACTCATCGCCTTCGCCACATTGTGGCTCGATAAAGGAGCGGTCGGCGTCTTTCCGCGCGGACGCATTGGAGAAGCTGATATTACCGATTTCCAGAAGCACCCCGACTATAGCTTCGACTTAGTCGAAAGCCGCGTCGACCCGGACGCGAGAATCGCCATTGTTCGCAACCCAGCGGCGGGCGAGGGCCGTCAAAGGCCCGCGGAGAGGTAAGTGGAGAACGAGCTCAAGCCTCGCGTTCTCGTGGTCGCCAACCAAAAGGGCGGCGTTGGCAAGACGACGACGGCGATCAATTTGGGGACGGCGCTGGCGGCGATCGGCGAAAACGTGTTGCTGATCGATCTTGATCCGCAAGGCAACGCGTCCACCGGCCTCGGCATCGACCGCAAGGCCCGCACCTCCTCGAGCTATGACGCGCTCGTCGGCGAAAAGACCCTCGCCGAAGTCATTACGCCAACCGCGGTTCCGCGCCTCGTCATCGCGCCCTCGACCATGGATTTGCTCGGGCTGGAGCTGGAGATCGCCGGCCACCCCGATCGCGCCTTCAAGCTCAAACATGCGTTGCGCGAGCTCTTCGACACCGCCGCGCGGGAGCGCCCGGTGAGCTACGTCCTGATCGATTGTCCGCCCTCTCTCAATCTCCTGACGCTCAACGGCCTCGCCGCCGCAGACGCCGTGTTGGTGCCGCTGCAATGCGAGTTCTTCGCGCTCGAAGGCTTGTCCCAATTGCTGAAGACCGTCGATCAAGTACGTCACACCCTTAACCCGTCCCTTTCCATTCATGGGATCGTACTGACGATGTACGATCCTAGAAACAACCTGGCGACACAGGTCGTCGAGGATGTTCGCGCTTTCATGGGCGACAAAGTCTACGATACGGTCATCCCCAGAAACGTACGGGTCTCCGAAGCGCCGTCCTATGGCAAGCCGGTGCTTCTTTATGACCTGAAGTGCATGGGAAGTCAGGCGTACCTCAAACTTGCGTCCGAAGTGATCCAGAGAGAGGGGCGCTGGCGCGCGGCGTGACCTTCATCCGTACCTTATGATTTAGGGAGACCATCATGGCTGAAGAAGCCGCTCGTACCACGGAGCATCGTCCGCGTCTCGGCCGCGGCCTCGCGGCGTTGCTCGGCGCCGCCAACGAGGACCCCGCGCCGGAGCCTTCCCGCCTGCGGCGGAAAATAGCCATCGAATTCATTCGACCCAATCCCCGCAACCCGCGCAAGAACTTCAATGAGATTGAGATCGAGGACCTCGCCGCTTCGATCCGCGAGCGCGGCGTCATTCAGCCGATCTTGGTGCGGTCGTTGCCGAACGTCCCGGACGCTTACGAGATTGTCGCCGGCGAGCGGCGTTGGCGCGCCGCGCAACGCGCCGGCCTCCACGAGGTTCCGATCATCATTATCGAGGCAAGCGATAAAGACGCGCTGGCCATCGCGATTATCGAGAACGTGCAGCGAGCCGACCTTAACGCGCTCGAAGAAGCCGGCGCCTACGCGCAGCTCATGGACGAGCACGGCTACTCGCAGGTCGATGTGGCCCGCGTGCTCGGCAAGAGCCGCAGCCACGTCGCCAATACGCTGCGTTTGCGCGCCCTGCCGGACCAGGCGCGCGCGCTTCTGGAGTCGGGCGAGATTTCCGCCGGCCACGCGCGCGCCTTGCTCGCCCTCCCCGATCCCGACGCGGTCGCCAAACGCATCGTCGCCGAAGGCCTCACGGTGCGCGACGTCGAACGGCTCGCGCAGTCGCCGCCGCCGTCGACGCGGGTCGCGCATCCCGCCGCGCCGCGGGAAGCCAGCGCTGACGCCGATACCCGCGCGCTTCAGGAAAGGCTTGCCGCGACGCTCGGCGTCAAAGTCGCGATACGTCACGCGGGCGAGCGCGGCGAAATCCGCATCGCATTCCAAAGCCTCGAGCAGCTGGACGACTTCTGCCGGCGCCTCTTGCAAGCGCCGCACTAAAGGCCTCAAGTCCGGCCGGCGCGCCCGCTTGACGCGATCGCCCAAAGCGCGCGAAGCGACGCGGCCTCGGCGACCCTTGGATCCTGACGGATGTGATTCGCCGCCGCGTAAAGGGGCGAGAACAGTTTTGCGAGCGCGCTAGCAGTCCAGCGGCTGACCTGACGTTCAAGCGTCGCCCGCCTTTGAAAAAATATCCGGACTCGGGCGCTTTGCGTCGCACTGTCGAAAGTCCGGCCCGAATCAACCTCGACTCGCAGCTTGTGCAGCAAGGTGGCGTGGCGAATCGCCGCGCTGAGCAGCCCCGCGGCGTCCCCCCCGTCCGCGAGATAGCGTCGCGCGGCTTTATCCGCCGCCCGGCGATCCCCCGCGAAAGTCGCGTCAATCGCTTCATCCAGCATCGAAGGCGCGGCCTCCGAGACAATCGCTTGAACGTCCTCGGCGGCAACCTCGCCGCGCCCCCGCGCGTAAAGCATCAGCTTGACGATCTCATTGCGCGTCGTCATCCGATCGGCGCCAAGAAGCTCGCAAAGCGCGTCGCGAACGTCTGGCGGCACGCGCAAATCGGCGGCGCGCGCTTCTTCGTCAATTAAGGAGGCGATCGCGCGACGATCGTCGGGATAACATTCGATAGAGGCGCCGTTAGGCAGCCGCTCGAATGTGCTTCTTAACTCGTGTCCCTTTTTGAGCGAGCCCGCCTCGACGACGATCGTACATTCCTGCAGCGGCGTCCGAAACAACGGCGCCAACGCCGGCAAAAGGTCGCGTCCTTGAGCGTTGACCCAAATGACGCGGCTGCCGCCAAACATCGATATGGCCATGGCCTCGTCGGCCAAAATGCCGGGCGCCCGGACCAGCGCCTCGCCATCCAAGCGAACGAGCCGCAGCGGATCAGGATTGTCGCCAAGCGCCGCAGCCGCCAGCCTGCCGGCGCGTTCCCGAATCAGGCCGTCGTCATTGCCGTGGACCAAGAAGAACGTGATTTCGCTCGGCGGCCGCCTGACAAATTGGTCGGCCGAATTGTTTCCGACGATCATGAAGGCCTCATCCGCCGCCTCGTCGTTCAAGCAAGACGCAACTTTCTTCCCGAAAGACGCGAAAATGGTCTAGCAAAGCCCTTTCCTAACACTCCACAGGGCTTCGATGGCGACGATAAACCTGCTTCTTTTTCCGGGCGACGGCATTGGCCCCGAGGTCATGGCCGAAGTCGAGAAGGTCACCGCTTTTTTCAGCCGCGTCGGCCTCGCCCGTTTCGAAATCGAGAAAGGCCTCGTCGGCGGCTCGGCCTATGATGCGCATGGGAAAGCGATCAGCGACGCCGACGTCGCGAGGGCGCATGCGGCGGACGCCGTGCTGCTGGCGGCGGTCGGCGGGCCGAAGTGGGACGGCGTTCCCTATGACGTTCGCCCTGAGGCCGGCCTTTTGCGGCTGCGCAAGGACCTCGAGCTTTTCGCCAATTTGAGGCCCGCGATCTGTTACCCGGCGCTCGCCGACGCATCCTCGTTGAAGCGCGAGCTTGTCGAAGGCCTCGATATCATGATCGTGCGCGAGCTGACCGGCGGCGTTTATTTCGGCGAGCCCAAAGAGATTATCGATCTCGGCAATGGCCAAAAACGCGGCATCGACACGCAGGTCTACGACACCTACGAGATCGAGCGCATCGGCCGCGTCGCCTTCGATCTCGCGCGCAAGCGCGGCAACAAGGTGACGTCGTCCGAGAAGCACAATGTGATGAAGTCGGGCGTGTTGTGGAAGGAGGTCATCACCGCCTTGCACAAGCGCGAGTTCGCCGACGTGCAGCTGGAACATCAACTCGCCGACGCGCTCGGGATGCAGCTCGTGCGCTGGCCCAAGCAGTTCGACGTCATCGTCACCGACAATCTGTTCGGCGACATGTTGTCCGATGTGGCGGCGATGCTGACGGGCTCGCTCGGCATGTTGCCGTCGGCGTCGCTCGGCGACACCGATCCGAAGACGGGCAAGCGCAAGGCGCTGTACGAGCCGGTGCATGGTTCGGCGCCCGACATCGCCGGCAAGGGCGCGGCCAATCCGATTGCGATGATCGGTTCGTTCGCGATGGCCCTGCGCTATTCGTTCGGGCTCGGGGAACATGCGGCCCGGCTGGAGGCGGCGATTGCGTCCGTGCTGGCGCAGGGGCTGCGGACGAAGGACATCGCGGCGGCCGGCGAGGCGACGATTTCGACAGGCGAGATGGGCGATGCGATCGTGGCGGCGCTGCGGGCGTGAGGTTTGGACGGCCGGGGGCTATGTCCCTGCGTCAGCAGGGCTGCAGTGATCCTACGCCTGCCGTGAAGAATGCGTAGGACGGTCGGTGTAGCGGTTGAGCGCCAGAAAGGAAGCCACAATGCTCAGGCGCACGCCACGACCGAGTTTAGGGCGGCGTGCGCCCAGCGCGGGTCGATCGCGCGACAGCGTGACTAGTCGCAGGAATTCCCGCCGGTATTTGGTGGCGACGGATTCTCCAGCCTCGTGAGTGAGGTACACCAGTATCGAATCTATCTCATTTCAGCGCCGCAGGAGAAGCGACAAGTTCAACCTTCACTTTACGAGC
>DATGHD010000114.1:0-27088 GCA_035308145.1 Roseiarcus sp.
TTGCCCGTCACCACCATCGTGTTGGAGCCCTTGAGCAGGGTTACGTCGGCGACGATCGGGCTGCCGATCACCAGCGTCTTGGTCCCCTCGGGAACCCGAGCGATCTTGGCTTGGTCCAGGACGACATCGAGAATCGCCGCCGCCTTCGCTGCCGACGACCCGAGCCCCAAGGCCAGCGCGAGCGCGAGCGCGCCCGACGCCAAGGCTCGGTTCAAGCGCCCGCTCGAGGACCTAGCGGGGCGAATTGAGGCGGACATGGCTGCTCTCCCGAGCGTCACGGAAATTTCCTTCCCTGCATCTCATCCGGAAATGGTGAAGGAACCCTAAATCGAAGGGGTCGAGATGGGTTGCGACGACGCTCTTTTGGCGGCAGAACGGCCGTGATCGAGGGGAGGGCCCATATCGATGAGCCGTTTTGCCGAGGCTTTGGCGAAAACTCCGCTGGTGGCGATCCTTCGCGGGGTGACGCCGGATGGCGCGCAGGCGATCCTCGCCGCTCTGATCGACGCCGGCTTCCTGATTGTCGAGGCGCCTCTCAACTCGCCCGAACCCCTGAAGACGATCCGGCTCTTGCGGGCGGCTGCGCCGCAAGATGTCGTGATCGGGGCGGGCACCGTCAGAACGCCGGCGGATGTCGAGGCAGTCGCCGAGGCTGGCGGCAATTTAATCATATCGCCGCATTTTGACGCGGCGATCGTCATGGCGGCCAAGAAACGCGGTCTGATCGCCCTGCCTGGCGTCGCAACGCCGAGCGAGGCCTTTGCCGCGCTCGCGGCAGGGGCGGATGCGCTCAAGGCTTTCCCGGCGGAAATGATCACGCCGCCCGTCATCAAGGCATGGCGAGCGGTGATCCCCGCCGACGTGGCGATTCTGCCGGTTGGCGGCGTCACGCCCCAGTCGATGGCCGATTATGTAGCGGCCGGCGCGAGCGGGTTCGGGCTAGGCTCGGCGCTGTATAAGCCAGGCGACAGCGCCGCTAAGGTGGCTGCGACCGCCGCTGCTTTCATCACAGCCTGGCGGAAAATCAGGCCTGCCGCCAAAGCCAAAGGACTGCCGCGCGTTCAACCTTGGACGCTGAAGATCGACGCGCCCTGATCAGCTTTGCCGACGCTCGCGCGAAAGGCCGCGAACAGTTCGCGGCCGACGCCGCTGTGAGAATGCGAAAGGTCGCGGCTCTCGGCGGTTCGCGCCGCCCATTCGGCGGGCGCGACGAGCACGTCGAGACGACCCGCCGGCGCGTCGACGCGTAAGAGATCGCCGTCGCGGATTTTGGCGATCGGCCCGCCAGCGGCCGCCTCCGGCGTCACATGGATCGCCGCCGGAACTTTGCCCGACGCGCCCGATAACCGGCCGTCGGTGACGAGAGCGACTTTGAAGCCGCGATCTTGCGCGACGCCGAGCGGCGGCATCAGCTTGTGCAATTCCGGCATGCCGTTGGCGCTCGGCCCCTGGAACCGGATCACCGCCACCATGTCGCGGAAGAGCTCGCCGGCTTTGAAGGCGTTATGCAATTCTTCTTGCGAATGGAAGACGCGCGCCGGCGCTTCGATCACGTGCCGTTCGGCGGCGACCGCCGAGGTCTTGATCACGGCGCGTCCGAGCGGTCCTTCGAGGACGCGAAGGCCGCCTGTCCTTTGGAAAGGATGATCCGTTCCGCGAAGCACTGCCTCATCCGCGCTGGCCTTCGCTGGCTCGCGCCACGTGATCTGGCCTTCCGGATCGAGCGCCGGCTCGACCACATAGTTTTCGAGCCCCGCGCCCCAGACGGTACGTACGTCCGAATGCAGAAGCCCCTCTCCGAGCAACGAACGGATCAGCACCGGCATGCCTCCAGCCGCCTGGAAATGATTCACGTCGGCTTTGCCGTTGGGGTAGATGCGAGTCAACAGCGGCGCAACCTCGGCGAGGTCGGAGAAATCGTCCCAGTCGAGCGCAATCCCCGCCGCCGCGGCCATGGCGATCAGATGGATCGTATGATTGGTCGAGCCGCCGGTCGCGTGAAGGCCGACGACGCCATTCACCACTGCCCGCTCGTCAACGATCTGGCCGATCGGCGTATATTCGTTGCCCTGCGCGATCAGCTCCAACGCCCGCCTTGCGCCGAGCTCGGTCAGCGCGTCGCGGAGCGGCGTGTTCGGATTGACGAAGGAGGCGCCGGGCAGATGCAGGCCCATGATCTCCATCAGCATCTGATTGGTGTTGGCGGTGCCGTAGAACGTGCAGGTGCCGGGCGCGTGATAGGCCTTGGCCTCCGCCTCGAGCAGCGCGGCGCGATCAACCTTGCCTTCGACGAAGAGCTGGCGAATCTTCGCTTTCTCGTCGTTCGGCAGGCCCGAAGGCATGGGTCCGGCCGGTAGGAAGACCGCCGGCAGATGGCCGAAGGAAAGGGCGCCGATCAGCAGGCCCGGGACGATCTTGTCGCAGACGCCAAGATAGACCGCGGCGTCGAACATCTGATGCGACAGAGCGATAGCCGTCGAGAGGGCGATCACGTCGCGCGAGAATAGAGAAAGCTCCATGCCCGCCTCGCCTTGCGTGACGCCGTCGCACATGGCCGGCGCGCCGCCCGCCACTTGCGCCGTGCCCCCGGCCTCGCGCGCGATTCGCTTGATGATCTCGGGAAAGCGCTCGAACGGCTGATGGGCGGACAGCATGTCGTTGTAGGTGGTCACGATTGCGAGGTTCGGACCCTCACGATCGCGCAAGGCCTCTTTGTCTTGGGCGCCGCAAGCAGCGAGGCCATGCGCAAAATTCGCGCAGCCCAGGCGCTTGCGCGTCGGCGTTTTCGCAACATGACTCTCGATCCGATCGAGATAACGACGCCGGTTGTCGTGGCTGCGCCTTTTGATCCGTTCGGTGATTTCGCCAACGCGCGCGTGAATCGTCATGGCTCTTCTCGAATTTTCGGTGTTTGGCGCGGGCGGCGCTTGAGCGGCCGCTCTCGGCAGCCCTGTTGTCGCCGATCATCAGGCGAGGGGCAAGCGCGGCGTGCGACCGGGTGAAACCTGGTCGAGCGAGGAGCTCCCTTGGGCCGCCGGCCCGCCACAATCGCGCGACCGTCGCGCCATAATCGCGCAGCGCTCGCGCCACAATCGGCAGGTGTCCTCCTCACCGGCGAACGTCATCGTCGCAGACTGACGTCTGTTTCAAGGAAGCCCTCATGCGCTCCTCTCTGCCTCCATTCCTCTTTGCAAGCTCTGCTCTCCTCCTTGTCGCTTTGAGCGCGCCCGCATTCGCTGGGGCGATCGATGCGGCCTCCGCCATCGACCAGGTCGCCGTCTATCCCGACGCCGCGATCGTCACGCGCGTTGCGACCATTGACCTGCCGCAAGGCGACAGCGTCGTCACCTTCAAAGATTTGCCCTTGGCGCTCGATCCCGCCTCGCTGCGCGTCTCAGGCCAAGGCGCGGCGAAAATCACGATCGGCGCCGTCGACACCGACGTCGCGCCGACGACATCGAAGGCGGCGAACGACGCAATCGCCGAAAAATTGACGGGCCTTCGTGAGGAGCGAGCGCGCCTGAGCTCGACTCTCGACGCGCTCCAAGCAAAACGCGCGATGATCCTTCGCTATTCTCAGGCGGAGCCGACCAAGGCGTCCGGCGACGCCAAGCCCTTGGATGTCAGTCAATGGAGCGCCGCTTGGGACGCCGTCGGCTCTGCGCTCGCCAAGCTCGGTGATGAATTGCGTCCCGCGGAAGCCAAAGCGCGGGCGCTCGATGAAGAGATCAAGGCGCTCGAGGCCGAGCGGCAGCGCCCGGCGCCGGCCGACGCGGCGCGACGCGGCGCCAGCGTGGCGCTTAACGCCGAAAACGCAACGAGCGCTGAAATCACGATCTCGTACCGCGTCGCGAATGTCGGTTGGCGCCCCGCTTATGACGCCTCCTTGGATACGAACGCCGCCGCCAAGACAGTCTCGTTGGCGCGACGCGCTCTCCTCTCCCAGCGCACGGGCGAGGATTGGAGCAATGTGGCGCTCACAGTCTCGACTGCGCGGGTCGCCGGCATGGTCGATGCGCCTAACTTGCAACCGATCAAGATCGATTTTTGGCAACCGCCGCTCGCCGAGACCGAATCAGCTCCCGCCGCCATGGCAAAGGACGCGACGGCGCCGCAAGCCCCACGCGCCGGCGCGGGCGTCTTGCATGTTGACCAGGGCTGGGGCGCGGCGCAGCTCTCCGGCGCCCCGCAACCGATCCAGCGCGTCGCCGAGGAAAACGTATCGCAAAGCGAAAGCAGCGCGTACGCCGCGGAGTTCAAAGTGGCTGGCAGGGTCAGCCTGGCCAGCGACGGCGCCCAGAAGTCCTTCCTACTGGCCCGCGTCGACGCGCCGGCGACCCTTCTCTTCAAAGCGTCGCCGAGCCTCGATCAGACCGTCTATCTGGCGGCCCATTTCACCGACGACGCGCAAGCGCCGCTGTTGCCCGGCGAGATCGCCCTGCACCGCGATGGCGCCTTCGTCGGCCAAGCGCCGATCGCTTTCACGCCGCCGGGCGACGCGGTTGATCTCGGCTTTGGCGCGGACGACAAGATCAAAGTCACCCGGGTCGCGGTCAGCCGAAAAGAGAACGAGCCGACCTGGTACAATCAGACCAAGGTCGAGGTCCGCGAATTCAAGACCACGGTCAAGAATCTGCACGATTTCCCGGTGAAGGTGCAGGTGACCGATCAGCTTCCCTATTCGGAAAACACGGCGATCACCGTCGAGCAATTGGCCGCCACCACGCCGCCGACCGAAAAGCAGGTCGCCGACAAGCGTGGCGTGATGAGCTGGACGCTTGATCTTCTGCCCGGCGAGAGCAAGGACCTGCATCTCGCCTATCGGCTGAAATGGCCCGCAGATCGCGACGTGACGATCGCCGGCGCGCCGATCGCAGACTTGACGCGGTAACCGACGATACGGGTTCGTCAAGGCTCTCGAAGAACGCGGCCGGCGAAGGCGAGTTGCAACGCGCGGCGACGACGCAGCACATGCGGCGCGTCGCTCTTTGCGAAGCCGACGCGAGCGGGCGAGGCTCTGCTCGGCGCCGGCGCCGCCAAAGGATCAAGCACGGGCTCCGCCGCGAAGCGTCGCTCCGGCCAAGCGCCCGTCATCGCGGAGACGACGCGGCGAGCGGCGGCGGGACGCAATGCATCCTTCAGCCGGGTCAAAGCGCCGACGCGATTGGTTTCAAGGTTCAGCGACGAGTGGCCAAGAAGGAGAATGCGCATGGTCGCGTCCTGCGTCGCATCCAGCGCCGCGAGCGCGACCGCCAGAGGCTCGCCGGACGGCTCGGCGACGATCCGGCCGGCAAGATCGGCGTCGCAGTTGAGCGCCTCGGCGAGAGCGACGACAAAGAGCTCCGGTTGGCGAGCGAGCGCGCAGGCTTCGAGGCGTTGAACGGCGCCATTCGGCGCGCGCCAAGGCGGTTGGGTCATGGAGCGGCCGAGCTCCGAGCGCTGCGCGGCAAGAAGGATCGCGCGGCGCTGCTCCGAAGTCGCGAATAAGAAGAGCGGCGCTTGGTCGAGCGGCGAGGCTGTGCGGCTGAGCAAGGCGTTCGCGAGCGCTTGATCGTCTCGCGCTTGGCGCGCGAGAAGCGCAAAGCATTCCGGACGAAGCGGAGCGGCTGCATTCTCCGCCAGAGCGAGCGCGACCTCCGGTATCGGGCGTTGGGCAAGCATGCCGATCAGCTCGTCATCGAGATCGGTCCTTTTTGCCACCGCGCAGGCCGCCACCGCTTCGCCGGCCGCCGCGGCGATCAGTAGCGCCCGCGGCGCAGCGACCGCCCGTTGGAGGATCAGCAGCGCCGCCTCGTTCCCGCGTTCGAAAATCGCCGCAAGGACGGAGGGCGGCGCATCGATCCGCGGCGCGAGCTTCCGCGCGACGATGAGCCTCGTCGCCGGGTCGCGATCGGGGAGCAGCGCCAAGGCGGTCTTTTCGAACTCGGCGATCGCGGCGCGCGGGGGCGCCGGATCATTGACGAAGCGGTCAGTCGCAACGCGCAGCAACACGCGGCGCGACTCTGGATCATTTCGTTCTTCCAGCGACGCCAAAAAGGGAAGCTGCGTACGTGTTCTGTCGGACACAGGCGCCTTAACTCCGTTCACCACGACTCTCGAGATTCGATTTTATGATGATCCCATTGACCGATCGTTAACCTTCGCGCGGGTTAACTATCGCCCGTGGGGCGCCGTTCTATCGAGGGGATGCGGCGTCGCTCGGAGATGGGTCATGGGCGATCTGGTGATGTTTCGACCAGCGTCGCGCGCGCCAAGGCTGGAAGCGCCGCAAGGGTCGCAAGGGGCGGATATCGTATTCTTCACGGGCGTTCGCTACGAACGCTTGGCGCCGTCGGCGCCAGGCGCCGAGGCGACGCAACCGCCGCCCAGAGGCGGCCTTAACGGAACAGGCCGCGGCAAACGCAAACGGCGGGCGTGATTCTTATACGTTCTTTCCGTATGTACAAATAAATTGACGTTTCGCATTAAATCGTCTATATATTCATGCGAATTACTTGGGACGAGCCGAAGCGCAAAGCCAATCTCGACAAGCACGGATTGGATTTCGGCGACATTGAAAGCGACTTCGATTTCGATAAGGCCCGCTTGGAGCGGGCCGGCCCCAAACGCATCAAAGCGATCGGAAAGCTCAAGCTTAACGGAAAGATTGTCGTTGTGATTTTTGCGGCCCTCGGAACCGAGGCCATTTCGATCATCAGCGTTCGTCCGGCGTCGAAGAAGGAGAGGGGAGCGTTCGGTGGCTAAATTGTTGAAGAAATTCACGCCAGGACGCGGCTACAGCAAGGAGGATTGGGACGTCGTGTCCGACAATCCCGAATTGACTGACGAGGAACTCGCCAATCTCAAGTCGGCGCGCGAGGTACTGCCTCCCGAATTCTTCGAGGCGCTCGAAAAGCGAAGGCGCGGCCAACGCGGCCCGCAAAAGACGCCGACAAAGATTGCCGTATCAATTCGACTAAGCCGCGATGTAGTCGACGCTTTCAAGGCCAAAGGGCCTGGATGGCAATCGAGAATCGATAAGGCGCTTCGCGCATCGCTGCGGAAAGCGGGGTAAGTACGTTCGCAGAACCCGCTTTCCTGTCACCCTGGTTCAGTTGACGAGGCGAGGCGACAATCCGGACCTGCGGAGTTACACACCATCCGGCAACAATCCTCTTGACCATCGCCGCCTGATTCGCGTATCGCCATCAGCGGGACACCTCTCCCCAACGAGAGGCGCCCATCTGAAAGGATGGCTTAGAGATGGCGAATGCTCCGGCCGCGCGGCCGCATAACGCGCATTTTTCTTCCGGCCCCTGCGCCAAACGGCCCGGCTGGAGCCCCGAAATCCTCAAAGACGCGGCGCTCGGACGCTCGCATCGCGCGAAAGTCGGCAAGGCCAAGCTCAAACTCGCGATCGATCTCACGCGCGAAGTTCTCGAAGTCCCATCCGACTACCGCATCGGCATTACGCCGGGCTCGGACACCGGCGCGGTCGAAATGGCGCTGTGGTCGATGCTCGGCGCGCGCGGCGTCGACGTGCTCGCCTGGGAGAGCTTCGGCGAGGGCTGGGTGACGGACGTCGTCAAGCAACTCAAGCTCGCCAATGCGCGGACGCTGACGGCGCCCTACGGCGAGCTGCCCGACCTTAGCCAAGTCAATTTCGACAATGACGTGGTCTTCACCTGGAACGGCACGACTTCGGGCGTGCGCGTTCCGGACGGCGGCTGGATCGCCGCGGACCGCAAGGGCCTGACGATCTGCGACGCCACGTCTGCCGCATTCGCGCAAAAGCTCGATTGGGTCAAGCTCGATGTCGTCACCTTTTCCTGGCAAAAGGCGCTCGGCGGCGAAGCCGCGCATGGGATGCTCGTCTTGAGCCCCCGCGCGGTCGAGCGCCTCGAAACGTACAAAGCCCCCTGGCCGCTGCCCAAGGTCTTTCGCATGACCAAAGGCGGCAAGCTGATCGAAGGCATTTTTGAAGGCGAGACGATCAACACGCCGTCCCTGTTGTGCGTCGAGGACTATATCGACGCGCTTAAATGGGCCAAGGCTCTCGGCGGCCTTAAAGCGCTGATCGCCCGCGCCGACGCCAACGCCAAAGTCGTCGCCGATTGGGTCGCCAGGACTCCCTGGGTCGATTTCCTGGCGTCGGCGCCAGACACCCGCTCGAACACCAGCGTCTGCCTGAAAGTGATCGATCCCGCCGTCGCGTCGCTGCCGGCCGACGCGCAGGCGGCCTTCGCCAAAGGCCTCGCCTCGTTTCTCGAAAAGGAGAAGGTCGCCTTCGACGTCGGCTCGTACCGCGACGCGCCGCCGGGCCTTCGCATCTGGTGCGGCGCGACCATCGAAAAGAGCGACCTCGAAGCGCTGACGCCTTGGCTCGACTTCGCCTTCGGCGAGGAGAAAGCCAAGCTGGCGAAAGCGGCGTGACGCCCGATTGCGCCACCGTCATTGCGAGGAGCGAAGCGACGAAGCAATCCATTCATGGGGCGGCGCCCTACGAGTGGATTGCTTCGCTTCGCTCGCAATGACGGCGAGCCCTTAAAGATCATCTTCGCGTCGGTCATTCTTTAATCGAAGGACTTCCCATGCCCCGCGTGCTCATCTCCGATAAGCTCTTCCCGGCCGCCGTCGCCATATTCAAGGAGCGCGGCGTCGACGTCGATGTGAAGCCGGGCCTTGATAAAGAGGAGCTCGCCAAGATCATCGGCGATTACGACGGCCTCGCGATCCGCTCGGCGACCAAGGTCACCGCCAAGCTGCTCGAAAAGGCCGCCAAGCTGAAAGTGGTCGGTCGCGCCGGCATCGGCGTCGACAATGTCGACATCCCCGCCGCCACCGCGCGCGGCGTCATCGTCATGAACACGCCCTTCGGCAATTCGATCACCACGGCCGAGCACGCGATTGCGTTGATGTTCGCTTTGGCGCGTCAGATCCCGGCGGCCGACATTTCGACCCAAGCGGGGAAATGGGAAAAGAACCGCTTCATGGGCGTCGAGATCACCGGCAAGGTTCTCGGCATCATCGGCTGCGGCAATATCGGCTCGATCGTCGCGACGCGCGCTGTCGGCCTCAAGATGCGGGTGATCGCCTATGATCCGTTCTTGAGCGAGGAGCGCGCGCTCGAACTCGGCGTCGAGAAAGTCGAGCTCGACGATCTCCTGAAGCGCGCCGATTTCATCACGCTGCACACGCCGATGACCGCGCAAACCAAGAACATCCTTTCCGCCGAGAATCTCGCCAAGACCAAGAAGGGCGTTCGGATCATCAATTGCGCGCGCGGCGGCCTCGTCGACGAGGCGGCGTTGCGCGCGGCCCTCGATTCCGGCCATGTCGCCGGCGCCGCCTTCGATGTCTTCGTCGAAGAGCCGGCGACCGCAAATCCGCTGTTCGGCCAACCCAATGTCGTAGCGACCCCGCATCTTGGCGCCTCGACCAACGAGGCGCAGGAGAATGTCGCGCTGCAGGTCGCCGAGCAGATGTCCGACTATCTGACGCGCGGCGCGATCTCCAATGCCGTGAACTTCCCATCGATCACCGCCGAAGAGGCGCCGCGTCTAAAGCCTTTCATCGCGCTTGCCGAAAGGCTCGGCTCCTTCGCCGGTCAATTGACCGAGGCGCCGATCACGAAGGTGACAATCACCTACGAGGGCGCCGTCGCCGGCTTGAAGACCAAGGCCTTGACCTCAGCGGCGATCGCCGGCTTGCTGCGCCCGCTGCTCGCCGACATCAACGTGGTCTCCGCGCCGTCGATCGCCGCGCAAAGAGGCGTGGTCGTCGAGGAAGTCACGCGCGCCGCCCAGGGCGACTATGAGAGCTTTATCACGCTGTCGGTGACGACGCCGGAGATGGAGCGCGCGGTCGGCGGCACCGTCTTCCACGACGGCAAGCCGCGCATATTGTCGATCAAAGACATCAAGATCGACGCGGAATTCGCGCCCTCGATGATCTATGTGACCAACGAGGACAAACCGGGCTTCATCGGCCGCTTCGCCAGCCTGCTCGGCGAGGCCGGCGTCAATATCGCGACCTTCGCTCTGGGGCGCGACCGTGAAGGCGGCTCGGCGATCGCGCTCGTCCAGATCGACGGCCCGCCACCGAACGGGCTGCTCGGCAAGGTCGGCAAGATTCCCGGCGTGAAGCAGGCGAAGGCGTTGCGGTTTTGAGGGGACGCAGCGAGCGCTCCTCGCGGAAATTTCAGCCGCGCCGACGTACTCTCTTTGTGAGACTGCGCTGATGTCAGCGTCAAACCTTCATTGATTTCTTGGCAAGCATTTTGCGCGAGATAACTCAAGGACGACCGCGAAGCGGTCGCCGCCGGAGGCGGTGCGCTGCGCGCATCCTTGACTTTGAATTTCTCTCGCGCCCCGCTCCGCCAAGAAATCAATGAGGAAGTCTACCTCGATGGTCATCTCAAGTGCGTTGGGCGAGCGCACGTCCTTCTCCTTGAGAGAGCTTGCCGAGAACGTGGCGGCCCGCGCTTTGCGCCGCGGCGGCGGCTGCAGAAGTGTGCCAACCCCTTCGCGGTCGACATTGCCTCCGCCGCCGGCGTGAGCGACAATTCGCGGATGAATTTGCGGGCAAAGTCTCTGATCATCGTCGCCGCGCTTTGCGCCACACAGCCGCCCGCCCGCGCCGACGACGCCCCGACGGCAAAGCCTTCCGCGGAGCAAGTCTCCCTCGAGGGCTACGCCGCGACGGCGCCGCTTTGTCTCGAATGGAGCGACGGCTGCGCGACTTGCGCGCGCGATGATAAGAACAGCGCTCATTGCTCGACCCCCGGGATCGCTTGCCAGCCTGGGCCAATCGTCTGCCGCAAAGAAAAGTGACGAGTCGTCCGCCCTAGCCCGTGCGCCAGACCGTCAGCGTCACATTTGCAGCCGCATCGAGCATCTGGGTCTCTTCAGCCTTCAGGCCGGCGCCCGCTAGTACCGCCTCCGTGGTCAGCCCGCTGTCGCAGGCCGAGAACAGAGCGCGGCCGCCGGGCGCGGTGACGCCATGGCCGCGCGACAGGTGGAACGCGTCATAGCCGATCGCGAGAAACAGATCGAAGACGCCTTGGCCGCCGACAACCGCGACGCGACCGCCCGCAGGCAACAGGGCCGATGCGACCTCCGCCCAGGAACGCTCCGCCGGATTCCACCAGATCGCGTCTTTGCGTCGCTTTAGGCCGTGCGCCTTGCGCGAGAGGACAAGCCGGGGTCTTTTCTGCCGATTGGGATTGACCTCGTGACCCACGCGCCCCAGCGCGACGAGATCGGCCTCGTCGAGCGCGCGCTGGAAATACGCCCAGTCGGCGTCGTTGCGCAGCCGCGGCGGCGTCACGCCGCTCGCGTCCGCGATGCGATCGTCGTCGGTGACGATCGCATGGCCGTGAATCTCGATGAAAGGGGGCACGCGCGCCTCGCGCCGAGGCCGGGGTTCTCAGAACGGATGGTACTGGAACATCCAGGTCTCGGTGACCGTCTCGCCGTTCACCTGCAGGTAGCCGCGCAGTTCGACGGGATCGGTTCCTTCGACATTGGCGAGGTCGAATTGCGTGCGCCAATGGCCGGCGACGCCGTCCGGCACCGCCTCGGTCAGCTTATAGGCGCCGAAGACGCCGCGCGAAGCGGTGAAGACTGCTTCCGGCGTCACGCCATAGGGCAGATTGGCGAGCGGGCCGCCGAGGAATTCGATCATGAATTTCCTCACCCCCTTCGGCCGCGGCTGTCCGGGCTGTCCGCCGCGGCCGAGGCGGGTCGCGACGCAACGCGCCAGCTTGGAGGGGTACGGTTCATCAGCCAGCCAATGGAGGCGGTAGCGCAAATCGAGCTCTGCGTCAGCGGGGACCGGCTTTTCCGGCACCCACATCGCAACGACATTGTCGTGGATCTCGTCGTCGGTCGGAATCTCGCAAAGCTGCACCGAGCCTTTGCCCCAGGTCTCGCCATTGGGTCCAGGCAGCGGCTCGACCCAGAGGCTTGGCCGGCGGTCATAGTTGACGCCGTCCAAATAGTGATCGAACACGCGGTCGCGCTGCAGAAGCCCGAAGCCATGCGGATTGTTATCGGAGAAAGCCGAGACGATGATGCGGGGCGGATTGTTCAGCGGACGCCAAAGGCGTTCGCCGCCGCCGTTCCACATCGCCAGGCCATCCGAATCATGAACTTCGGGACGCCAGTCGATGGCGGTCTCCTTCTTCGTTTCGGAGAACCAGTACATCGAGGTCAGCGGCGCGATGCCGAAACGAGACACCGCCGCGCGCATATAAAGAGCCGCGTCGATATCCATGACGACGCCCTTGCCGCGCTTCATATCGAAGCGATAGGCGCCAACGATCGAGGGCCCCTCCATCAAGGCGTAAATGACGACCGAGTCGGCGCCCTCGTTCGTGTCGATGAAGAAATGCGTAAAGTCCGGGAATTCCTCGGGCCGGTCAGCGACCGCGACGTCGAGCGCGACGCCGCGCGACGAGAGACCATATTGCCGGAGCTCGCCGATCGCGCGGAAATAGGCGGCGCCGAGAAAGGCGACCCAATCGTTCTTGCGCCAGTCGAGCGCCCCATCGCGCGCCTCCTGCACGCGAAAGCCGGCGAAACCCGCGCCCTTCGGCAATTGCCGCGCGACCGAATCGATCGGCATGTCGAAATAATCTTGATCATAGATGATCCGCCGGGATTGCCCGGCCTCGACGACATGCATCTCGACCGCTTTTTGAAAGAACAAGCCGAGGTGGAAAAACGTCAGAGGAAACTGGCCCGGACCATCGGCGAAAAGGGCGCGATCGGTGCGATAGCGGATCTTTCCCCACTCTTCGTAATTGATCCGCTTGATGATGTCGGGGGCGGGCCGGCTGGGCCCGACGTAAGGCGCGTGAGCCATCTCCTTGGCGCGCGCCTTCAAGAGATCATAGGAGAACTCTACCGGATCGGCGAAGCGCAGGCCGTCGTCTGCCGCCATCGCCTCGAGCCCTGACGCCAGGCCAACGGCGGATACGGCCGCTCCTTTCAGAACGGTGCGGCGATCAACCTCGTCGAGCATGGCGATCCTTCGGCGGCGAGTTCCAAAAAACGCACACAAATCCACCGCTCAGCGCTGGCGAATCCGGCCTGAGGTTGGACCGCGCCTTATCTTCGGAACCGGGCGCTCCCGCAAGCCCAAAGACGTAAGGGCTCGCCGCTTGCGCGACGCCTCTGTAGACTGGCGCCATGTCCGGATTCGATCAGCCGCCCTTTCCTGGCGCTCGGCGCGGCTATCATCATGGCAATTTGCGGGATGCCCTGGTCGAGGCGGCCAGAGCGCTCGTCGCCGAGCGAGGCGCGATCGGCTTCACCCTCGCAGAGGCCGCCAAGCGGGCCGGCGTCACCCCTGCTGCGCCCTATCGTCATTTCAATGACCGCAACGCTTTGCTGATCGAGTTGGCGCGGCGCGGATTCGACGCCTTCCGCCGACGTCTTGACGAAGCCTGGGCGGACGGCAGGCCGAGCGCCGCGACGGCGCTCGGCCGCATGGGCGACGCCTATCTCGACTTTGCGCGGCGGGAGCCGGGACTCTACGCCGCGATGTTCGAAAACGCGGGTCTTCTCGCCCAGCCTCCGCTCGCCGCTTCAAGCGCGGCGGCGTTGGAGAGCTTGCGGCGCGCGACTGAGGCGGCCTTGGCGCAGTTCGGCGCCGCGGGCTGCGACGGCCGCCTGTTGGCGGCCCAAATCTGGGCGGTCGCGCATGGCGTCGCGATGTTGGCGCAATCCGGCTATTTCGCAGGCTCAGCGCCGGGCGAGGAGGCTAAATCGATCCTCGAGACAAGCGTCGCCGCCTTTATCGAGAAAGCGGTCCGCGATCACTCTCTGAAGAAAGTCAAATAGACCGGCCGGCGTCCTTCGCGCTTGGCCTTGGCCTCGTAGCGCGTCTCGCGCCATTCGGGCCAGGGCTCGCGCCAGTCATTCGCCTTTCGCGGGGCCCAAGAAAACGCCTCGGAGTCGAGAAATCTGCGCAGGGTCCAGCCCGCGTAGTCGTCGATGTCCGTTGCAAAGCGCGCCTCGCCGCCGGGACGCAGCACGCGAGCCAATTCGCTGACCATCGTCGATGAGACGATGCGCCGTTTGTGATGGCGCCGTTTCGGCCAAGGGTCGGGATAGAGAATGAAGACGCGCGATAGCGCGGCGGCGGGAATCTGCTGGATCAGCTCCAAGGCGTCGCCGGCCCGCAGCCGAATATTGGCGAGGCCGTCGCGCTCGATCGCGGCCAAGGCTTTGGCCAAGCCGTTGACGAAGGGCTCCGCGCCGATAAAGCCGACGTCGCGCCGCGCCATGGCTTGCGCGGTGAGATGCTCGCCGCCGCCAAAGCCGATCTCCAGCCAGATTTCGCTCGGCGTGAACGGGAACAGCGCCGCGCAATCGATGGCAGCCGAACGCGGAAGTTCGAGCTGAGGCAGCCGCGTCCGGATCAACCAGGCCTGATGGCTGCGCAGCGCCTTCCCGTGCATGCGCCCGAAGAGCGCGCGACGCTTTTCCCCGCCGGCGAGGCCAGCGCGACGCGCATCGTCCGCTTCAGTCGGTTCGATCAGGAAACCAGGCGCCTCAGGTCGTCAGCGAGATCGGTCTTTTCCCAGGAAAAGCCGCCGTCCGCATCCGGCTTGCGGCCGAAATGGCCGTATGCCGAGGTGCGGGCGAAGATCGGCCGATTCAAGCCGAGACGCTCGCGTATGCCGCGCTGCGACAGGTTCATCACGTTCATCAGCGCGTCTTCGAGCTGGCCTTCCTCGACATGGCCGGTCCCATGCAGGTCAGCATAGATCGAGAGCGGCTTGGCGACGCCGATCGCATAGGACAATTGGATCGTGCAGCGGTCAGCGAGCCCTGCCGCAACCACATTCTTGGCGAGATAACGGGCGGCATAGGCCGCGGAGCGGTCGACCTTGGTCGGATCCTTGCCGGAAAATGCGCCGCCGCCATGCGGGGCCGCGCCGCCATAAGTGTCGACAATGATCTTGCGGCCGGTAAGCCCGCAATCGCCGTCGGGGCCGCCGATAAAGAACTTGCCGGTCGGATTGACGTGCCAGACTGTCTTTGAGGTCACCCAGCCAGCCGGCAAAGCCTTTTCCACATACGGGCGCACGATGCGCTGAACGTCGTCGGACGAAAGCGACTCATCGACATGCTGGTGCGAGATGACGATTTGCGTCGCTTCCACCGGCGCGCCGTTCTCGTACCGAACCGTCACCTGGCTCTTGGCGTCGGGGCCGAGCGCTTTCTCCTTCCCCGAGCGGCGGGCCTCCGAAAGGACGTGAAGAATCTTATGCGCATAGTAGAGAGGCGCCGGCATCAGCTCCGGCGTTTCGCGGCAGGCGTGGCCGAACATGATGCCCTGATCGCCGGCTCCTTCGTCCTTATTGCCGCTGGCGTCGACGCCCTGGGCGATATCCGCCGATTGCTTGTGCAACAGGATTTCGACCTTGGCGTTGCGCCAATGAAAGCCGTCCTGCTCATAGCCGATGTCCTTGATCGCCTCGCGCGCGACCTGCTCGATCACGGCGTGAGAAAGATCAGGTCCACGCGTCTCGCCGGCGATCACCACGCGGTTGGTCGTGGCCAACGTCTCGCAAGCAACGCGGATTTGGTAGGGATCGATCCCCGCCTTCACGCCTTCGCGGAAATAGAGGTCGACGATCTCATCGGAGATTCGGTCGCAGACCTTGTCAGGATGACCTTCCGAAACCGATTCGCTGGTGAAATGAAAATTCTTGCGGGCCACTACGGAACTCTCCAGTCGCAAAGCCATTTTGCGCGACGCGACTGGCCCATCTATCGCTCGTTTTCGCGAGCTCGCCTTAGAGGCCCCGCCATCGGCAGGCCGTCCTTCTGACAGGCGTCGTTCGTCAGGTCAAGCGATTCTCGCCAAAACGTTCGTTATAGCGAACGACTATGACGGGTCGTTTGCATTCGGCGGCGGATCCTCATTCGGGTCCTGCGCCAGCGACGCGACGAGGTCGAGGATTCTCTTGCGCACCTTGGGATCTCGAATCAGCGCGAAGGAGCGGTTGAGCTGCAAGCCCTCCGCCGTCGAGAGGAAATCGACGACATAGGAGCTGCTCTGGCGCTCCGAAAAACCGCCTTGCGTGGGTTCGCTCGATGGCGCGCCTTCGAAGAAGAACGCCGGCGGCACGTCGAGAACGCGAGCCAGTTGCTGCAGGCGGCTGGCGCCGATGCGGTTAGCCCCCTTCTCGTATTTTTGAATCTGCTGGAAGGTGATGTTGAGCGCATCGCCGAGCTTTTCTTGACTCATGCCGACCAGGACGCGTCGCATGCGCAGTCGCGCGCCGACATGCTTGTCGATCGGATTGGGCGCCTTTTTCATCAGAGAGGGGTTTCTCTGGCCATCCCTTTACGCGCCTCGCCAGCAAGCGACATCACCGCCGTGGTCGGCCGCCGAAGGTAGCGGATGCCCGTTTTGCGCGCAATGAAAGCATTTCTCGCTCGCGCCTCAATGTCGTCGACGCGTCGTCACGCACAGGATGAGACAGGCGAGCCATATCAGCGCGGGTCCAAGGGCGCCGTAGCGAGCGAAAAGCGTCGGTGGGCGCGCGACCGGAAGCGGCGCGTCGAGTACGCCCTCCGCGCCTAAGGGCAATTCGGCGATCTGGCGGCCGAGCCCGTCGACGACGGCCGAAATCCCGGAATTGGCGGCGCGCACGAGCGGCAAGCCCTGCTCGATCGCCCTCAGGCGCGCCTCAACGAAATGCTGGTAGGGGCCGGCGGTACGACCAAACCAGACGTCATCGGTCAGGTTGAGAATCCAGCCGGGTCGACTGTCGCGGGCGCCGAATAGCGCGCCGAGCTCGTCGGGAAAGATCGCTTCATAGCAGACCATCGGCCAGGCGTCGGGCAGGCCGGCAATATGAAGAAGCCTGCTGCCCGCGCCTGGATCGAAACCGCCCGGAATGTGGACGAATTGAGTGACGCCGATCTTGTCGAAGAGGCCGCGCAGCGGGAGGTACTCGCCGAAGGGGACGAGCCGCGTTTTGTCGTAACGATCGGCCAGCGCGCCGCGCCGATCGACGACCTGAATCGAGTTGAAATAACGCGTGCGCGCATCGTCCGGTCCGCGTTCGGCGCGCGCAGCGCCCGTGATCAAGGTCGCGCCGCCATGTAAAAGATCGGCAATCTGATGGAGCGCCTCAGGATCGCGAGCGAGAAGAAACGGGAAAGCCGATTCCGGCCAAATCAGATGCGTCACATCCGCGACGCCGGTCGTCGTCGGCGACGTCGCTCGGTCGGAGAGGTCGAGATAGCGATGCATGATCGCATCTTTGTTCTCCGGCCTGAACTCGGCCCCTTGTCCGATGTCGGGCTGCATGATTCTAAGCTTCGCGCCGGCGACGGCGCCGTCGGCTGGCGCGGAAAGCCGCCAGGCGCCGAAGAGCGCGATGATCGCGAGCGCGATGAGGCCAAGAAAGGTCGGCGAGGAGCGCCAGCCGCCACGCCGCTCGTCGATCAAAGTCGCCGGCGCGGCGAAGATGGCGATCGCCGCCAAGGTCAGGCCGTGCAGTCCGACCAACGAGGCGCCTTGCGCGAGAATCAGGATCCCGCCGAGCGTCATGCCGATTTCGTTCCAGGGAAAGCCGGTCAGAACGACCGCGCGCAGCCATTCGCTGGCGCCAAGGCCAACCACAAGCGCGAGCACCCGTGGAGGCCCGGGCGACCACAGCGCCCTCGCCAGGGCGAAACCGATCGCTGGGAAAAAGGCGAGCCCCGCCGGCAGCGCAAGAACGCCGAAAGGCAGCGCCCAGGCGAATTGATCGGCTTCGATCAGAAAGGCCGCGCCGAGCCACCAAAGGCCTGCGACGAAATAGCCGAAGCCCCACCACCAGCCGACCGCGAAGGCCGCGCCTAAGGGCCGCGAGACCAAAGCGCCGCGCGGATCAGCCTGCGACGAGCCGTCGATCAGCCAGACTGCGACCGCCATCGGGACGATCATCGCGGGCCAGAAATTGATCGGGGCCAAGGCGAGCGCGCCGACCGCGCCGGCCGAGAAGGCGATCAGCCGCCGACGCCATCCCCAGGCGAGCACGATCGGCTCGGCGATCGCCTGGATCAAGGAGGCTCGGCCAGACAGCGTCGCCTCGCTCACGGTCAATGCAGCCCCCAGGCGGCGTCGCGAATCATCACGCCCGACCCTAACGCGGAAGAGGCGAGACTTGGAACGGGTCTGGAGGCGATACGCCGACGCTCAATCGTCTTTACCGCCGCGTGCCGGCGATTCCGTTTCCGGCGTTTGAACGCCGCGTCGCCGCCGCGCGGACGATCGCTTGGCCGGCTTGGCTGAGCGCTGGATTTTCACCCGCTTCACACGCCGCGGGTCGGCGTCGAGAATTTCGAATTCGTAGTTCCCGACGCCGGTGATGATTTCGCCGCGGCCCGGCACGCGACCGGCCCTGGTCGCGATCAAGCCGCCGATCGTATCAACGTCCTCGGCGTCGGCGAGCTTCGAGAGGTCCTCGCCCAAGACCGACGACGCATCCTCGAGGCTTATCCGCGCATCGGCGATGAACGCGCCGTCAGGCGTCGCCGCGATCGCCGGCGTCTCCGTCTCGTCGTGCTCGTCCTCGATATCGCCGACGATCGCCTCGACAACGTCCTCGATCGAGACGAGCCCATCGGCGCCGCCATATTCGTCGATGACCAAAGCCATATGCGTCCGCATCGCCTGCATCTTCAAAAGAAGATCGAGGGCCGGCATCGACGGCGGCGCGAAGAGGACCGGCCGGAGGATTTTCGCTTTGGCGAGCGGCAGGCTCATGTCGAAGGGTGGCCGAGCAGCAGCGGCAGCCGCCGCGGCGTCCTGTTCAGAAGCAAGCCCGAATTGCGGGGCCGCGGCGAGATAATCGACGAAGTCGCGGATATGCACCATGCCGCGCGGGTCATCGAGGGTCTCGCCATAGACGGGCAAGCGCGAATGGCCGGCGGTGCGGAACAGCGCGAGCAGCTCGCTCAAGGGCGCGTCGATCTGAATGGCCACGACATCGGCGCGCGGCACCATCACGTCTTCGACCTTGACGTCGTGCAGCGCGAGGACGTTCCGAAGAATCGCGCGCTCCTGCGGCGTGAAGTCCGCATTGGGGCCGGCCTCGTCGAGCGCGTCCTCGATATCGTCGCGCACAGAGGCCGGCTCGAGGCCGAACAGCGCGCGCAACCGGTCAAAAAGGCCCGCTTGGGCCTCAGGCGCCCCGCCTTCGGCGGGAGGCCCGCCGCTCGGCGTTTCTTTTTTTTGCGCTTCGCTCATGCGCTCTCATCGGCCGGAACTGTGGCGGCGTAAGGATCGGCGATGCCGATTTCCCCAAGAATACGGGTCTCGAGTCGCTCCATGCGCTGAGCTTCGTCCGCCTCTTGGTGATCGAAGCCAATGAGATGCAGAAAGCCGTGCACGACGAGATGGGCGACATGATCGTTGAAGCCCAACCCCTCATCGTCCGCCTCGCGGCGGACCGTCTCGTAGCCGACCACAATATCCCCAAGCAGCGGCGACGAAGCGAGCGCGCCGGGCGAGGCGGCGGGAAAGGATAGTACGTTCGTGGCTTTGTCGATCCGGCGCCACCGCGCATTCAGCGCGCGAATCTGCCGATCGTCGACGAGTTGCACGCTGACTTCGGCGCCTTCTTGCAGCGCAACGCCGGCGTCGCGCGCGGCGGCAAGGATCGCCCGCTCGACGAGCTCCTCGATTTGCGGCAGCGCCGGCCACAAGGGCGAGACGCGCTCGATGGCGATGTCGAGTTTCATCGCGCCGATCCGTTCGTCGCCTTTGCGCCCTCATAGGCGGCGACGATCCGGCGCACCAGGTCGTGACGCACCACGTCGCCGGCGCGAAACATCACGTGGCCGACGCCTTCAAGGCGCGAGACGAGCGCAATCGCCTCGTTCAAGCCCGACTTTTGGCCGGGCGGCAAGTCGGTCTGGCTCGGATCGCCATTGACGATCATATGCGAGCCTTCGCCAAGCCGGGTCAGGAACATTTTCATCTGCATCGCCGTGGCGTTCTGCGCTTCGTCGAGCAGGATCAGCGAATTGGCGAGGGTGCGGCCGCGCATGAAGCCGAGCGGCGCGATTTCGATCATGCCGGTCTCGATACCGCGCTCGACCATCCGCCCGTCCATGAATTCATAGAGCGCGTCATAGATCGGCCTTAAGTACGGATCGACCTTGTCGCGCATATCGCCGGGCAGGAATCCGATCTTCTCGCCCGCCTCAACCGCCGGGCGCGAAAGGATGAGGCGCTCGACAAGGCCTTGTTCCAGCAACGCAACGGCGTGGCCCACCGCGAGCCAGGTCTTGCCCGTGCCTGCCGGCCCCTCGGCGAAGACAAGCTCGCAGCGCTTCAACGCCGCAAGATAGAGGTCCTGCGCCGCGTTGCGCGCGCGCACGACGCCGCGCTTGCGCGTCTTGATCTGTTGGAAGGCCGGCCGCGCCTCCGGATCATTGGGAAACAGGGTTCCCTGCATCGCGCCTTCGGCGATCGCGCCTTCGACGTCGCCAATATCGGCGGGCTGGCCGAGCTTGGCCCGCTCATAGAGCATTTCGAGAACCCGTCGCGCGTGATCGGCGGCGTCCTTCGGGCCTTTGATGACCACGTGATTGCCGTTGGCGTTGGCGGTCACCCCAAGTCGTCGTTCGATCGCCGCAAGGTTCTGATCATAATGGCCGAAGACAATCGACGCGAGGCCATTGTCACCGAAGGCGAGGGTCGTTTCAGAAGGCTTGGCGTCGCGCGGCTCCAGTGGCGCGTCGGCGCCCGCCGGATGCGGCTTTGAGATCGAACGGTCCTGCTTCAATAAGTCCCTCCCTTAAAGACTGCGCTCGTTCACGACGCGGCCCCGCAATGAATTAGGCCCGACGCCGGTGATTTCAACATCGGCCATGACGCCGATCAGCGATTCTGCGCCACTGGCGAGAACCGCCTGCATATAGGGGGAGCGGCCGATGACCTGACCGGCGTAGCGTCCGCGTTTCTCGAAAAGGACAGATAGGACGCGCCCGACGGTCCGGCGATTGAAGGCCTGCCGCTGATCCTCGAGCAAGGCTTGAAGCCGCGCCAGCCTTTCGACTTTGATGCGCTCGTCGACCTGGTTTTTCATTTCGGCGCCGGGCGTGCCCGGGCGCGGCGAGTATTTGAAAGAGTACGACGCGGCGAAACCGACGGCGCGGACAAGGTCGAGCGTTTCTTCAAAATCCTTCTCGCTTTCGCCCGGGAAGCCAACGATGAAATCCGAGGACAGAGCGATGTCCGGCCGAACCCGGCGCAAGGCGGCGATGGTCTGAAGATAGTCGGCGATCGTATGATTGCGGTTCATCGCCGCAAGCACGCGATCCGAGCCTGATTGCGCCGGCAAATGCAGATAGGGCGCGAGCGCCTGATTGTCGCGATGCGCTTCGATCAGCGTCAGGGACATGTCGTTTGGGTGGGATGTCGTGTAGCGCAGCCGCAAGACGCCGGGACGCGCCGCGACCGCGGCGAGAAGATCGGCGAGATCGTGAGCGCGCTCGTCATGGCCGGCGCCGCGGTACGCGTTGACGTTCTGCCCGATCAAGGTCACTTCGCGAACGCCGGCCGCCGTAAGGCCGTCGACCTCGGCGACGATTTCGGCAACCGGCCGCGACCATTCGGCGCCGCGCGTATACGGCACTACGCAGAAGGAGCAGAATTTGTCGCAGCCTTCCTGAACCGTGACGAAAGCAGTCGGCCCGCGGGCGCGGATTGTCGCTGGCGTGGGCGTCGGCAGATGATCGAATTTGCTCTCGACCGGAAATTCGGCGTCGACAAGACCAGGCGCGCGCCGGGCTTCGCGCAGCAATTGCGGCAGGCGATGATAATTCTGTGGACCGACGACGAGATCGACGGCCGGCTGGCGGCGGACGATTTCCGCGCCCTCGGCCTGAGCGACGCAGCCCGCCACGACGATTGTCGTCTCGAGCCCTGCTGCGGCGCGCTCTTCCTTGAGCTCGCGGACCTTGCCGAGTTCGGAGAAGACCTTTTCGGCGGCCCGTTCGCGAATGTGGCAAGTGTTCAGCACAACAAGATCGGCGTCCTCGATCCGCGAGGCCGGTCGATAGCCCTCGGCTGCAGCGACATCGCCCATGCGCTGCGAATCATAGACATTCATCTGACAGCCGAATGACTTGACGAAGACCCGTCTCGTCCGGTCGCCGCGCGAGGCGTCGTCAACAAGGCGCAAGCCCGACGGACGCCGGTCAAGCGAGCGCAAATCGGTCGTCAAAAAGCTCTCCAGGCCAACCGGCCTCCTCTTTAGGGCCTTTAGCCATCGGCGAGAATAGCCGATTTGTCGGGGCTTGGCTGCGCCAGTCCAAGACGGGCTCTTGCGGCAAGCTCGCGAACCGACCGCGCGGCGCGGCGGGCGAGCTCCTTCCGATTCTGGCGGCGGGAAACGGCGATCGGCGCGCCGCAGTAAATGTCGCAATCGATGCGGCCGGCCAGCAGGAAGCGCCATAAGTGGCTGAAAAATCTCATATCTCCATACCAGGCGATGAGCGGCCGATCGGCCCGCGAGAGAGGCAGGCCGCCGCGTCTCGAATAGGCGATGAAAATCGGCTGGATGACGGCCGGGTGCAGCGGCTCGGCCGCCGCCGAAGCGGCTCGAACGGCCTCGAAATGGGAGGAGCGAAAAGGAAGCAGCCGATTGCCGTCGCTGGTCGTTGCCTCAGCGAAAAGAATGATCGCCGCCCCCGCCTTCATGCGGCGCGCAATTTCCATATTGACCGCGGGGATTTTGCGTTTCTTGCCGCGATCGACGTAAGCGGCGCCCTGCAGCGCCACCAGCTCGCGGGAAAGAAATTTATCGCCGATCTCCTTCTTGGCGAGAAATTCCATCGGGCGCATGGCGCCAAGCACGACGATATCGAGCCAGGAGACATGATTGGCGACAACGAGCTGGGGGCGAAGATCGGTCGCCACGCCGTGCAGTCTGAGGCGCACGCCCAGCGCCAGGCACAAGGAGCGATGGAGCAACGGCGGCAGGCTCTGCCCGAGCTTTGAGCCGCGGTGCTGCGCGACGCGGCGGATCGGGCCGCCGATCAGCACGATCAAGGCCGCGCCGGTCAGGCCAAGCAGGACCCTGCCGAGAATTGTCACGCCGCCTTGGCGAAAAAAGGCGCCGACGGCGCGGTGGATCGCCATGGTCAGATCAGATCCCGGCGCAGGATAAGCGCGGCCGCCGCCGAGCCATCGCGCTTTCGGTAATATCCCGGCCGCTGTCCGACCTCGCGAAATCCGAA
Source organism: Roseiarcus sp. (assembly GCA_035308145.1). GTDB lineage: Bacteria > Pseudomonadota > Alphaproteobacteria > Rhizobiales > Beijerinckiaceae > Roseiarcus. The sequence goes on from DATGHD010000114.1 coordinate 23,244, forward strand.
CCGCGCATAGAGCGCGATCGCCGCCGCATTGTCGCGCTCGACCTCGAGGAAGAGCGCGCGCGCCCCAGCGGAGGGCAGTCGCGACATGTGGCTTGAGAGAAGCGATCGCCCGACGCCGCGACGACGAAAGGCGCCGTCAACCGCAATGGTGAGGATTTCCGCCTCATCGGCGGCGAGCCGCGTCAAGATGAAGCCGCGGAGATCATCCGTTTTGGGATCGACCGCCGCCTCGCCGGAGACTGCGGCGTTGGAAAGCAAGGTCTCGAATTCCGGCGCCGACCAAGAATGCGCGAAGCAGGCGGCATGCAGCGCGGCGCATTGCTCGGCGCGCTCGCTGCGCAAAGGGCGCAGGACCGGTTGAACGGGCTTTCGGAAGAAGGCCATGCAGAGACTTTTAAGAAGCGTCCTTTTGGGGGCTGACGCGGGCGATAGCCGGGTTCTCCGGGCGTTGCGCGCTCGGCGCCTTGAGATAGAGCGGACGCGGCGGCGCTTGATGAGGCTCCGCGACGAGCCCGAGCCGCGCCACCGCCAGGATATCGGGAAAGGCCGCATAGGCGACCGATTCGACGGCGAGGCCGACCGCCTGAGCCTCGGCGGCGAGGAGGCGGGCGCCGGTTCCGGTCAATCGGGCGGGCCCCGCGCCGATTGAGCGCGCGCCTTCCTTTGAGTTTATGACGCGCGGCGGCCCGAGCGGCCGTCCGTTCGATTCGAAAAGCTGCAAATAGAGCTGCCCATGTCGCGCATCGATCGCTGATGCGATCGGCCCGGCCTTGGGTTCGATCAGCAGCGGCCCGGCGAAGGCGGCGAGCGTCGAGACGCCGATGACCGGAATCGACAGCGCAAGGCCGATGGCGCGCGCCGTGGCGAGGCCGATCCTTACCCCCGTGAATGAGCCGGGCCCGACGGTCGCCGCGACCCGATCGAGCGAGGAAAATCCGCCCTCGACCGTCGCCATGACACGTTGAACCAACGGCGCAAGGGCTTCAGCGTGACCGCGCTCCATAGCGTGCGATTCCTGAGCGATCGGCCCTCCGGCGCCGCTGTCGAGCACGCAAGCCGAAACCCCATCGCAGGATGTGTCGATCGCCAGAATGCGCATCTAGGCGAGTTTCATTGGGATTCCCGGCGGCTTGCCCTCACCCCAACCCTCTCCCGCAGGCGGGAGAGGGGGCGCGCCGAGCGCTTCATCTCCGCTTGAGAAAGGCCGGCCATCGCGGGCGAAACCCTTCTCCCGCCTGCGGGAGAAGGTGGCCCGAAGGGCCGGATGAGGGTAAGCCTCGGCGGTCATCTGCGCGGCAGCCAAAAAGAAACCTACCTTAGCTATCGCAATCCCGCGTCGCCGAGAAGCGCCCATAATTTGGACGAACGGTTCGTCTTAAGGCTACCGGGTGATCAGCGTGCCGGCGCCATGGTCCGTCAAAAGCTCGATCAGCACGGCGTGCGGGATCTTGCCATCGAGGATGACGACGCCTTCGACGCCTTTTTCCAACGCATAGATGCAGGTCTCGACCTTCGGGATCATGCCGCCGGTGATCGTCCCATCGGCGATAAGGCCGTGAATCTGGTCGACCTTCAGCTCCTTGATCAGCCGCTTGTCCTTGTCGAGCACGCCGGGAACGTCGGTCAGCAAGAGGAGCCGCTTGGCGTCGAGCGCGCCGGCGATCGCGCCGGCGAATGTGTCGGCGTTGACGTTGTAGGTCTCGCCGTCGCCGCCTTGCGCGACCGGCGCGAGGACCGGGATCAATTCGCGGCCGAGAATCTGATCGAGCACGGTCGTGTCGACCTTGGCCGGCTCGCCGACGAAGCCGAGATCGACCACGTCCTCGACGTCCAGATTGCCGCCATTGCCGGCCCGCGTGACTTTCCGCGCGGTGACCATGTTGCCGTCCTTGCCGCAGAGCCCGACCGCTCTGCCACCCTCGGCGTTGATCAAGCCGACGATCTGCTTGTTGATCGAGCCAGCGAGCACCATCTCGACGATCTCGACAGTCGCCTTATCGGTGATGCGGAGGCCGCCGGAAAAGCGCGACTTGATGCCGAGCCGCTCCAGCATCACGCCGATCTGCGGCCCGCCGCCGTGCACGACCACCGGATTGACGCCGGATTGTTCGAGCAGGACCATGTCCTTGGCGAAGTCGCGCGCCTTGGCCTCATCGCCCATGGCATGGCCGCCGTATTTGACGACGACGGTCGCGTCGTCATAGCGCAGCATATGCGGCAGCGCCTGCATCAGGATTTCCGATTGTTCCTGCGGGCTGACGTTGCGGGCGTCGTTCATGGGGCGTGAGGCTCTAGGAGGGCTGGCGCGGGGGTTCTAGCGGGTTGGGGCGGGGAGGACAACAACGGAGGGACGGAACAGGCGGTTCCCGTGTCCCTGCTGAATTACAGTTCGTAGCGAAAGGCGAAGAGGTGTTTAGGCTCTCGCTTGAGAGGCTCCAACGCGCCGGTCGCCATATTCCGATATCTAAGTCCGACACGATGTCTTATCGTTACGAGCGTCGCTTCGGTAGCCGCACTACCGCGCAAGCGAAATGAGCTCCCCGATGAGCGAAGGATTTACGATTCGAATATTTGTACCTGACGGCGACCCGGAGGGTATCCGTTTGGTGGACCGTATGAATTGGACTGGGGTAGGTGTAGTCTTCCCACGTGAGCGATGGCAAAGCGTACGCGGTCGCCCCGAATTTAGTAGGACGGGCGTATACATATTAGTCGGATACAAAGAAGGGGACGAAGATTTACCGACGGTGTACATTGGCGAAGGTGACGTAGTCCGTGACCGCATCGACCTTCATGCCCAAAATAAAGAATTTTGGGAGTACGGTTACGTCTTCGTCACTTCCAACAACGGGCTAAACAAAGCCCACGTGCGCTGGCTGGAACGCGAGCTAATCCACCAAGCCAGGAAAGCGGATCGGAGTAAGCCGGACAACGCCACCGCTCCAACAGAACCGCCGCTTACCGAATCGGAGCGCGCGGATAGCCGCGCGTTTCTCCGTGAAATTCTTCAGGCTCTACCAATAATGGGACTTACCGCGTTTGATGAGCCTAAGCCAGTCGCTACCCCACGTTCTCCAATGCCGCATAGTGATGGTGTGGCGGGGGGCGCATCTGAGTCGGAGGCGGACGTTGTAGTCGTGGTGCCAGCGCACGAGGAGAACTTTAAGACTGTTTTTCTTGGCGAGAAGCGGTGGCGGGCAATCCGCATTTCCGGAGGCAAGTTACAGCAGATCCGGTACGTGGCGGCCTACCGAACCAAACCAGTTCAAGCTATAACGCACTACGTGCCCATTGCCAAAATCGAGCCCTACGGAACAAGCGGTAAGTACCAATTGCTCTTTTCCGGTCAACCGATAAAGATAGGTCCAATCTCGTTCGAGGATGCACCGGCTGGCCAGATGCAGAGCCCTCGGTACACAACGATAGGTAAGCTTCGCAAAGCGAAGACGTCCAAGGAGCTCTTTTGATCTGGTGCGTAACCGCTACCTCTTTTCATCGAATCAGGTCGCCTTTGTGAGGAGGCCGAATACTTCTGCTGCCGCCAATCCACCGACCCGTTCGCCATTCCAGTTACGAATGGGTGGGTTCAATCGGGCGTCCAAAAGCGCATGCTCTCGATCGCTCAGCGGCAGAAATCGCGCGATCAGCGCCGCCATGACGACTTCCGCCGCGCGGCCGGCGCCGTCGTCGCATTTGATCGCGACGCCAAAGCCGAGATCGGAAAGGGCCGCGCAATGAACCCCTTCCGCGCCGCCCTTGACGAAGGCTCGGGCGCCGAGCGCGGTCATGACAAGCGTGTCGAAGCGGCCGGTTCCGGCGACGAGATGGGGATGGGCGGCGCAGGC
>DATGHD010000115.1:0-6021 GCA_035308145.1 Roseiarcus sp.
GGCCGTACATTTGAGCGAATTGCCGCCCTATCTGCCGAAGGCCTTCATCGCCATCGAAGACCGCCGCTTTTATTCGCATTACGGCATCGATCCAATCGGCATTTTCCGGGCGATTGTTCGCGACGTCACGGGGCGTGGCGGCATGGAGGGCGGCTCGACGCTGACCCAGCAGCTCGCCAAGAACCTGTTCCTGACGCAGGAACGCACGCTGTCGCGCAAGATCCAGGAGGCGATCCTCGCGGTTTGGCTGGAGCGGAAATATTCCAAGGATCAGATCCTGGAATTGTACCTCAACCGGGTTTATTTCGGCTCCGGCGCCTATGGCGTCGAAGCGGCCTCGCAAAAGTATTTCGGCAAGAGCGCGAGATTTGTCACGCTTTCGGAGGCGGCGGTCCTTGCCGGCTTGATGAGGTCGCCGTCGAAGCTCGCGCCCAATCACAATCTCGAGGCGGCGAACGCGCGCGCCGCCCAGGTTCTCACCGCCATGGCCGAACAGGGCCATATCACCGAGGCCATGGCCAAGGCCGCTCTGGCGAAGCCGGCGGAAGTCGTCAAGGAGAAAGGTTCCGGCTCGATCAATTACGCCGCCGACTATGTGATGGATATGCTCGACGATACGGTCGGCGCCATCGACGAAGATATTGTCGTCACGACGACGCTGGATGAGACCATGCAGGCCAACGCCGAGCGCGCGCTGACCGAGGAGCTCAACGCCAAGGGCGACAAATTCGGCGTCAGCCAGGGCGCGCTGGTCGCCCTCGATCCGAATGGCGGCGTGAAGGCGCTGGTCGGCGGGCGGAATTACGCCGACAGTCAATTCAACCGCGCGACCTCGGCGAAGCGCCAGCCGGGCTCGGCCTTCAAGCCCTTCGTCTATCTGAGCGCCCTCGAGAAGGGCCTGACGCCGGACACTGTGCGCGACGACGCGCCGATCACCGTCAAAGGCTGGAGCCCGGAAAACTATTCGCGCGAATATTTCGGGCCCGTCACGCTGACCAAGGCGCTGTCGCTCTCGCTGAATACGGTCGCTGTGCGTCTCGGCCTCGAGGTCGGCCCGAAGACGGTGGTCAAGACCGCGCATCGGCTCGGCATTTCCTCGGAGCTCGAGCCCAACGCATCGATCGCGCTCGGCACATCCGAGGTGACGCCGATCGAACTGGTCGCCGCCTACGCCGCCTTCGCCGACGGCGGCATCGGCGTGCAGCCGCACGTGATCGCCAAAGTGCGCACCGCCAACGGCAAACTGCTTTATCAACGGAAGAACGCCAATTTTGGCCGCGTCATCGAGCCGCAATACGTGTCGATGATGAACGCGATGATGGAGGAGACCCTCCTCACCGGCACGGCGCACAAGGCCGAGCTACCGGGCTGGCAGGCGGCGGGAAAAACCGGCACCAGCCAGGAATGGCGCGACGCCTGGTTCGTCGGCTACACGAGCTATCTTGTCGCCGGCGTGTGGCTCGGCAACGACGACGGTTCGCCGACGAAAAAAACCTCCGGCGGCAATCTGCCGGTAGAAATTTGGAGTCGCTTCATGAAGGCGGCCCACCAAGGCGTGCAGCCGGCCGGCCTGCCTTCCGGCGTCTGGCGGTCGGATGGTACGGTTGACACCTCGGGCGAGCCAAGCCCGTCGGGAGATACGCCGAACGCTACCGGCCCGATCCCGGAGGCTTCGGTCGGCCAACCGATGGTGATCAACCGCGCCGGCCTCGCCGGCGGCCAGACCGCCCCGATTCCGGTGCGCGGCAATGCGCTCCTGCCGCCGGCGCCGATCCCTAACGTCGGCGATTCCGGCGCGCGCGCAGCGCCGGCGCCGAAGGAAAAGAGCCTGCTCGACAAGCTGTTCGGCGGAGCGTGAATTTCCGTCGGTGAGCGCAACGTCCGCAGCCCTACGCCGGGACGGCGCCCGCCGTCGCCGTCGCCGCCATGACGGCCGCCTTCAGCGCTCCTGCGCCGCCGCGCGCCATTTCCTTGGTCGGATTAAACCCCGCCGCGAGCATTCGTCGCCCGAGCATATGCTCGGCGGCGCTGTTCACCGAGTCGATCGCGAGAAGCTTCTCTCCCTTGAAATGGAAGACCGAAAAGCGATCGGCGCCGGGATCGCCGCTGACGACGTAGTCGTCGGCGTCGAACGATAGCCCGACCATTTGCAGCTTGATGTGCTGTTGGTCGGACCAGAACCATGGCGGCGCGCGATAAGGTTCGGCGCGCCCGACGATCGCCCTCGCGACGGTCCGGCCTTGGTCGGTGGCGTTTTGCACCGATTCCAGGCGCAACCGCCGACCCGCGCTCCAATGCGGATAGGAGGCGCAATCGCCGATCGCGAAAACGCGAGGGTCGCTCGTACGTAAATATTCGTCGACTAGGATACCGTTATCGACAGCGAGGCCCGCGGCCTCGGCGAGCGCGACATTGGGCGTCATGCCGATGCCGACGACGATCAGCGACGCGGCGAGGCGCCGTCCCGATTGGGTGACGATTCCGGTCGCGCCCTCACCGCCGCCTTCGATCCGCGCGACACTCTCGCCGAGCAGCACGTCGACGCCCCAGGATTGATGGCGCAGAAGCATATGGTCCGAGACGAGCGGCGCGACGGCGCGGCCGAGCACGCGCGGCATGGCTTCGATGACGGTGGTCTTGAAGCCGAGCCCGGCAAGCGTCGAAGCGACTTCCATGCCGATGAAGCCGCCGCCGATCACCACGGCTTCGCCGCCTTTGTGCAGGGCTTCGCGCAAGGCCTCGGCGTCGGGAAGCGAATAAAGCGAATAAACGCCCGGCAGATCGGCGCCCGGCGCGGCGAGGCGGCGCGGCTTGCCGCCGAGCGCGAGGACGAGATGGGAGAATTCGAGCGCGCCGCCGCGGGAGAGCGCGACGCGGCTTGATCTAAGATCGAGGTCGGTCGCCCGCGTCTTCAAAAGAAGCTCGATCGCATGGTCGGCAAAGAATTTCGGACCACGCAGGAATTGCGGGCCCGCTGACAAGTCTTTCAAAAAGGCCTTGGAGAGGGGCGGGCGATGATAGGGCGGGACGCGTTCGTCGCTGACGAGCGTGATTCGGCCCTGATAGCCATCTTCACGCAAGCTGGCGGCGACTTGCGCGCCCCCATGTCCCGCTCCGATAATGACCACATGCTCCATCGCCCAGTTCCGTACGTCGCCTAGCCGATGCGCCGTTGATTGAGAGAAACGAGCGCTCTCACTCTAACCCGATCTCCTTAAAGGTCTCGCGCGCGATCCGAAAGCTCTCCATCGCGGCGGGCATGCCGCAGTAAATCGCGACCTGCAGGAACGCCTCTTTAATCTCCTCCTGGCTCAGCCCGTTGTTGATCGCGCCGCGAATATGGACCTTCAATTCATGCGGGCGGTTGAGCGCCGAGAGCATGCCGAGATTGAGGAGGCTGCGGCTGCGTTTGTCGAGGCCGGGTCTGTTCCAGATTTCGTCCCAGCACCATTCCGTCGTCAGTTGCTGGAGCGGCCAGGAGAATTCGTCCGCTTGCCGCAATGAACGCTCAACGTACTCGTCGCCGAGCACTTTGCGCCTCGTCGCGAGGCCGCGTTCGAATTTCGGCGATCTCGGCCTTTCCTCAGACATATTTCCTCCATGACGACGATGAGTGCGCGGAGCGCGCGCGGCTGCCTGTTGAGAACTTCAATGGAACATCACGACCTGGCGCACGCCGACGCCGTCGCGCAAGCGATCGAAGCCTTCGTTGATCTCTTCAAGCGCCAGCCGATGGGTGAGCAATTTGTCGACCGGCAGACGTCCGCTCGCAAAGAGCGAGACGTAGTGCGGCAGGTCGCGCCGCGGCACGCAGGAGCCGATATAGGAGCCTTTGAGCGTGCGCTCCTCCGCGACGAGACTGACCGCCTGGATCGAAAGCTTGCGCTCCGGATGCGGCAAGCCTGCGGTCACCGTGACGCCGCCGCGCGCCGTCGCCTGATAGGCGAGTTCGAGCGCCGGAACCGCGCCGGCCATTTCGAAGCAGAAGTCGACGCCGCCGCCGGACAAATCCTTGATCTCCTGCGCCGCCTCAGGGCGGCCGGCGTTGACGGCATGGGTTGCGCCGAGCGCGCGCGCAAAAGCGAGTTTCTCTTCGGAGAGGTCGACGGCGATGATTTGCCGCGCGCCCGAAATCGCGGCGCCGAGAATCGCGCTCAAGCCAACGCCGCCAAGGCCGACGACGGCGACGGCGCTGCCTGGCGGCGCCTTGGCGGTGTTCACGACCGCGCCAACGCCGGTCAAGACCGCGCAACCGAACAGCGCGGCGTGCTCGAAGGCGAGCGCCCGATCGACCTTGACGCAGGATTCTTGCGACACGACCGCATATTCGGCGAAGGCGGAGACGCCGATATGATGATTGACCGGCGCCGCCGCGAAGGCCAGTCGCCGCCCGCCCCTGAGCAAGGCTCCGGCGCCGTTGGCCTTGGCGCCCGGCTCGCAGAGCGCCGGCCGCCCGATCGCGCAAGGGTCGCATCGCCCGCAGCTCGGCATGAAGACCAGCACCACGTGATCGCCGCGCGAGAAGCCATCGACGCCTTCGCCGAGGTCCTCGACGATCCCCGCCGCCTCGTGACCGAGCACCATCGGCATGGGCCGCGGCCGGCTGCCGTCGATCACCGAGAGATCCGAGTGGCAGAGACCGGCCGCCTTGATCTTGACCAGGACCTCGCCAGGCCCCGGCGCGGCGAGATCGACCTCGACGATGTCGAGCGGCTTTGATCGGGCGTATGGGCTCGGCAAGCCCATCTCGCGCAGCAATGCGGCTCTGACCCCCACGCCTAAGCCTTTCAAAAAAGCGGCTGAACGATTGTGCGGCCATCGTCGCGCCGCGACGCGTGATAAGCAACCTTAAGGCGATCGCGCCTTGCGCTGAAGCCAGCGTCGACGGCGGCGCGGCAAATCCTTATCGGCGGAACCGGAATGTCTCTGATTCCTCGAAGACATTCTTAAACACGGCGCGCGGTTTTGCTCTTGGCTTCACCAATTGCCCATAGAATCCAGCGATCGTTCGCTCGTGACCGGCGAAGAATCCATCGGTTGGATGATGATCGAGAAACATGTCGTTTGACCCGCCCACCATGCTCGCCCTTACCGCTGTCGTGGCGATCACCGCCGGCGCGCTGATCATTATTTCGAGGACGCCGGGGCGCAGCAGCCTCTGCCTGGTCCTTTGGGGCGCAAGCGACATCGTGGGCGGCCTCGGCGCCGCCTTGTTGATCGTACGCGGCTTCATCGCCGACTTCGCGACAGTCGCCATCGCCGGCGCGCTGCTGACCCTCGCCTATGGCCTGTCGCTTGCAGCAACGCGCGCCTTTGTCGGCAAGCAAACCCCGATCGCATGGATTGGCGCGGGCGCCGCGCTATGGCTTGGCGCCGGCGCGGTTCCTTCCTTTTTTGCTTCCCAGCCGAGTCGCATCGCTTTGCTTTCGGCCGTCCTCGCCGCTTATTCCTTCTTGTGCGCCGGCGCTCTGTGGAGCGGACGGGCGGAGCGCCTCGCCTCGCGCGCGCCGGCGATCGCCTTTCTTCTCATTCACGGGGCGGCCTGCGCTTGCCGCGTGCCCGTCGCGCTGCTCGGCGGGCTCGATTCGGCGCGGCTGGTTGGCGGTCCGTGGTTCACGGTCCTGTTGATGGAAGCCCTCGTCAATGTCATCGCCATGGCGATCCTGATCGTGTCGATGGCCAAGGAACGCGCCGAGCTCGAGCAACGTCTCGCCGCCTCAGTTGACGAGCTCACAGGCGTTGCGACTCGCCGCGCCTTTCTCGCCGAAGGCGAATCGCGCCTCGGCGCCGTAGCGAAGAATCTTGGCCCTGCTTCCGTCCTGTTGCTCGATCTCGACCATTTCAAGAGCGTCAACGACAGTTTTGGCCACGAGGCCGGCGACCGCGTCTTGCAGGCCTTCGCGGCCTGCGTCAGGCGCGTCTTACGGCCCAGCGATCTTTTTGGACGGATTGGCGGCGAGGAATTCGCGGCCCTTCTTGTCGGCGCCAGCGCAGAGACCGCTTTCGCCGTGGCGGAACGGG
>DATGHD010000116.1:0-3835 GCA_035308145.1 Roseiarcus sp.
CCAGATCGCCTTGTCGGGATATTTCTCCGCGACATAGTCGACGATCGCCAGAGATTCCCAAACCGAGATCGCGCCGTCGTGCAGCGACGGACATTTGCCGTTCGGCGAAACTTTAAGAATCCGCTGGCGCGTGTCGGGCTGGTCCAACGGGATGACGACTTCTTCGAACGGAATCTTGAAATGGGCGAGCAGGATCCATGGCCTTAAGGACCAGGAAGAATAGGCCTTGTTCGCGATGACAAGCTTGATCGGCATTAGGCGCCCCTATCGGTCTTTTTCCGCCATTCAGCGGCGCGCTTCACCAATGTCAAGCGCAAGGGCAGTCTGGCTCGAGTCGTTACGCGACGCCCCGCCGCGCAGGCGCCAGCATTGTTTGCTTGGCTGCGATTTTGCGCGAGAAGAATTCGAACTCAAGGACGCGAAGCGCCGCCGGAGGCGGCGACGCGCTTTGCGCGTCGTCCTTGACTTCGAATTCTTCTCGCGCATCGCTCCGCCAAGCAAACAATGAGGAAATCTGCCTGACCCGCGTCTTATAAGTCGTGAGCGAGACGGAGGCTTGACCCCATCGAGCTGGCCGACCATCAGACGCAGGATGAACCTCGGCCAAGAATCCCATTCACCTCAAATTCTCGAAGACACGATCCTTGCGCTCTGCGGGACGACGGCGCGCACGATTTGTCCGACCGACGCGGCCAAGGCCTTTGCAACGTCCCGCAGCGAAGGGGAGCTCGGCTGGCGCGCCCATCTTGGCGAGGTGCGGCGGGCCGCGGTGCGCCTCGCCATGGCGGGGCGGCTCGTGATCTATCGCAAGAGCAAGCCGGCCGACCCGCACGACTTTCGCGGCGTCTACCGGCTCGGACTGCCGCGGCTCGACTAGTGGTCTCTAAGGTCCGGGGAGCCAATCATCGGTCTTGCCCGTGAGACGATAAGCGATGAGGCCGATCCATTCGTGGATCGCCGCGTCGAAGTCACGCAGACCCAAAGTCGCCTCACGATTGAGCCGCCAATCGCCGCCGTCGCCTTCCGAGCGGTAATCGACGGGATCGGCGATCACGGTGAAGCCGGCGCGCCGGAAGGCGCCCATCGCTCTCGGCATATGGAAGGCCGAGGTCACGAGCAGCCAAGTCTCAGCGGGCTTCGGCGAGAGGAGATCGCGGGCGAAACGCGCATTCTCGTCGGTGTTGCGCGAGCGGGTCTCGATCAAAATCCGATCGGCGCTGACGCCCAGTGAGACGAGAAGCCTCTTTCCTTCCGCGGCCTCTGGCGGTTCGGCGCCGACGAGCTTGTTGCTGCCGCCGACATAGACAATCCGCGCGTCGGGGTAGCGTCGCGCCAGGACTGCCGCTTCCGTCAATCGCTCGGCGCCGTCGGTGAGCGCCACCGAGCCCCGCGCGGCGGTGACGGCGCTGTCGATCGCGCCGCCAAGGACAATGATCCCTGCCGGCGGCGGGAAGTCGGCCGCCGGCCTCGGAAATCGATCCTCGAGCGGCCGGAGAAGCCAGACCCCGACGGGTAAGATCGCGACAAGGACGAGCGCGGCGCTCGCCGCGATGGCGATGCGGCGGCCAAGCCGGGGGAAGCGCGAGGCCGCGGCGGCGCCGACCAATGCCGCCAAAGCCAATGCTTGGACCGGCGCGAGAAGCAGCCAAGCCAGCTTTGATGCAAGAAAGAACATGAGGATAAGTATCTATCTATTTGAATTAATAAAATCTTGGCTGCCTACGCGTTTTTTTGCGAAGTCGGCCTGAGATTGAGATTTGGCGCATCGCCGGCCCTATCAAGTTGACAACTAAATATATCATTTATATCAACTGATTGTTGGCCCGGCCGAGGCGGGCCATAGGCGGGACGGCTTTGCTCTACACAATTTCCGGCTTCCTCGTCGGCGCTATCGTCGGCCTTACCGGGGTTGGCGGCGGGTCGCTGATGACGCCGATACTCGTGCTGCTGTTTGGCGTCCACCCGGCGACCGCGGTCGGCACCGACCTTCTCTATGCCGCGGCGACGAAATCGATCGGCGCGGCCGTGCATGGCTTCAATGGCGCGGTCGTCTGGCGGATCACCGGCCTCCTGGCCCTCGGCAGCGCGCCGATGGCCTTGCTCATGATCTATCTCCTCAGGCTGTTTGGACCGTTCGGCGGCGGCGCCTCAACGCTGATCACCGAAATTCTCGGCGTCGCGCTGCTGCTCACCGCCTTGGCGATGCTGCTCAAGACGCGCCTCCAAGCCTTTGCCACGGCGCGCAAGGCAAGCCTCAGCGAAGGCGCGCGAGCCGCGCTCACCGTGGCGACCGGCGTCGTCTTAGGAATCTTCGTCTCGCTGTCTTCGGTCGGCGCCGGCGCGCTCGGCGTCACCGCGCTGATCCTGCTCTATCCAAACCTGCAAACCAGGCAAATCGTCGGCAGCGATATCGCGCATGCCGTGCCGCTCGCGCTCGTCGCCGGCCTCGGGCACTGGCTGATCGGCTCGGTCAATTTCTCAACGCTCGGTCTTCTGCTGGCGGGCTCGATCCCCGGCATCGTCATCGGAAGCTACGCCGCGCCGCGTTTGCCGGAGATGTGGCTGAGACCAGCGCTCGCCGGCGTCCTGATCGTCGTCGGCGTCCGACTTATGTTTTAACGCCGGCAACTTGTCTCCCCTGGCCCCATCCCCTAGCTTTTCTGAGGCGAGGACCTTCATGAAATTTACCCCATCGGTCGTCGAAGCCATCGGCAACACCCCGCTGATCAAGCTCAGACGCGCTTCAGAAGCGACCGGCTGCACGATCCTTGGCAAAGCGGAGTTCATGAATCCCGGCGGCTCGGTCAAAGACCGCGCGGCTCTCGCGATCATTCAAGACGCCATGGCGAGCGGAGCGCTGAAAGCGGGCGGCGTGATCGTCGAGGGAACCGCGGGCAACACGGGCATCGGCCTTGGCATGGTCGGATCGGCGCTCGGATTTCGCACCGTCATCGTCATCCCGGACACCCAGACGCAAGAAAAGAAGGACATGCTGCGTCTGGTCGGCGCCGAGTTGATCGAGGTGCCGGCCGCGCCCTACTCCAATCCCAACAATTACGTTCGCTACTCCGGCCGCCTTGCCGAGGCGCTCGCCAAGACCGAACCCAACGGCGCGGTCTGGGCCAATCAATTCGACAATGTCGCGAACCGTCGCGGCCACTATGAGACGACCGCGCCGGAGATCTATGCCGATACGCAGGGCAAGGTCGACGGCTTTGTCTGCGCGGTCGGTTCCGGCGGCACATTAGGCGGCGTCTCGATGGCGCTGAAGGAACGCAATCCGGCGATCAAGATCGCCATCGCCGACCCGATGGGCGCGGCGCTCTATGAATATTACGCCCATGGCGTTCTGAAATCGGAAGGCTCGTCGATCACCGAAGGCATCGGCCAATCGCGCGTCACCGCCAATCTTAGAGACGTCAAGGTGGACCTCGCCTTTCAAATCCCCGACGAAGAGGCGCTGCCGATCGTGTTCGACCTCGCCGAGGAGGAAGGCCTGCTGCTCGGCGGCTCGTCCGGCATCAATATCGCCGGAGCGATCCGCCTCGCCAAGGAAATGGGGCCGGGCCGTGTGATCGTCACGATCCTTGCCGATTCCGGCGTGCGCTACGCCTCCAAAATGTTCAATCCGGCCTTCCTGCGCTCCAAGAACCTTCCCGTTCCCAAATGGTTGGAGCGCAAGGCGAGCGCGCCGAGCGTCTTTGTTTCGTGATTAAAGGCGGTGCGCGCTTCGTGAGATTAGCGGCGCGAAAAGTCACCTATGCCTAGACATATGATCGTCAGTTGGCATCGTCATATGTCGAAGCTCCTCATGCTTCGACTATTGCCGACTAAA
>DATGHD010000117.1:0-8082 GCA_035308145.1 Roseiarcus sp.
TGGATGTCGGCGACGCGGCCGGCGATGGAATTCTCGATCGGTATCATGCCAAGATCGGCCGCGCCTTCCGCGATCGCAGAGAAGGCGTCCTCGAAGGTCGCGCAAGCCATCGGCTTCATCGTCGGATAATTGTCCTTGCACGCGATATGGGAATTTGCGCCCGGCTCGCCCTGGTACGCGATTGCGCCTTCGTTCATCATCGTCCCCGCCCCGGCGCCAGCATCTGCCAGGCCCGCTCCAAATCCTCCTGCGTATCGACGCCGAGCGGCGCCACGTCAACCGTCGCGATGTCCATGCGCATGCCGGCCTCCAGCGCGCGCAACTGCTCGAGCTTTTCGCGCCGCTCCAGCGGCGATGGCGGCAAGGCGACGAAACGCTTGAGCGCCTGGCGCCGATAGGCGTAGAGGCCGATGTGGTGGAGCAGCGGCCCCTCGCCCCAGGGCGCAGTCGCCCTGGTGAAATAAAGGGCCCGCAACCGGCCCGGCGCAATTTCGGCGCCGACGGCCTTCACGACATTGGGATCCTCGCGCTCTTCCGGCCTCGTGATCGGCGTCGCGATTGTCGCGATGTCGACTTGCGGGTCATCGAGCGGCGCGACCGCCGCTCTCACCGCCTGCCGCTCGATGGACGGCAAATCGCCCTGCAAATTGACCACAATGGAAAAACGCCCCTCGGGATCAAAGGCGCCGATCGCCTCGAAAATGCGATCGGAGCCGGAGACGTGATCAGGCCGCGTCATGACCGCCTGGCCGCCGACCGCTGCGACCGCTGCAACGATCCGGGCATCGTCGGCGGCGACGAGAACGGGGCCGACGTCAGCCTCCATGGCCCGCCGCCAGACATGGGCGATCATCGGCTCGCCGTGGATCATCGCCAGAGGCTTGCCCGGCAGCCGCGTCGAAGCCATGCGGGCGGGTATGATGACGATTGTTGGCGGCATCTTATGAGAGCAAATCCGGCGCGCCGGCGCCGCCGGGGAGAGACGAAGGGCCGCGGTTATACGTGTTGCCAAGCGTAGCGCAAAGCGGGTAACAGGCCCTTAGGTGGGGCGGGTCCTCCCCGCTTGAAAAGCCTTCAGACGCAAAATCCGGGGTCAGGCCGCGCATGGAGACGACGACTTCCAACAAGATCGCCTTGGCCGTGCTCGGCTCCCTGTTGCTGACCATGGCGCTCGGGATTTTCACCAATGCCGTCTTCGCGCCCCATTGGGCGAAGAAACCCGGCTGGGACCTGCCGGCGCTGAAGGAGGGGGCGTCCAACGCCGCTCCGGCGCAAGCCCAGCAGGACCCGCCGCTGCCGCCGCTCCTCGCCAAGGCTGATCCGAAGAAGGGCGAAAACGACACCAAACCGTGCCAAGCGTGCCATGATTTTTCCAAGGACGGCAAAGCCAAGGTCGGACCGCCGCTCTATGGCGTCGTCGGCCGTAAGGTCGCCTCTGTGCCAGGCTTCGGCTATTCCGACGTGTTGAAGGGCATGGGCGGCGAATGGACCTATGACGAGCTCTTCAAGTTCATCAAGGGGCCGCAAGCGATGGAGCCCGGCACCAAGATGACCTTCCCTGGCGAGCCGAGCCCCGAAAAGCGCGCCGATATCTTGGCCTATTTGCAGACCCTGTCGGATAATCCAGCGCCCTTCCCGAAGTAGGGACGCGATAGTACAGCGCGGGGCGCGATCCCCCCACGAAAGCGGGCGAGGGGGACCGCGCTTAAGCGCGGTGGGGGCGCAGCGTATAGGATTTGCGTCTAACTCAGCGGCCCCCTCCACCCTCTTCGCATGGTCCCCCTCCCCCGTTCCGCTTCGCTTCACGGGGGAGGACGGCGCCTCTACAGCCGCCGCTCCGCCTTTATTTCTTCACGCGCGCCGCGCTACCATGCCTCGCCCTTCACGGAACGCCCGATGACCGACGAACTCGTTTTCTACACCAATCCGCAATCGCGCGGCCGCATCGCCCGTTGGATGCTGGAGGAAGTCGGCCAGCCCTATCGCACGGAGACGCTCGAATTTGGCGCCTCGATCAAGTCGCCCGCCTATCTCGCCATCAATCCGATGGGCAAAGTCCCGGCGATCAAACATGGCGACATCGTCGTCACCGAGGCCGCCGCGATCTGCGCCTATCTCGCCGACGCTTTTCCGGAAGTCGGCCTTGCGCCGCAGGCCGGCAGCCGGTTGCGCGGGCCGTACTATCGCTGGCTGTTCTTCGCCGCCGGTCCCTTCGAGGCGGCCACCACCAACAAGGCGCTCAACTTCGTCTTGCCGCCGGGCCGCGAGCGCATGGCCGGCTATGGCAGCTACAAGGACGTGCTCGACACGCTTGAAGGGGCGCTGTCGAAAAGCCCCTATCTCCTCGGCGAGCGATTCAGCGCCGCCGACGTCTATGTCGGCTCGCATGTCGGCTTCGGCCTATCTTTCGGCAGCCTCGAAAAGCGCCCGACCTTCGTCGAGTATTTCGGCCGGCTCAGCAAGCGCGACGCGGCGGTCAGGGCCAATGAGCTCGACAACGCGTTGGTTGGCGGCTAAGGCGTAAGCGGAGCCGCCTGTGCTTTTAGGCGAGCTCTATGCTCCTCGCAAATGACGGTAATCGAATCTGTCAAAACGGAGCGTTAGCCTAGCTTACGGCGGCGCAGCCGCTTCCAAGCATCGCGACAAATTCTTTATGAGATGGGCAGTCGCCCCTATACTGTTTGGCTCATCCGACGGGATGACAATGGGCGACGGAGACGATCAAAAAATCATTTCCAAATTTTTTCGCGCCAAGCCTTTGATATCGCCCAATTCGGCAAGGGATGAAATTTGGCGAAGCTTGCAGTCCCGGCAGAGTCGATATTGAAATCTTTGGGCTTCTTGCCTCAGCCATCGAATACGGCTCAACTGGCCCAAAATGAAATATTTGAGGAGACGCCCCCGTGAATCTCGGCATGACGGAGAAGGTGAAGCCGCTGGTGGCGGCGGTGCGCGCCATGGTGCGCGATGAGATCATGCCGCTCGAAGAGGAATATGAGGCCGAGGTCGGGCGCGGCGGCGACCGGTTCAAGCCGACCAAACGGATGACGGAAATCCTCGAGGGGCTGAAGACCAAGGCGCGGGCCAAAGGCCTGTGGAATTTCTGGCTCACGGACTCAGACAAGGGCTACGGCCTGACCACCGTCGAATACGCCTATCTCGCCGAAGAAATGGGCTGGTCGCCGCATGCTTCCGAAGTCTTCAATTGCTCGGCGCCGGACACCGGCAACATGGAGGTGATCGAGCGCTTCGGCTCGCCCGAGCAGAAAGCGCGCTGGCTGCCCGATCTTCTCGAAGGCCGGGCCCGCTCGGCCTATCTGATGACCGAGCCCGGCGTCGCCTCGTCCGACGCGACGAATATCGCCATGGAGGCGAAGCTCGAAGGCGATGAATGGGTCCTCAATGGCGAGAAATGGTGGTCGTCAGGCGCCGGCGATCCGCGCTGTTCGCTCTATATCGTCATGGCGCTCACCGACCCTGACGCGGAAAAGCGCCACCAGCGCCATTCGATGCTGCTCGTTCCCGCGGCGACTAAGGGGATCGAGAAGGTCAGGGCGATGAAGGTCTATGGCCATGACGACGCGCCGCATGGCCATTTGCACATTCGCTTCAAGGACGTGCGCGCGCCAAAGGACGCGCTGATCCTCGGCCGTAGGCGCGGCTTCGAAATCGCGCAAGGACGGCTTGGGCCGGGCCGCATCCACCATTGCATGCGGGCAATCGGCCAGGCCGAGCGGGCGCTCGAAGCGATGTGCCGGCGCGCGCAAACGCGCGAGGCCTTCGGCGCCAAGCTCGTCGATCTCGGCGCCAATTACGACATCATCGCCGAGGCGCGCATGTCGATCGAAATGGCGCGGCTGCTCTGCCTGAAAGCGGCTGACGCCATGGATACGCAAGGGGCGCGCGCCGCCGCGCCTTTGATCTCGCAGATCAAGGTGATCGCGCCGCGAGTCGCGCTGAAAGTCATCGACGAAGCCGTCCAGATGCATGGCGGCGCCGGGGTGAGCCAGGATACGCCGCTTGCCGATATGTGGGTGCATGTCCGTACGCTGCGCCTCGCCGATGGGCCGGACGCGGTGCATCGCCGCGTCATCGCGAAGAATGAATTGAAGCGCTATTCGAACAAGCCGCCGGCTTAGAGAATGCATGTTGGGACGCCGATGCTTCCGCCGTGTCATTCCCGCGCAAGCGGGAATCCAGCACGGCCTCTCCTTGAGGCGCCGCGGTTCCTGGATTCCCGCTTGCGCGGGAATGACACAGCCCACATGACCGCCGACCTAGCCGCTCCGCCGCTGTCGCTCGACGCCGCCGCGGTCGAGACTTGGGCGGGCGCGCATGTCCCAGGCTTTCACGGGCCGCTCGTCGCAACCAAATTCCCGACCGGCCAGTCCAATCCGACGTACCTCATCGAAACGCCGACGCGGCGCTACGTGCTGCGGCGCAAGCCGCCGGGCAAGCTCCTGAAATCGGCTCACGCCGTTGATCGCGAATTCCGCGTGTTGAGCGCGCTGCACGGCGTCGGCTTTCCTGTCCCGCGCCCGCTGGCGCTCTGCGCGGACGATGGCGTCATCGGCTCGGCCTTCTATCTGATGGAGCATGTCGAAGGCCGCATTTTCTGGGATCCCGCCCTGCCCGAGCTTCCGCGCGCCGAACGCGCGCCGATCTTCGAGGAAATGAGCGCCCGGCTCGCCGATCTTCACCGAATCGACATCGCGGCCGTCGGCCTCTCCGATTTCGGCAAGCCGGGCAATTATTTCGCCCGCCAGCTGCAGCGCTGGAGCGAGCAATATCGGGCTAGCGAGACGGACAAGATCGCCGACATGGATGAGCTGATGGCCTGGCTCGCCGGACATGTTCCGGCCGACGACGGCCGCGTCGCGCTCGTTCATGGCGACTGGCGCATCGACAATATGATTTTCGACAAAGGCTCGCCGAAGCTCAAGGCGGTGCTCGATTGGGAATTGTCGACGCTCGGCCATCCCTTCGCCGATCTCGCCTACCAATGCATGCAATGGCGCCTGCCGAGCGCTTCGGGATCGGCGCCGCGCGTCGGCGAATCGAAAGGCCTCGCCGGCGTCGACCGCGCGGCGATCGGCATTCCGACGGAAGCCGAATATGTCGCGGCCTATTGCCGGCATGCCGGCATCGCCGGCGCGCCCGATTGGCCGTTCCTGCTCGCCTTCTGCTTCTTCCGCTACGCCTCGATCGCGCAGGGCGTCTACAAGCGCGCGCTCGACGGCAACGCCTCGAACCCGCTGCGCGGCCGCCAGTTGGGCCAAGCCGTGCCGATGATGGCGAAGCTGGCGATGGAGATCGTCGAAAAGGGGGCGTGAACGGCGGACTATTGGCTTGAAAACCGATTTCGCCATTCCTGCCATTGTGGCGCATGAACTGTACTATCGCGCCTATCGTGGGCGGCATGCGGGCGAGAACTTGAGGCGCGTCGATGCGTTTCGTTTCCCTGTCTTAGAGTTGGATCGGGAGGACGTGCGCCGCGCCGGCCATCTGCGCGCGACGCTTGCCGCCGAGGGGGTGCCGATCGGTCCTTATGACGCGCTTATTGCCGCACAGGCGCTCGCCCACTCTTTGATTCTGATCACGCGAAACTTGCGCGAATTTCGGCGGATTGCGAGCTTGTGAGTCGAAGACTGGGAAGATTAGCTAGCGGTCTATCCTGCGTGAGGGAGGCGATGACTCGCCTCCCTCGAATGCGCCGCTCAGCGAATGCCGTCGTCGATCAGCTTGACCAAGCCGCCGATCGATTGCGGCGTGACGACGCCGGCGCCGGTGTTCAGGCTCAGGCCGGGCATTTTGTACTTGGCGGTCATCACGCATTGCACCACGGGCATGAAGCCCTGCAGGTACAGAAGCTGGTCGAGCGTCGCCGAAATGTAACCCGACTTCAGCCCGTCGATCGTGGCCGGCGCAAGGTCGATGCCGCCGACGGTGATGTCGCCGGGCTTCTTGCCGGCCTTCTTCAAAACGTCGGCGAGGATCGAGGTGATGCCGCCGTGCTGAGTGCCGATCGCCTTGAGGTTGGGATGGGCTTGTACGTACGCAGTCAAGATCGGAACCGCCAGCGACACGTCGGAATTGGCTTCTTGCGTGATCTCGAGCCGGTCAACCTTCAGTCCCGCCTTCTCCAGCGTGTCGGCGAGGCCTTTCT
Organism: Roseiarcus sp.; assembly: GCA_035308145.1. GTDB lineage: Bacteria > Pseudomonadota > Alphaproteobacteria > Rhizobiales > Beijerinckiaceae > Roseiarcus. Next base: position 6,167 of record DATGHD010000117.1, read on the forward strand.
CTGACTGGCCGCGCTCGGCCTGGCTGAAGACGCCATAGACCATCGCTTCATCGCCGGCCTTCAGCTTGCCGTCGGCGATCATGTTCTGCGCGGTGAGGCTGCCGCCGGCGTAGAGATCGACGCCGGCATAGCCGAAGCCCTTCGTGCCGTATTCCTTCTGCAGCGGCGTCAGCGGCGAATTGCCGTCCGTCACGACGATGCCCTGATCGACCGCCTGCTTGACGAGCGGCGCGAAGGCGTCGGAGCCGGGATGGCCCATGATGACGATGCAGGAGGGTTTCGCCGCCAGCGCTTCCTTGAACTGCGCGATCATCGTCTCGGGCGCCCAGGCCGAGAATTGCGTATTGAGCTTGTCGACGCCGAGCGCCGCGGCGGCGGCCGCCGCGCCGGTCTGGCGGGCGAGCGTCGCCCCGTCGCCTGGATTGCCGCCCATCTGCATATAGATCGTAACGCCCTTGCCGGGCGCGTCGGCCGCTTGCGCGCCGGCGGAGCCGACGGCGGTTAAGCTCAGGGCCGCGGCCCCGGCGAGAAGAGCATATTTTAATGTCATCAGTCCCTCCCTGTGGCGGGGCCTTAAACCCCGGTCATGAACCCCGCGTCGGATGCGCGGGGCGCTCGCCGGCCGGATGCGCCGGACCGGAACTCGACCTGAAGGCGAACCGGGCGAAGAGCGCCTTGCGCCGCGCCGGCTCCTCCATGAACAAATAGAAGATGACGGCGATGAGAAAGACCAAGCCGCGCATGATCTGGACCGTCTCCGCCGTCGCGCCGGCGGCGACCAGGCCGGGCTCCATCAGATAGATGATGATCGCCCCGAAGAAGGTGCCGACGATCGTCGCCTTGCCGCCGAAAATCGACGTGCCGCCTATCAGAACGGACGCTATGGCGAGAAGAAGATACCCCTGGCCCTGGTTGCCGAAGTAGTTGCGATCCTCCAGCGTCAGCATGATCGAGGCGACCGCCGCGAGCGCGCCCATCAAAGTAAAGAGCTTGATCTTTTCGCGATCGACGTCGACGCCGACCACGCGCGCAACGTCGTTCGAATCGCCGATGAACAGGAGATTCTCACCGAAACGATGGCGATTGAGGATGAACCATAGAAAGACGACGATGATCGCGGTCCAGATCGATTGGACCGAGATCTGCGTGTACCAGGCGTAAGTCGCCGGATCGCCGATCGGCAAGCGGCCGACAATGACCTGGTAGACGCTCGAATCCTCGACGCCGCGCAAGGCGTAGGATTTGCCGCCCGACCAGAAGGTCGCCATGCCGTTCCAGAAAAAGCCCGTGCCGAGGGTCGCGATGAAGGACGGGATGCCGATCTTGGCGACCAGCACGCCATTGACGAAGCCGATGAAGATTCCGGCCGCCAAGGCGGCGAGGATCGCGATCCAGCCGAGATCGTGCAGCTTGAAGAGAATCGCGAAGGCGCAGCCGGAAAAGCCGATGATCGAGGGGAAGGAAAGATCGATCTCGCCGGCGCCGATCACGAAAGTGAGGCCGGTCGCCAGCAGCACCAGCGGCGGCGCCGTCGACATCATCGTCGAAGTGTAGATTTCGGGCCTCAAGAACACGCTCGGCGCCGTGATCATGAAAAGACCGATGATCAGGATCGAGACGACGATGATCGGCAGGCCTTCAATTCGGGTCAGCGATCGGGAGCGCGGCGCGTTCGGCATGTCAGGCTCCTCTCACCGCTCGTGCTGGAGTTCGATGAGATATTCGGTGAGCTCGGCGACGGTCATCTCATGCGGCCGCATCTCGGCGACGATCTCGCCGCGGTCGAGCACGACGAGACGATCGGCGACCTCGTGCACATGGGCGAGGTTGTGCTCGATATAGATCGAGGCCCGCCCGGATTCCTTGATGCGCCGGACGAAATCCAGGACCTTGCGCACCTCCTTGACGCCGAGCGC
>DATGHD010000118.1:0-5603 GCA_035308145.1 Roseiarcus sp.
GACGCACCCCTTCGAAACTTCGGCAGCTTGGCGCGCAACGTTTCCTGCGCGATGAAAACGCGCGCCAGGATGATCGCCAGAAACACGCCGTGGCCGGCGAGGAAAAAGCCTTGCGGGCTTATCTGCGCGCCGAGGCTTTGCGCGACGCCGAGCACGATGCCGCCGATCAGCGTGCCCCAAAGCGAGCCGGCGCCGCCGATCACCGTGGCCTCGAAGGCGAAGATCAATTGCAAGGGTCCGGCATAAGGATCGAAGGTCGCGCGCAAGGCCAGCGCGGCGCCGGCGATGCCGACCGTGACCATGGCGATGGCGGTCGCCACCGCCTTGACGAAGCGGGCGTCGACGCCGACGAGCCCGGCGGTGTCGGCGTCCTCGGCAGTCGCCCTGATGGCGCGCCCGATCTGGGTGCGGGAGAGCAGAAGCTGCAAGCCGCCGAGTTCGACGATCGCGGCGATGAGGATCAGCGCCGCGAGCTTGCCGATGTCGATGTCCTCCGTGACGCTCCAAGAATCATACGACAGCGTGTCGACATAGGGCGCGAGCGAGCGCGTGTCGGCGCCGAAGCGCTCGAACAAGAGATTCTCGATGACGATGGCGAGGCCGAATGTCGCAAGAATCGGCGTCAAGACGCCGCCCTCGGCGCTGCGTTCGAGAACGCCGCGTTGCAAGGCCCAGCCGATCGCCGCTATGGCCGGTAGGACGACGATCAGCGCGACGAAAGGCGAGAGCGCGTATTGATCGGCGAGAACGAAGAGCGCGTAAGCGGCGAGAATCGCCAAGGCGCCATGGGCGAGATTGATGATCCGCATCACCCCGAACATGAAAGAAAGGCCGCAGGCGATCAGCGCGTAGTAGCCGCCGAGCAGAATGCCTTGAATGATCTGGTTGACGAGGATCATGGCGGCGCGGCTCCTTGATGCGGCGCGCCCGCGCGATTGAGCCCGAAATAAGCGGCGGTGATTTCCTCGCGGGTCATCGCCGAGGCTTTGCCTTCGGCGACGAAGCGCCCTTCCAACATGCAAATGATTCTGGTGGCGACGCGAAGCGCGCGATTGAGGTCCTGCTCGACCAGCATGATCGTCGCGCCCGAGCGCATCAGCCCTTGCAGGGACTGATAGACGCGCTCGACCGCCAACGGCGAAAGGCCGAGCGAGACTTCATCGAGCAAGAGCACGTCCGGATTCGTCATCAAGGCGCGACAGATCGCGGTCGCCTGCTGCTCGCCGCCGGAAAGGCTGGCAGCCAAAGCCCTGCGCCGGGCCTTCAGATTGGGGAAGGCCGCCATCACCTTGTCGATGGTCCAGGGCCCAGGCCGGCCGACGCCGCCGGCGAGCTTGAGATTGTCCTCAACCGTCATGGCCGCAAACAGCCGTCGTCCTTCGGGAACGAGCGCAATCCCGCGGCGCGTTCGCTCATGCGCGCGCATCGCCCCGAGTTCGACGCCGTCGAGCAAGACGCGCCCCGCGAAGGTGGGATGCGCGCCGGCGATGGCCCTAAGCAGCGTCGTCTTGCCGGCGCCGTTCGCGCCGACCAGCGCCAGCGTCTGTCCCTTCTCGAGATTGAAGCTGACGCCGCGCACCGCTTGCAAGAGCCCGTGGCGCGCGTCGAGATTCTCAACGCTGAGCGCGCTCATGCCGCCGCGCCGCCGAGGTACGCTTCGATCACCGCCGGATCCGCCATCACTTTGCGCGGGTCGCCCTCGGCCAGGATGCGGCCGGCGTCCATGCAGACGAGGCGGTCGGCGACCTGCAGCAGGATGTGGACGATATGCTCGATCCAGATCAACGCAATGCCGCGACGTTTCAACTCCTTGACGACGTCGACAAACTCGCTCGCCTCGGCGTCGGTGAGACCGCCGCCGATCTCGTCAAGCAGCAGCGCGACAGGCGAGGCGGCGAGCGCCCTGGCGAGCTCCAGGCGCTTGCGGTCAAGCAGGCCAAGCGTCTCGGCGCGCCGGTTGGCGAGGCTGGTCATGCCGCAGAGGTTTAGCGATTCGACGCAGAGATCATAGGCTTCGGCGCGCGAAAAGCGCGGCCGGTTGGCCGCGGCGACGAAGACATTCTCGAAGACGGTCATGCCGCCGAACGGGCGCGGGATTTGATGGGTGCGGGCAAGACCCTGCCGGCATCGCTCCGGGGCGGGAAGATGCGTCACGTCGCGGCCGCGAAAACTGACGCTTCCGGCGCTCGGGCTGAGCGCGCCGGAAAGGATGGAGAGGAGCGTCGTTTTGCCGGCGCCGTTCGGCCCGACGATCCCCACCGCCTCCTCGGCGCGCATCGAAAAATCCACGCCGTCGAGGACGGTCAGCGCGTTGAAGCGCTTGACGATCCCTCTGGCGGCGAGGATCGGCTCCGCTTTGACGGCCCCTTCGTTCATTCGCTCATGAATTGTACGGAACGAGCTTCGCCTCGATCGGCACGTTCGGGTCGGTCGCGTGATCAGTCGTCACATAGTCGAGCTTGAATTTCGAGCCTGGCTTGGCCTTGACCCATTGCGCGCCGATGATCGGGCCGGGCGAGACATTCGGCACCGGGCCTGACGTAAAGTCCACCTTGCCATTGATCGTCACGACATTGAGCTTGGATAACGCCTCGGCGACCTTGGCCTTGTCCTTGGGCGCGCCGCTCCGGACAAGCGCTTCGACGCCGGCGTCGAGCAGCGCCAGCGAAGCGCCGAGTTGCTGGGTCCATTGCTTGCCAGTAGCCGCCTCGTAGCCGTCGGCGAGTTCCGTCCCCGAGACGCCGGTCAGCGAGGACTTGTACGGAAAGGCCTTGTGCCAGTACGCCGCGCTCGAAAAATTGACGCCGAGCGCGCCGAAAGCTTCGACCGTCGGCGGGAAGAGGCCCGTCTTGGCGGTTTGGCAGATTTTGACCATCTTCGTATAGCCCTGCTGCGCGGCCTGGCGCCAGAAGGCGGCGAAATCGGGCGGGATGGGGAAGGAGTTGAAAATCTCGCACTTCTCCTTCTTGAACGTCGCGATCTGGGCCGAGTAATCGGTGGTGCCGTCCTCGTAAGGGCCGGGGTCGATCATCGTGAACCCGTCCTTGGCGAGAGCCGGCACCAGGTGCTCGCGGATGGCGTTGCCGTCGGCGTCGTTCGGCAGCAACACGCCGACTTTCTTATTGGTCTCGATGCCGCCATTCGCCCAGAGCGACACATAGGTCTTGTGGAACTCTTCCACGCCGAAGCCGAAATGGTACGTCCATTTGAACGGGGAGGGTTGGCCGGGCTTGGCGCCGCGGCCGAAATACCAGGCTTCCCATGGCATGACCGTCGACATGCAGGGCACGCCCGCCGCTTCGCAGGCGTCGGCGACCGGATTGATCACCTCCGGCGTCGAGACCGCCAGCATCAGATCGACGCCTTCGCCGTTGATCAGGTTCTTGGCGAGCTGGCCGGCTCTGGCGGGGTCTGATTGCGTATCCTGGTCAAGGACTTTCACGTCATAATACGTGCCGCCGAAGAGGAGGCCTCTCGTCAGCGACTTTCGGGCGAGATCCAGCACATAGCCATCCGTCTCGCCAAAGCCGGCGAGCGCGCCGGTGCGCGGGCTGATGAAGCCGATTTTCAGCACGTCCGTCGCGCCAGCGGCTTTGGCCGATCGCCAGCTGGCCGCCAGCGCGAGGCCGCCCGCCCCGGCGGTCACGAGAGCCTGTCGCCGCGTCAGGCTTCCGCCCGCGGCCGCTGTTCCGCGAATTGTCGCCATTGTCTCCTCCCTGCCCGCGTCGGCTTCGGCTGCCACCGCCGTCCGATTGCGCCAAATCGTCGCAGTTAGTTATATCGAATAATAATCGCATTCGCCAGCCCGCCGACCGCGATCGATGGCTCGAAGCGCATGCTCTGGGTTTGCATAGGGTAGGGGGCTATTCTATAGGCGAGCATGACTCATACGATCCGCGAAAAACAAAAGCTCCTGGCGCGCGTGCGTCGCATCCGGGGCCAGGTGGAGGCCATCGAGCGGGCGCTCGACACAGAAGCGGGCTGCGAGGCGATCATGCATCTGCTCGCCGGCGCGCGCGGCGCGCTGAACGGGCTGATGGCTGAGGTCGTCGAGGACCACGTGCGCACCCATCTCGTTGACGCCGAGCGGCACCCCCATGCCCTGAACATCGCGGCGGCTGATCAGTTGCTTGACGTGGTGCGGACCTATTTGAAGTGAGGAACCCGATGAGCGAGGGCGGCGGCGCTTACCCAGCCTTCCACAGCCACGTTTTTCTGGACGAAAGTCATCGGGAAAGCGAACGGCGGACTTGGGCGGTCATCTGGCTTTGCGGCGCCATGATGGTCGCCGAGATCATCGGCGGCTTGTTGTTCGGCTCGATCGCGCTTGTCGCCGACGGCCTCCATATGAGCACCCACGCCGGCGCCCTGCTGCTCGCCGCATTGGCCTATACATACGCCCGCCGGCACTCGGGCGATTCCCGCTTCACATTCGGCACGGGCAAACTCGGCGATCTTGCCGGATTCACCAGCGCGATCATCCTGGCGATGATTGCCTTGCTGATCGGTTACGAATCCGCCACGCGGTTTTTCACGCCCGTGCCGATCCATTTTGCGGAGGCCATTCCAATCGCTTGCCTCGGCCTCGCCGTCAATGTCGCCAGCGCCTGGCTGCTTGGCGGCGGCGATCATCATGGGCACAGCCATGGCCATCAGCACGGGCTTGCGCATGCCGAGCATGCTCACGACGAATCGCGTCGGATTGCGGCCACGGACGGAGCGGTCCTGCTGGAAATATTCGAGGACGGCGCGCCGCCGCGCTTTCGTCTACGCGCTGAGACAGGTCCTGCGCTCCACGCGGCGGCGGCTGCGATCGAGACCATCCGGCCGGATGGCGCGCGCCAAATCTTCTCTTTCGCGGATCGCGGCGGCTATCTCGAATCCATCGAGGAAATTCCCGAACCGCACGCTTTCGACGCCAACCTCGTCCTTGATGGGCAAAGCTCCCGCCTCACTTTCGAAGAACACGAGCATGTCCATGGCGCAGCGGCGCGCGACAACAACATGCGCGCGGCTGTCATCCACGTCATGGCCGACGCCGCCGTTTCGGTCCTGGTCATCGGCGGCCTCACCCTCGCCCTGGTCTTCGGCTGGCTGTGGATGGACCCGCTCGCCGGCATTATTGGCGCATGCGTCATCGCCAGTTGGGCCTTCGGTCTTGTCCGCGACACCAGCGCGATCCTGCTCGACATGAACCCGGATCGGCGCATGGCGGACAATCTCCGTCAAACCATCGAGAGCGAGGGCGACCAAATCGCCGATCTGCATCTTTGGCGATTGGGGCCTGGACATCTCGGCGCCATCCTTTGCATCGTCACGCCGAAGCGAAGAGACGCCGACTACTACCGCGCGAAGCTGGCGCGCTTCCGCTCGCTGTCGCACCTGACGATCGAAGTCCGCCTCGCGGCGTAACGCTCCAGTCGAGAAAAAACCCCCTCGCCAGAGGCGAGGGGGTTAACCAGGAAGGAAGGTCCTGGCTTTGGCTCAGAACCTGTAGTTGACCCCAAGTTGCGCGGTGTCGATCGAATCGCTCGACACGACATGGCGGAAGCCGCCGGGCAGCGTATAGCTGTAGTCGCGGGTTACGCTGTCAAATTGCAAAT
>DATGHD010000119.1:0-12990 GCA_035308145.1 Roseiarcus sp.
GATGGTGCCAAGCGTGCATATCGTCGATAAGGCGCTTTATCCGCTCGATGAAGGCGCCCCGTCTTCTGTACCCTCCTTCATAGCTGCGCCAATAACTCGTATGGAGGTCCTCACAGATATAAAACCCGCCGGGCGAAAGGAGCGGAAACAGATGATCGAGGCTGGCGCTTTGATGGCTCGCCACATGGCTACCGTCGTCGATCACGATATCAAGGGCGTCGAGCCATTGGGCGGCGCGGTCCAGCGTCGCCGGATCGGCCTGCGACCCAATGAACACCTTGATGTTCTCCGACTCGAATTCCGTCCTCGGATCAACGTCTATTCCGGCGATGCGCGCGCTTGGGCCGAAATACTTGCGCCATAGCTGCAACGAACCCCCGTGTTGGACGCCGAGTTCGAGAAGCCCGACCGGCCTGCCGGCATGCTTGAGCGGCGCAAAAAACCGATCGTAGACCTCCAAATAGTGGCCCCATTTGTGAATCTGTCTGCCCTGATGGCCATAGAATTCGCGTTCGAGGTCGTTCCTGAAAGACGAGTGTTGGTCGGCGGGCGCGCCAAAAGAAGCGTACGGCTCGCGCGGAAGTCCGCGCCTCAGATACTTCCGCAGCGCTGCGCTTCTGAAGATCCGGCGTGCGAGATTCACAAAGCCCCTCTTCCATCTTTTCGTCTCGACGCCCGACACCCGCGCCGGGCGCATCCTATGCAACGGGGCGCCCGCGGTTGTCGAAAGCCGAACCTATCGCGAGCCGGGCGCCCCAATTCCTGCTCACTCGCCGAAGCGATAGCCAATCCCGGATTCGGTCCTGATGATCGTCGGGGCGGCGGGGTCGCTCTCGATCTTGGCGCGCAATTGGCCGACGAAGACCCTGAGATATTGCGTGTCGTCCTTGTGCGCAAGGTCCCCACACGGCGGTAAGAATCTGGCCGTGGGTCACCACGCGGCCGGCGTGGCGGGCGAGCGCGCTCAAGACCTCATATTCGCGGGGCGTCAGCTTGACCGGCGCGCCGTTCTTGGTCACCCGCCTTTTGACGAAATCAACGACCAGACCTTCGATCTCGACCCGCTCGGCCTTGCTGGCGGCGCCGGCGCGGTGGCGAAGCGCGGCGCGCAGGCGTGCGAGCAGCTCGCCTATCGCAAAAGGCTTTTCGACATAGTCGTCGGCGCCAAGATCGAGCGCCGCGATTTTTTCCGCCTCGCGATCGCGCGCCGAGAGGACGACGATCGGCGCAGAACAAAAGTTGCGCGCATCGCGCAGGACGTCTTTTCCATCCATGTCCGGCAGGCCGAGATCAAGCACGACCACGTCGGGCGCCTTTGTCGCGATCAGCCGTAACGCCTCGCCTCCCGTCGCCGCCTGCATCACGTCGTAGCCGGCCGCGCCGAGCGCCGGGCCGAGGAAGCGCTGGATTTGCGGCTCGTCGTCAACCACCAGGACGCGGCAGGCCGTCATGACGGGGCCTTATCGTTTCGGCGGCGGCTCGGCGGCAGGGAAGCGCATGACGATCCGCGCGCCCCGCCGGCGGACCGCCGGGCTCTCGGCGTGGATTTTGCCACCCATCGCCTCGACAAGTCCACGCGCGATCGAAAGGCCGAGGCCGGTCCCCGCCTTGCGCCCGTCGGCGCGGCCGCCGCGATAGAATTTTTCGAACACGCGTTCGAGATCGGCTTGCTTGATTCCCGGCCCCTCGTCGGTGACGCTGATGACCACGTCGGGGCCGTCGCGGCGCGCATGGATGGGACCCCGGCGTCGTCGCCGTATTTATGCGCGTTGTCCAAGAGATTGAACAGAACCTGCTTGATGAGATTGGAATCGCCGCGGACGAACGGCAGGTCGCGCGCGAGATTGATCGCAGCCCGCTGATCTGGAAAAGTCTTGCGCGCGCGCTCGACAGCCGTGCGCACTACGTCAGCGACGTCGATGTAATCGCGTTTCGGAATGACCGCGCCGGGTCCTGCGTCTGAGTCGCTGACGGACGCCAGGGCAGGGAAATATTGGAGAAGGTACAGGATGACGACGACGCCGATCAGGAGGGCGATAAAGAGCGCACCCGTCGTCGGGAATGTGCCCGCGGACGGCGGCGCTTTCTTCTTCGCAGCCAAGGAGCCGGCCATCGCGAGAACCGGGATGACATAGGCGAAGCGGCCAAGCAGCATGACGATGCCGCCCGTCGTATTGTACCAAAGCGTATTGCCGTTGAGGCCGGCGAAAGCCGAGCCGTTATTGGCGTTCTGCGAGGCGTAGGCGTAGATGATCTCGCTGAGGCCGTGCGGTCCCGAATTGCCGAGGCTGTCGAGCCCCGTCTGCAGCAGGACAGAGGCCGCGGAGAAGCCGAGCACGCTGAGCGGATAGATCAGCACCGCGAACATGGCGAGCTTGACCTCGCGCGCTTCGATCTTCTTGCCGAGATATTCCGGCGTGCTGCCGACCATCAGACCGGCGATGAAGACGGCGAGGATCGCGACGACGAGGAAGCCGTAGAGGCCGGCGCCGACGCCGCCCGGCCAGACGCAGCCGGCGAGCAGGTTGAAAAGCGGCATCAAGCCGCCAAGCGGCGTGAAAGAATCGTGCATTGCGATGACCGCGCCGGTGCTGGTGCCGGTCGTCGCGTTGGCCCATAGGGTGTTGAACGCCTGACCGAAACGAACCTCCTTGCCCTCCATATTGCCCTGCGCAGGGTCGACGCCGAGCGCGGTGAGCAACGGATTGCCAGCGGCCTCCGCCCAATAGGAGACGACGACGCCGACAAGCAGCAGAATGGCCATGGCGACCAGAATCGCCCGACCTTGTCGCAGATCGCCGACGGCGCGGCCGAAGGCGAGGACTGAGGCGACCGGAATGACCAGCAGCGCCCAGTTCTCGATGATGTTCGACCATACGTTCGGATTTTCGTAAGGATGGGCGGAGTTGGCGTTGAAGAAACCGCCGCCATTCGTGCCCAATTCCTTGATGATCTCTTGGCTCGCCACCGGACCAAGCGAGATCGTCTGCTTCGCGCCTTCGAGGGTATTGGCGTCTACCGAGCCGGCCAGCGTCTGCGGCACACCGGAGAACAGGAGCGCGAAAGCGCCGACGATGGAGATCGGCAAAAGGATATAAAGCGTGCAACGGGTGAGATCGACCCAGAAATTGCCGACCGTCGCCGCGTTGGAGCGCGCGAAGCCGCGCACCAAGGCGTAGGCCAGGGCAAGACCCGTCGCCGCGGAGACGAAGTTATGGACGGTGAGGCCTATCATCTGGGTGAGATGAGTCATCGTCGTCTCGCCGCCATAGTTCTGCCAGTTCGTATTGGTGATGAAGCTGGTCGACGTGTTGAAAGCGAGGGCCGGATCAACCCCGCTGAAGCCTTGCGGATTGAGTGGCAAAACGCCTTGCAAGCGCTGGATCGCATAGAGCGATAGAAAGCCCGCGATCGAGAACGCGATCATGGCGATCGTATAAACATACGCGCTTTGCTCGCGGGTCTCGTCGACGCCGGCGAGACGATAGAAGCCGCGTTCGACTGGCAGCAAGACGGGGGAGAGCCAGGTACGCTCGCCCGCCATGACCTTGTGGATGAACGCGCTGAGCGGGATCGACGCCGCGAGCACCAGCGCTAGGACGATCGCAATTTCCGACCAGCCGACGAGTGTCATGGGTAGGGCCTTCGCGGACGGGCCGCGCCTTCTTCAGAATTTTTCCGGATAAATGAGCGTGTAGAGCAGGTAGGCGCCCAGGAGGACGCCGACCAACAAGCCGATGATAGGTTCGACCATGGCCCTTTCCTTCAAAGACGGCGGCAAGCGTCGGCGTAGAGCCACATGAGCGCGATCAAAAGCGCGCCGATCCCGGCGTAGATGAGATCGAGCATGGCCTGCCTCCTTATGTTCAGGGAGCGCGGAGATGCCGCCAAGCGGCATAAGCAATCCATTCGGGATTGGGCCGCGCCGCATAAGGAAGGCGTAAGGACGCGGCCTGTCCCGGTCCTCGCCCGGGCGAACCAACCGGCGGCCGCGAGGCCGCGGCCAGCGTCGCCCGCCGCCTCAGACCGCAAATCAAAGATGTGCTATAGAAACAGGGATCCGCGCCGTGGCGATCGACGAAGCGAGATGGTTAAGGGGCGATGCTGACCGCGCCGGTCTTTGGGGCCCGGATTTCGGTTATGCGTCAGAAGCACAGGCGAGAACGCGATCCATGAGTTCAGGCTCGGCGCCGAAAGGCGGGCGCGACATTGTCGCCTATTTTGCCGGCCATCTCGCCAATCTCGTCAATGGCAACGACGTATTGAGCGAGCGCGAGCCGACCATCGTCATTAAGCCCTTTTCCCTATACGAGAAGGTTCGTCGGGCGCTCGCCGCCAATCGGCGCTACTCGGAGGTCCTGGTCGGCGTCTGGGCCTATCCGCAGCCCAATACCGCGGAGGACGCCGCCGATTTCTATTTCGACAATGTCCTGGATCGGCCGATCGGCAGCCGCGGCGCAGAGCCTTCTTCGGCCGACAATCTCGCCGGTTTGATCAGCAGCCGCGCTGTCGGCCCGTTCCCGGCCCGGGCGCGAGGGCCTTTGTCCATCTGGAAGGCGCTGGTCGGCGGGGCCACGACCTTGCGCCGGTTCAGCGAGCAGAAAGAGCTTTTCGAGCTTTCGAACCGCATCCTCAAATGCCTGGACGCGGCCAACCGGCCTTATGCGGAAGTCCTTCGCCTTGGCCTTTGCCCGAAGGAATGGCTGGTTGGCGACGACGCGATCGGCGTCAACACCCTGAAATCAGCGAACGCGCTGCTCAAGGCGCTGAAGGCCGAGATGCGCGGCGTCTACGGACGACGGCCGAGCCAGGGCGAATTGGAGGCGGCCTTTGCGCTGGCTCCCGTTCCCGGCTTCAAGGACGCCAGGACCTTCGCCGCCACGCTGTTCGGATCGGCGATTCTGACCCGGCTGGCCGGCCAGGACGAAACCCTGCTGACCTCCTTTGAGGCGGTCGAGGCGACCATCGGCGTCGAGGCCGAGGCCGAAGCCGACCAGCCATTGATGGAGGCTGAAGAGGCTGCCCCCTATCTCGACGCCGCGCACGCGGCCGGCGCCATCGACGGCGAAGAGAAGCGCTTGCTGGTGGCCATCATGGGCGGCCGTTCTTTGGCCGAGGTCATGGGCTCCAATCTCTACCTTCGTCGCCGATTGAAGTCAGACTTTGATAACGATCTTGAAGCGTATCTTGACGACCTCTCGACCCGCACCGCCAAATTCGTCGCGGCTGCGGCCCGCGCCAGACCGTAACCAAAAGCCAGAACGTGACGCTAAAATGCGCCGTGCGAGCTATAGAGGAACCGTGATGGCGAACCAATTCAATGAGACCGAAACTGTCCGATTTTTGAGGACGTTACGGGTGACGACACAGACCGCCTTGGCGCAATACGCGTTGCAGCGCGGACGCCAGGCCGCCCGCCCGACGGCGACTTTCATGGCCCTGGCCGCCAAGGGGACCGGCGATTGGCGGTTTCCTGCTTCCGGCCTGATGAGCGCTGACGGACTCGTATTGGCCAAGCTGACCCGCGAGGCCACGGGCGCGCCGATCCTCGAGCTTCAGGCGCAAGGTCTGGTCGGCCTCTCCCTTTACGCCAGCCGGACCGCACGGATCGTCTTTGCGAGCGGCCTCAAGGCGCAAGGCGCCTTCGATCGCGACGGACGCCTGCGCCTCGTTCTCGAAGAGACGACGATCAAGGAAGCCGATCTGGCGGCTTTTGAGCTTGAGCTCTTGGACGAGGCCCCATGAGCGCTCGCGTTTTCGTGCCTCTTGTCGGCGCGAATGGCGAAGCCGCGCAGGTCTTTGAGGCGATAGCAGGCGAGATCGCGCCGGAAGCTCATCCGGCGCGGCTTTTGCCTCAGATTTCGGAATTGTTCGATTTCGGCCTCTATGGCATCGGTCAAACGGTGCGCGAGGCGGTCACGCGTTTTGTTGATGCGCGTCGCGCCAAATTGTGGCTCGGCCGCCGCAACGGACGCGCCCAGCCGTGGAACTTGCGCATATCCGATCTGCAGGTTGGACGCCTTTCCGACGAGAACGCTCGCTCGGCCGGTCTCGGCCTCGCGTTGGCGGCGATCCTCCAGGCTTTCGAGCGTGACCCGGGCATCGTCTTCGCCACCGGCGAAATCAGGCTGCCCAGCGGTCCGGGCGCGCCCGCGGTTTCGGTAGCGCCCGTCGATGGGTTGCGCGGCAAGCTTTTGCTCGTCGGCGACTATATCGTGCAGCACCGGCTGGCGTTGGAAGGCGCAAAGCTGACGGTCGTGCTGCCTGCAACGACGCCGGATGGCCGCCCCATCGACGTCGCCGAAGCGACAATTCTCGATCGCCTGAAGAGCGAGGCCGCAGACGCTGGCGCCAAGCTCGATTTTGTTCTCACCGACTCGCTCGAGGGCGTCGAGGAGGCCCTCGGGCCTTTCGCCCTCCACGAAATCATTACGCCCGCGCGCGCCCTGTGGCTCAGCATCTCCGTCGCTGTTGTCGCGCTTGTCGTCGCCGGATGGATCGCGCTGCGCAACGCGCCGATCGAGCTCGCGTGGCTGCCAGTCGCGACAGCCGCGGAGGAGCCGACCCGATCAATCCAGCCTTCCGCCGATGACGCGAGCCCGCAAAGGGCGCGTTATGATTCGACGGCCGATAAGTTCCAATTGCTCGGGCCGTGCTTTGACGCGCAGCGCCAGCCTCTGGTGCTCGGCGGCGAAAACTTGTTGCTGCGCGTAAGCGCGCGAGACGGCCTCCCTTTCGCCAGCCGCCTGCGGCCGCCGCGCATCTTCATCGCCTCGGTCTCGCGCGCCGCCGACCCCGTTATTCTCGACGCCAACCAGTTTCGCTCGATTCTCCCCGCGAGCCGCACGAGCGACTTGCTCGATTTGACGATGGCGATCCCCGTCGAGTCGACGGAGGACGAGGTTCGTCTCTTCGTCGTCGCGACACGCGACCCGGCGATCGAGATTTCCGCGGTGCAAGACGAATTGCGCAAGCGCCTGCAAGGCCTTTCAGGCGCAGCGGTGCTCACGACCACGGCGAGCTTCCTGCAGGATCAGCTCGGCGCCGAAATCCAATATCAGTTCAAGGTCACCAACGATCGTCAACTTTGTCCGACTTGAAATAAGCGAGCGCAGCCATGTTTGGACATCACGCAATCACTGCGACAAACGAAGTCTCCACGGACGCTCGCAAGAGCGATCGTCGGCGGCGGCTCGCCATTGCCGCCGCCTTCGCCATGGCCTTCGCCGTCGGCCTCGGCGCCGAGACAGCCGCGGCCACGCCAGCCGATCTTGCCAGAGACTCCGACGTCGCCGCCTTCGCGAACCTCATCAAGACTTATTCCAGCGCAACCCGCGTGCGCTGGATCGTCGCTGCGCCGACCTTGGCCGCGGCCGACGTGGCCGTCGCCAACATCGGCTTGCATCTTGCGTCGGCGGATCGGCCCCTTCTTCAGCGCGTCAGCGCCGAGACTTTCGGCGATAATCCGGACATCGCGCCCGGCGCGAAATCACCGGTCGGATGGATCGCGCCGCAGACCGCGCCGCCGCCCGGCGGCGGCTGCAGCTGGCAAGTGTGGGTCGCCGATCCCGCCGCGCCCTCAGCCGGCGCCGCGCCGATCTATGTGCCTCTGGCCCCAAATGATCGGATGCCGGTCGGTTCCTCGGCGACGTTCCGCGTCAGCTACACCGGGCTGTTGCAATCGAAAGTCTACGCTTTTGGCGAGACGCAGCCGGGCGACATCCGCGATCTTTCCGCCGCGCCGGACGTCAACATACCGGTGGCCGCGGGCGATACGGAAACCATCCTCCTGGCGATGTCGCGCCAGCCCGCCCCTTTCCTTGAGGGGATTCGCAGCGCTCTGGCCGCGAGCGCTGGCCAACGGCGCGACCTCGGCAAGCAATATGCGCTGAACGAAAATCTGCTGGGCCGCGGCCGCGGCATCGGCGCCAACATCCAGCTCCTCACGCCGAACATGGTGCTCGCCAAAGGCGACATCGGTCCGGTGGCCGAGCGCGCGCCGACGGGATCGAACGACGCTATGGAGACGTGCCGCTTCCAGCTGACGCCCGCGCCGGAGGCGATGCGGTGAGCATTTTTGCCGGACGTTTTCAAGATTTCTGCGGCGGTCCGAGCAGGCGCCATTGCCGCAAGGCAGGCGCAAGCGCGGCGCCGCCTTTGCCGTCGATCGGTCCGGAATAGTAGCCGGCCGTTTTCAAGCGCTCCTCGATCGCCTTGAGAGTGTCGTGCGACCAGGACGCCGCCTTACCCGTCAACTGCGCGAAGGATTCGCCGGCGTCGCCGGCGACGCCGCGCAACAGTTCTTCGGCCGCCGCCGCCGGATCCTTGCCAACGCCTCGGCCCTCGTCGAGCAGGATCGCCGCGGCGAGATAGCCGCGCGGGTCGCCTAGGCTCGCCGATTGGCGAAACAACGCCAGCGCTTGTGAGCGATCGCCGTTGACCCCTTCATCGGCCAGCACGCCAAGATCGTACGTTGCGATCGCCGAGCCGACCGCCGCCGCGCCCTTGAGCAGCGTGACCGCCCGCGGAACGTCCCGATCAACGCCGACGCCATTCATCAGCGCCACGGCAAGATTGATCGCGCCGTCGGCGTTCCCGCGCGCCGCCGCCTTGGCGTAGAGATCGTCGGCGGCCTTGACGTCTTTGGGCAGGCCGTCACCGGCCTCATAGATCAGCCCGAGGCTCACCATGGCCCGCGCGTCGCCGGCCTCGGCCGCCCTCTTGTAGAGGCTGATTGCTTCGTCACGGCGCCCGTCGGCCGCCATCGCCCGCGCCAGCAGCGCGACATAATGCGATTCGTTCGGATGCTCGGCGACAGCCTCGCGGCAGGCGTCAATCGCCGCCTCGGCGTTGCGCGTCAGCGTCGTCAAATCGACGCCAGGAAAGTTGGCGGTCGCGTCGCGCGGATGCGTCGCAAATCGCTGACAAAGGATGCCCGCCGGCGCGTCGGCGTCTTTTGCGTCTTGCAGGCTGGCGAGCAGAACCTTGGCCTCTTGGACATGCGCGCCGGCTGGGTAGCGAGCAAGATAGAGCTCGACCAAGGGACGTTCTCGTCCGCTCTTCGCCAGACCCCATAGGAGGTCCTCGACATCCTCCTTGGCGACGGGGGCGGCGGCGCCTTTCTTGCCGATCTCCTCCACCAGCGCCCGCGCGTCGGCGACATGGGCGCCTTCGGGATAGCGATCGAGATAAATATGCAGAAGATTGGGGTCCTTCTGGCCTGCGCCAAGCTGCCAGAGCATCGTTTCAGGCGAGCCCTGCGCGGCTTCGCCAGGCGCAAAGTAGAACTGCCGGGTGAGCGACGAATTCTCCCACGGCACTTGAGCGCCGCCGGTCGTCGCGATCACGTCCTTTCGCACGTCGATCATCATGCTTGAAATGTCTTCGCCGATCGACCCCATGTGGCCGAGCAAGGCCTGGGCGAAAGGGCTGTTGCGGCCCGCGCCGTCGTAGGCGACGTTGTCCGGCTGCGTGGCGTAGGCGATGAGAAAGCCCGCCGCGTCGCCAACGCGCGCCAAACCATCGGAATGCATCGCCGGCGAGGCGTCCTTCAGCGGATTGGTCCGGCAGGCGTCGAGAAACACCAGGTGCAGACCCTGGCCTTGCGCCTGCGCCTTCATCACTTCGTCGAAATGAACGGTTTGCTGCTCGATGTCCTGCTCATCATGCAGCGCGGCGTCGACGGGAATGAGATAATTCCGCCCCGCGACCTGCAGGCCGTGCCCGCCGTAGTAGAACAGCGAAACGTCGGCTTTCGCCGCCGCCGGCGCAAACTCGGCGATCGCCCCCTCCATGCCGACCAGGTCGAGATCCGTCCCGAGCGTCACTTTGAAGCCGAGCGATTGCAACTCGGCGGCAACGTCTTTGGCGTCGTTGGGCGGGTTGGTCAGCGCCGGGACCGAGCGATAATTCCCGTTGCCGATGACCAGCGCGACTCTCGTCTCCGCGAGGGCCGGCGCGCAAACCGCGACGGACGCCGACAAGACGAGGAGGCCGGCGATGCGACGCGCCAGCGCCAAAGCGTGGGCGCGGAAGGCTTCCCACCCGATCGGACCAAGTCGGACCAATCGCCACATCTCCGCTTCGCCGCCTTCTGAAGGCCGCAGCCAGACGCCCCTCAAAGGCCGACAGCCTTCTCCAACTTATTGTCGGCGACTTCAAGAGTCTCGGCGACAAAGGCGCTGGCGCCGGTCTTCCCCTATATTCGGCGAAGGCGAAAACGTCAGCGTTGAACGTCGCGCGCTCACCGATCGACGACCTCGACTTTGACCCTGGCGAGGCCAGCTTGGCGAAAGCCCAAAACATTGGCTGCGCTGGTCGACACGTCGATGATCCGGCTGCGAATGAACGGCCCGCGATCAACCACGACGACGGTGGCCGATCGTCCGTTGGCGAGATTGGTCACTCTGACATGCGTGCCGAAGGGGAGCGTGCGATGCGCCGCGATGAGACCGTTCGAACGCGGATAGGTGTAATAGGAGGCTTGTCCGACAGATTGCGCCTGCGCCACGCCGCACGCCGCAAAAACGAACAACGTCGCGACCAAAACGTTCTTCAAGAAACACCCCTTTGAATTTTGTTCCGGCCTCCCCAAGTCAAAAAGGGACGACCAGTGCGTCGAAAACTGGGCGATCCTGAGTCCGAAATAAGCCATGACTTTCGCGCATCGCGCGTGCGCTTTTGAGCCAGAAATTACCGCGGCGCCCGCGATGCCGGTTGAACGCGCGCAACCGCCTGCTAAAAGAGGCTGTCTCCTGGAGCCAAACCCTTGAAAGTGCTGATCATCGGCGCCGCGGGCATGATCGGGCGCAAATTGGCCGAACGGCTCGCCAAAGACGGCGCGCTCAATGGGCCGCCGATCGCCGCCGCCGATCTCGTCGATGTCGTCGAGCCTGCAAGGCCCGCCGAGGCGACTTTCGCTGTCGTCGCGAAGGCGGCGGACATCGCCGACCCGGCGACCGCGCCTGGTCTTGTGGCTGGTCGCCCCGACGTAATTTTCCATCTTGCGGCGATCGTCTCGGGAGAAGCCGAACAGAATTTCGACAAGGGCTACGCAATCAATCTCGACGGGACGCGCTTTCTCTTCGAGGCCATCCGGCAGGAGCATTATCGCAGCGACGGAAAGTATAAGCCGCGGGTCGTTTTCGCTTCGTCGATCGCCGTCTATGGCGCGCCTTTCCATGAGACGATCGACGATGAGTTTTTCCTGACGCCGCTGACCAGCTATGGAACGCAGAAGGCGATCAGCGAACTCTTGCTCGCCGATTATTCCCGCCGCGGCTTCTTCGACGGAATCGGCATCAGATTCCCGACCATCTGCGTTCGTCCCGGAAAACCGAATCTGGCGGCGTCAGGATTCTTTTCCAATATCATCCGCGAGCCGCTGGCCGGTTTGCCGGCGGTCCTGCCGGTGTCGGAGGATGTCCGTCACGCGCATGCTTCGCCCCGCGCCGCGGTCGGCTTTCTCTTGCACGCCGCCGCGCTGGGCGCCGATAAACTTGGGCCCCGCCGGAGCCTCAGCATGCCGAGCGTCTCCGTCACGGTCGGCGAGCAAATCGAAGCATTGCGCAAAGTCGCCGGCGAAAAGGCCGTCGCCCGGATCCGGCGCGAAAAGGACGAAACCATCGCCCGCATCGTCGGCGGCTGGCCCCGCCGGATCGAGGCGGCGCGCGCGCGAAGCTTGGGCTTCAAGGCGGAGACGAATTTCGAGGATATCATTCGCGTTCATATTGAAGACGAACTTGCCGGGCGGATTCTCTAGATGCTCGACCAGAATCCCGCCATTGCGGTCGACGACGCGGCGGAGACGCCAGCGAAGATGCGGAGGCGTCGCTGGAGCCTTGGCCTCGCCGGCCGGCTGCTGTTGCTGACGGTCGGCTTTGTCCTGCTGACGCAAGTGATCTTCTTCGTGCCGCGCGTCGCCGCCTACCACGAATCGCAACTGCGCGACCGGCTGTCCGCGGCTTATACCGCGGCGCTCGTCTTCGCGGCGGCGCCGGACGGGATGCTGTCCAAGGAACTGACGAAACAGATCCTCGACAGCGTTGGCGCGCAGACCATCGCCATCAAGACGCACAACACCCGCCGGCTCCTCGCAATGGCGGACGAGCCGCCGCCGGCGACGGATTCGTATGATCTCCGTAGCGCCACGACCATGGAGTCGATCAGCTCTGCGTTCCGTGGCTTCTTTACGCCGAAGGACGCGGTGCTCAAGCTGGTCGGCCAGGCGCCAATGGGCGGCGATTTCCTGGAAATCACGCTTTACGAGAAGCGCATCACGGACAACGTCTGGGGCTATGCCGGACGTTTCTTACGCGCCTCGCTGACAATCTCGGCCGCCGTCGCCCTCGCCCTATGGACCGCGATCTGGCTGATGGTGCTGCGCCCAGTCAGGCGACTGACCTCCAACATCATCGCCTTCGGCGAAAGGCCCGAGGACGGGACGCGCATCATCGCGCCGAGCGGCAGCAGCCACGAGATCGGCAAAGCCGAAGACGCTCTAGCTGCGATGCAACAAAGCCTGGGGCGCGAACTCGACCAGAAGAAGAGGCTCGCGCAGCTCGGACTGGCGGTCGCCAAGATCAACCACGACTTGCGCAACATGCTTGCCGCGGCGCAACTGATCTCGGATCGGCTGGCGACGATCCCGGACCCGCTGGCCATGCGGCTTGGCCCGCGTCTGGTGGCGACGCTCGACCGAGCGATCGCCTTTTGTCAGGAGACCTTGTCTTACGGCGGAGCGGGGGAGAAGCCGCCGAGCCCCCGCGCCTTTTGCCTCAGCGCGACGCTGGCGGAATTGCCCGAAGTCATCCACGCGCGCCAGATCAAGGCCGTCGATATCGCCATCGACGTTCCGGACGATCTCGAAATCTACGCCGATCCCGACCATGTGCTGCGGGTGGTGGGCAATCTCGTACGCAACGCGATGCAAGCCCTCGCCCAGCACGGGCCGGCCGACGACAAGCCGCCGGCAATCCGCATTCGCGCGAC
>DATGHD010000120.1:0-11670 GCA_035308145.1 Roseiarcus sp.
CTCAGCTTCTCGCCCCAGGCTGGCATGGTTCCGCCGCCGCCGTTGGTGATGCGCTCGATGATCGCAGAGCGGTCGGAGCCGTAGAGCCAAACCTTGGTCGTCAAATTCGGCGCGCCGACCTCGATATTACCCTTGCCCTCAGGGCCGTGGCACGCGGCGCAATTATCGGCGAAGACTTTTGCGCCCTTAGCGAGATCGGCGTCCTTGTCCGTCGAGAGGCCGGAAAGGCTGCGCACGTAGTTCGCGGCGGCGACGATCTCGTCGTGTTTTAAAAGATTGTCCCGGCCGAAGGACGGCATCATGCTCAAATGCGTCTTTGGGTCAGCCTCCCAACGCGCGCCATGGGTGATCGTGGTCTGGATTTCGTCGAGGTTGCCGCCCCAGAGCCAGCGGTCGGCGTTGAGGTTAGGATAGCCCTTCGAGCCTTGGCCGCCGGCGCCATGGCAAGGCGCGCAATTATTAGCGAAAATCGCCGAACCTTCCGCGCGGGCAAAGCTCAGCAGCTCCGGCGTCTTCTCGATGTCCGAGAGGGACGCCGCCGCGAGCTTGGCGTTCATCGGGTCGCGCAGCGTTTGAAGGTTGGCGACTTCCTCGACAACAGCGTCGCGCGAGTGCCACCCCAAGACGCCGCTGGTCGCCCCGGTCAGCAACGGCCAAGCCGGATAAGCGATCCAGTAGAGGAACGCCCAGGCGATCGTCGCGTAGAATGTCCACAGCCACCAGCGCGGCAGCGGGGTGTTGAGTTCAGCGATGCCGTCCCACTCGTGACCGGTCGTTGGCGTGCCGGTGTGGGGATCAACCTTTTCCTTAGCGGCGTCCGACATGATCAATCCTCATTCAGCGGAAGGCGCGCGGCGTGATCGAATTCCGATTTCTTCGCCGGCCATAACGCATAGACGAAGGCGCCAATGAAGAACGCGGCAAAATAAACGAAGCCCCATTTTGCGACGAAGGCTTGCCAGAAGTCATAAAGGGACATCAAACGGCTCCTTCAGCGAATGTTCGCTTTGTCGTCGTAAAGCTTGAAGTCGACCTGCGTGCCCAGACGCTGGAGATAGGCGACGAGCGCGTCGGCTTCGGAAACGTCTCTTTTGTCAATTCTCAGGTCGCGTACAATCGCCTTCGGATAGCGCTTGAGAAAATCATCGAGGCCGGCGCTGTCGGGCGACCCCTGCGTTCGAAGGTCGTCGACGGCATGATCGATCATCTCTTTCGAATAGGGGACGCCGACCCGCGACAGAGCCGTGAGGTCTTCGCCGATATGCTGGTAGTCGAGCGGCGCCTTCTCCAGGAACGGGTAGCCCGGCATGATCGAAGCCGGGACCACCGAGCGCGGATCGCGCAGGTGGTCGAAGTGCCAATCGTCCGAATATTTGCCGCCGACGCGCGCCAAATCCGGGCCGTTGCGCTTCGACCCCCATTGGAAGGGATGATCGAACATGCTCTCCGCCGCGAGCGAATAGTGGCCGTAGCGCTCGACTTCGTCGCGCAACGGCCGGATCATCTGCGAATGGCAGAGGTAGCAGCCCTCGCGAACATAGATGTTGAAGCCGGCGAGCTCAAGCGGCGAATAGGGCCGGACCCCGTCGACTTTCTCGATCGTGTTCTTGAGGTAGAAGAGCGGCACGATCTCGACGATGCCGCCGATTGCGATCGCAACGATGATGCCGACCACCAGCCAGATCGAATGCGTTTCGAGGAAGCGATGACTCGGCAGGCGTCTTCCGATTGACAGGGCCATGAGCTTCTCCTCACTCCGCCGGGGCCAAACCGGCGGCAGCGCCGACGAGAGACGTCTCGCTTGCTGTCTCGGACTGAGACGCCAACGTCTTGTAGATGTTGAAGACCATGATCAAGGCCCCGAGGAGAAAGAGCGCCCCCCCCATGGCCCGGATGACGTACATCGGATGCATGGCTTCGGTGGTCTCGACGAAGGAGTATTCGAGGAAGCCTTGATCGGTGTAGGCGCGCCACATCAGGCCCTGCATGATGCCGGCGACCCACATCGCCGAGATATAGAAAACGATGCCGATCGAGGCGAGCCAGAAGTGCCACTCGACGAGCTTCAGCGAGTAGAGCTTGCGCTGGAAAATCCAGGGGATCATGCAGTAAAGCGCGCCGAAGGAGACGAAAGCGACCCAGCCGAGACTGCCCGAGTGGACATGGCCGATGCCCCAGTCCGTGTAGTGGCTCAGCGAATTGACCGACTTGATCGACATCAGCGGTCCCTCGAATGTCGCCATGCCGTAGAAAGCAACCGAAACGACGAGCATTCTGAGGACCGGATCGGTCCTTAGCTTGTCCCAAGCGCCGGACAGCGTCATCAATCCATTGATCATCCCGCCCCAGGAGGGCATCCACAACATGATTGAGAAAGTCGCGCCGAGCGTCTGCGCCCAATCCGGCAAAGCCGTGTAGTGAAGATGGTGCGGCCCAGCCCAGATGTAGAGGAAGATCAGCGCCCAGAAGTGGATGATCGACAGGCGATAAGAATAGATCGGCCGTTCGGCTCTCTTTGGAATGAAATAGTACATGATCGCCAGGAAACCGGCGGTCAGGAAAAAGCCGACCGCGTTGTGGCCGTACCACCACTGAATCATCGCGTCCTGGACGCCCGACCAGACGGGATAGGACTTGGAGGAGAAGATCGAGACCGGCACCTCGGCGTTGTTGCCGAGGACAAGCACGGCGATCGTCACGATAAAGGCGAGATAGAACCAGTTGGCTACATAAATATGCGGCTCCTTCCGCTTAGCGACAGTGGCCATATAGACGAGAAAGTAAGTCACCCAAACAACAACCAGCCATATAATCGCGTACCATTCCGGCTCGGCGTATTCGTGGCTTCGCGTGATGCCGAGCAGATAACCGGTTCCAGCAATGAGGATGAAGAAGTTATAACCGAGGACCACGAACCATGGCGCGAGATCGCCGGCCAGACGCACCCGACACGTGCGCTGGACGACATAAAGCGAGGTTGCGAGAAGAACGTTGCCGCCGAATGCGAAAATCACGGCCGATGTATGCAGTGGGCGCAATCTGCCGAAATTGATCAAGGCGAAGTCGAAGTTTAGCCAAGGGAAGGCCAGCTCCGACGCGATATAGAGGCCGACGGAGAATCCGGCGATCCCCCAGAAGAGAGCGGCGAGAGAAGCGAACCGGACCGGCCCTAAATTGTAGTTGGGCTTGCCTTCGATTTCAGCCGGCGGGAACTCCGCGGGGCGCGAATCGTAGCGCTGGTAGACGGCGAAGGCCGCAAGCGCGCTGGCCGCGCAAAATAAGCCGGCGTGAAACGCGTAAGCGGCCGAGTAGGCTTTGGCCGCGATGAAAAGGGTGATGACGCAGAGGGCCAGCATCAACGACATAAGGCCAAATTCGCCTCCGGTCATCGACTTGGCGGTCGTGGAATTCGCCATTTTTGAACCCCTTGTGACGGGCGCCAAGGCTTAGCCCGCACGATGCAAGAGAGCGCATTCGGCGCCCGCGAGAGTTGATCTAAGTCAGGCGGCCAGAAAAATCGGCGCGAACGCGTGGAGCGCGGCATGAAGCAAGCGCGGCCGACGATGAAAGCAGAGCGCCGATCGCACGCGCCCCGCCGGCAACGCTTCACGGAAAGGCCAGCTCCTCCATCTGCCGCCAGTCGGATGAGACGAAATTGATGATGAGGGAGCGCCGCAAGCCTCGAATCGGACGCTTGGAAAATCCGTGCCACGTATTGGCGCCAGGCGCGAAGATCAGGCCTTTGTTTCTCGCGTAGAGCGCCGAAGCGACGAGCCTATGCTCGGGCGAATCGTCGTAGATGTCCGTGCCGGCATTCGACAAATTTGGGTCGTCGGAGAGATAGACCAACATGGTGAGCATCTTGACCGCAATGTCGATGCGGCTCGAGCCAGAATCCGTCAGTGTCTTGGCAATATTCGATGCGAAGTTTTCCGCCGCTTAATTCGCGCCCGACTATCAGTCCAAGCGCGTCAACGACGAGCGCGGCATTGAAAGCTTCGGCGACAACTCCGCAAATCGGATAGCGCGCCTGGTTTTCGGGCGAGAAAAAAATCCGCCAGGAGTTGTTGCTTTCACGCCGCCCGTCGAAAGTCAGCTTCTGCGCCGCGGCGAAGGGCAAGGCGAGAATGTCTGTAATCGCCCTCTCAGGCAGGATGTCGGAGAGAAGCCAATAGTCGAAAGGTATTGAAACGTGATGAGCGCCCTCGAAGCTCGCCGCCAACTGACGCACGATATGCGACACTGTCTGGACTCTCGGCGCCAGTTGAAGAGAGGATAAAGCGATCATCGCTCAGCCCGGCCAGCCCAGGCGCTTGGCCACGGCGGACAATCGGTGGCGGCCAAGGTTCTTGGCGAGAATAGCGTTCGAGCGAACCCAATTGAACATGATCGCGCGGCGGCGTCCTGAATAGGGCGCGTGGCCATGCCAGGAATTGTCCGTACGTTTGAAGGCGACAAAATTGCCTCCATTCGGCGGCGCTTCGGCGATGACGTGATCCAAGGAATCGCCGTCGCGAAGGAGGCGCAAGCTGCCGCCTTCTTGGGTCCAGCGCGGCTCGTTGAGGTAAAGCAGGCAAGTGATCAGCTTATCTTGCGAATCGGTGTGGACGCGGCCGTCCCGGCTCTGACAATGGCCGCGTACGGTAACCATCAGCGGCCTGCCGGAAAGATCGATGTCGAATTTCTTGGCGATGAGGGCTTCGAGTTCCGGGCTCTTGATCTCTTCGACTAGCCGCTCGAAGGCCGGACCATAGGTCAATTCCGAGAGCGGGAAGACGCCGGGGCTTTTGATCGCCGGAAAATCGGCCGCGACTTTTGCCACATCGTCCTCAGCAACGACGCCTTTCGCAATGATGAACGGAAAGGGCTCCGCCATGACAGCGGCCTCGCGCAAGGCTGCGAAATTCAGCACGTTTTTCTTCCGGCTCTCTTTGATCCCGCTGGGGACGTTCTCGTTGATCCCGCTGGGGACATTCTCGGCGGCGGCGGCGGCGCGCTTTGATCTGGATCAAACGGCGCACTGGCACGGTTTGCGCCCGCGTCCGGGTCCTGAAAGCCCTGATATGTTTGACGATCTTCGCAACGGCGTCCAAAGCCTGCGACGGCGATCAGAGTTCGGATGCGATTCGGCGACCCTAGAGCGCCGCGCTTCGGCCGCGCCCGTCTTTCACCGCGAGGATTTGACGCAGGTCAACTTTTGCTTGCCGCACTCGGAGCATAGTGCCGACTATGCGTGACCTAAATCCTATGATTTCAGGCGGTCCCGAAGATATCGAAGATATCGACGCGCAAGGCGCGCCTATGGGCGCGTTCGGCGACGAGAATCGCGGCGCCGCCGCTCCGCCCGCCTTTGCCGAAGCCTGGCGACGCGCCTCGGCCAGGTTTTCTTCGCCCGGCGCGCTGAAGGCGATAGTCGGCCGCCGCGGCCGGGTGATCGCCGCGCTCGCGCTTCTCTTGTGGGCCTCGACCGGCGTCTACAAAGTCCAGCCCGACGAACAAGGCGTCGTCTTGCGCTTCGGCAAATGGATCGAGACGCGCGATCCCGGATTGCACTTTCATCTGCCCTATCCGATCGACACGGTGTTGCTGCCGCAGGTCACGCTGGTCAACCAGCTGCAACTTGGCGGCGACGCGTCCGACCCGCATGGCGGGCCGGCGACGAGATTGAAGCAGATGCTGACCGGCGACGAGAACATCGTCGAAGCCGACGGCGCCGTGTCCTGGCGAATCAAGGATGCCGGCCAGTTTCTCTTCCAAGTCGATCAGCCGGAGCTGGCGGTCAGGCTCGCGGCGGAAAGCGCGCTCCGCGAAGTGATCGGCCGCACGCCGATCCAAGCCGCGCTTTCCGACAAGCGTCAGCAGATCGCCGACGAGACCAAGGACCTGCTCCAGCGTTTGCTCGACGCCGAACGGGCCGGCATCGAAGTCACCCAGGTGCAGCTCGAGCGCGTCGACCCGCCTGCCGCGGTGATCGACGCCTTCAACGACGTGCAGCGCGCGCGGGCCGACCAGGAGCGCGCCCGCAACGAGGCCGAGGCCTACGCCAATGACGTCTTGCCGCGCGCGCGAGGCGAGGCCGACCGCATCGGGCAGGAGGCCGAAGCCTATCGCAAACAAGCCGTCTATCTCGCCGAGGGCGAAGCCAAAAGCTTCCTCGTCGTCTACGAGAGCTATCGCCGCGCCGAGGATGTGACGGCCTGGCGCCTCTATCTCGACGGCGTCGATGAAGTCCTGCGCAAGTCTCAGCGCGTGATCATCGAAGCGACCGACAAAAACAGTCCCGGCGTCACGCCCTATTTGCCGCTGACGGAGATGAAGCCGAAGCCGCCCGCGGCGAGCGATGGAGCCGCGAAATGAAACGCCCTCTCGTCATCGGCTCGCTCGCCGCCGTCGCGATCGCAATTTGGGCTTTATCGTCCTCGCTCTTCACCGTGTCGGAGGCGACGCAAGCCTTGATCGTGCGGCTCGGCAAGCCGATTGACGTCATCGTCGAGCCGGGCCTTCAGACAAAGCTTCCCTTCATCGACAGCGTGACCGCCTTCGATACGCGGCTGCTTTTGCTCGAGCCGCCGGCCGAGCAAGTCATTCTCGGCGATCAGAAGCGGCTCGAAGTGCAGACTTATACGCGGTACCGCATCGCCGACGCGCTGCGCTTCTACCAAGCCGTTCACACCGTGGAGCAAGCGCGGGCGCAACTCGAGCAAATCGTCTCGTCCGTGCTGCGGCGCGAGCTCGGTCAGGTCGGGCTGCCAGCGCTGACCTCAAGCGAGCGCGTCGCCGTCGTCGCGAGGATCGAAAAGGAGGTCGCCGAACGCGCGCGGCCGCTCGGCGTCGACATTGCGGAGGTCCGCATTCATCGCGCCGATCTACCGGCGGAGACAAGCCAGGCGATCTACGACAGGATGAAATCGGAACGACAGAGAGAGGCAAAAGAATTGCGGGCGCAAGGCTACGAATGGGCGCAGCAAATTCAAGCGCGCGCCGACGCCGAGCGGACCGTCATGCTCTCCGAGGCCGAGCGCGACAGCAAAATCGCGCGCGGCGCCGGCGACGCTGAGGCCAGCCAGATTCTCGCAGAGGCCTATGGCAAGGATCCGCAGTTCTTCAAATTGTACCGTTCCCTGCAAACATACCGACAGGCGCTGGCGGCGTCCGCGCCGACCCTTATCCTTTCGCCCAGATCGGAATTCCTCAAAGTTTTTGAGGCCGGTCCGTCGCCGCAGTCCAAGTCCGCCCCGCTTGTTTCCGACGATCCGACCGGGCCGTTGGCGGCGGATCGGTGAAGCGTAATGTCCGAAGAGAGCGTTGTCCTTAAGCGGACTGAAAGGGGCGGCTTGGACGATCGCCTATTCGGCCTCATCGGCGGCTTGTCGGACTGATCTGGCCATGACGATCATTCCCTCGCTCTCGTCGATCGTCGTTCTGATCCAGATCGTCGCCGTCGATCTGATTTTAGGCGGCGACAACGCCGTCGTCATCGCGCTGGTCTGCCGGCGCCTGCCGGAAAATCTGGTCGGCCGCGCCGCGTTGCTCGGGACGATTGGCGCGATCGCCTCGCGCGCGCTCATGGCGACGATCGCGACCACGCTGATTCAGACGCCTTATTTGAAAATCGTCGGCGGCGCGCTGCTGATCGCTATCGCGACGCGGCTGCTCTCGCCGCAAAGCTCGCGCCATCGTCGGCAAACGGCGCAAGCGTTGCTTTCCGGCGATTCAGAATTGTGGCGCGCCATCGGCTTGATGCTCGTCGCCGACGTCGCCATGAGCATGGACAATATCGTCGCCGTAGCCGCCATCGCCAATGGCGACGTCGCGACGCTCGTTCTCGGCGTGGCGCTCAGCATTCCTTTGATCGTTTACGGCGGCTTCGCCTTGAGCGCGCTCGGGCGCAGCTCCCCTGCCCTGACTGAGGGCGCCGCCGTACTCGTTGCCTGGATCGGCGGCTCGCTGATCGTCACCGATCCGGCCATTGCCGATTGGGTCGAGCGTCAGGCCCCGGCGCTCGCCCTCATGGCGCCGCTCGCCGCCGCGATTTTCGTCCTCGCCGAGGGACGAACTCGTGCGCTTGCTTCGAGCGAGAAAGTCGTTTCGGAGCGCTCTTCGAGAGTCGCGCATCAGCCTCCCGTACCTGCGCCTCGCCGAGCCGCGGACGGCGTTCTCGGCGAGCGACCGCGGCCGTCGTCGCGCCTATTGGCGAATCTTGCTCTTGCAACCGCGGCCGCCGGCGTTGATCAAAGAAGCGTTTCCGTCGAAGCGGAATTAGGCGAGACACGAAGCGGCGAGGACCGGCTCGTCTTGCTCGGCTTCCTGGCGCTTTTCCTTATTGCGGGACTGATCGTTCTTTGGGCCATCGTCTCCGGCGATGGCGTGCTTGACGCCCGCGGTTAATCGGTTGGACTTCGGCGGCGCGCGGCACTGCCACAGAGCGCGTTCTTTCAGTCAAGGCGGTGGCGCAGCTCTCGCTCGGTGGCCTTTAATTCATCCCGAAACCAGGTTTTGCGCGATGTAGTATCGCATCGGCCGGCGAATATGCTCGGCGATCAGCGCTGCAAGGCGCGTACGATCTTGCGACCCGATCGCCTCGATCATAGCCCAATGATCGCGTATCGCGACCTCGCGCAATTCGTCGCTCGGAAAAGCGCGGCTGCGGATCGGATGGGTCGCGAACGTATAGTGGCGGATCGCCTCGGCGAGCGAGGCGTTGCCGGCGGCGGCGTAGAGCGTTTCGTGAAAGCGATTGTTGAGATGGAAAATATCGGCGAAGCGCTTTTCGCGCGAAGCGCGCTCATGCTCCGCCGCGACGAGGCGAAGACTCTCGATCAACTCGGGCGTCGGCGGCAAGGGAAAGCGAGACGCCGCCTGCCGCTCAAGACATTCGCGAACCTCATAAAGGTCTTCCACCTCGGCAAGCGTATAGTCGCGGACCTGCACGCCGCGATTGGAGCGCCGCGCAACCATCCCGAGCCGCTCCAATTCGTCGAAGGCGCGCCGCACGGCGTGCCGGGTCGCAGCGGCGCGCGCCATGACCTCGTCCTCGACCAAGCGTTCGCGCGGCTTCAGCCGGCCAAGGATGATCTCGCTCTGGAGGGCGCGGCATACCGCCTCCCAATGACCTGGCGCCCGCGCTGACGGCGGGGCCGCGCGTTCTTCGACAAGGGTCATTTCATTTCCTTCTGAGCCCAAATCGACGCCAAAAATGGCCTGTATCGTTGACATTATCGATAATTATTTCGATGAT
The DNA here is from genome assembly GCA_035308145.1 of Roseiarcus sp. GTDB lineage: Bacteria > Pseudomonadota > Alphaproteobacteria > Rhizobiales > Beijerinckiaceae > Roseiarcus. Next base: position 9,239 of record DATGHD010000120.1, read on the forward strand.
GAAAGACAAGGAGCAAGCGCGTGTATCTGATCGGCAGCGGCGCGGGCTTTTCAGGCGATCGGGTCGATGCGGCGATTCCGGTCGTCGAGGCCATGGCGGCCCGACGCCTAGGCGGCGCGATCATTTTCGAGACGATCGGAGAGCGGACGCTGGCGCTCGGACAGCTCGCCAAGCGGGAAAACCCTGAGGCGGGCTACGAGCCCCTGCTCGCGGCATTTCTATCGCCGATCCTTAAGTCGGCGGTCGAAGCCGGCATCGTCATCGTCGGCAATTTTGGCTGCGCCAATCCAAGAGCGGCGGCGGCGGTCGTGCGCTCGATCGCGCGCCAGGAACGCGTCAGCCGCCTGCGCGTCGCCATCGTCGAAGGCGACGATGTCGCCGGCAAGATCGATCTCGCCAAACAACCGGTTTGGGAGGACGATCGCGGCTTGCCGCCGGCGAAGGGCGCCCTCATCTCGGCCAACGCCTATATTGGCGCGCGGCCCATCGCCGCGGCCATCAGCGCCGGTGCCCAAGTGGTGATCGCCGGACGCGTCGCCGACCCTTCCCTCGCCCTCGGCCCCTTGGTCGCCCATTTCGGCTGGGATTGGCACGACCACGACCTGATCGCGGCGGGAACCCTGGTCGGCCATTTGCTCGAATGCGGCGCGCAGGTCACCGGCGGCTATTTCGCCGACCCCGGCTTCAAGGACGTGCCGAGGCCGGAGGCGATCGGTTTTCCGATCGCCGAAGTCGCAGCCGATGGAAGCTTCGTCCTCACCAAGCCGGAGGGAACCGGCGGCCTCGTCGACCAGCGAACGGTCAAGGAGCAGCTTCTTTACGAAATTCACGATCCGGCTTCGTACTTGACGCCGGATGTCACCCTCGACATCACCGAAGTGACGCTCGCCGAGGCCGGGCCGGATCGCGTCGCCGTTCGTGGCGCGCGCGGCAGGGCGGCGCCATCGACCTTGAAGGCGACGGCGGGTTTTGCCGGCGACTGGCTCGGCGAAGCCGAAATTTCCTACGCCGGCCCCAACGCCTTCGCCCGCGCGCGCCTCGCCGCCGACATCATCGAAAAGCGCCTCGTCCTGCGCGGCCTCGACTTGCGTCGCCGCATCGACGTGATCGGCGCGACCAGCGCCTTCGACAGCGACGACGGCGGGTTGCTCGATCCGCTTGCCGATCTTGCCGCCGAAGACTTGCGGGTCCGCATGTCGGTCAGCGGCGACGACAAAGCCAAGATCGAAAAGGCGCTGCAGGAAGTGACGGCGCTCTATTGCTGCGGGCCGGCGGGCGGCGGCGGCGTGCGCACGCGCATGCACGCGCGCATCCGCACGTTGTCGTACCTCATTCCGCGCGATCTCGCGCCGACGCGTTTTGTCTTCGACGAGGCGTCGTCGTGACCGGCCGGCTCGTCACGCTGCCGCTGCACCGGATCGCCCATGGCCGCGCCGGCGACAAGGGCAATCGCCTCAATGTCAGCGTCATTGCCTATCGTCCTGAGGCCTGGCCCGTGCTTCTCGCCGAAGTGACAGAGGAGCGGGTGCTCGCCCTTTTTCGTCATCGCGGCGCGAGCCGCGTCACTCGCTACGCGCTGCCCCGGCTGCAGGCGCTCAATTTGGTCATCGAGGATGCCCTAGAGGGCGGCGTCAATTCGGGCCTCGGCCTCGATACGCATGGCAAGACCAACGCCTTTCGCGTGCTGGGTCTCGCCGTCCGGGTTCCCGAAGATCTGGCCAAGCGGATCGTCGTCGGCCCTGGCCGCCCAATCGCATTCGCCAACGCGACAATCGAAGGGGAGTTTCGTCATGATCTCTAGCTAGCTTATCGGCCGTTCCCCGGCCTTATATCAAATACGGCATTGAATCCGGCCTCTCCGGCGAGCGAAAAGGCGTCGTCGGCCTCGCGACTTCGCCGGTCAGCGGCGCGGATTTCTATAACGTCGCGCCGCCGCCGAAGTAACGGCGATGACCGAGCCGGCGCCTCAGCCTTTGTTTGACGCCATGCGCCCAAGCAGCGCCGAAACGGCTGCCGCCTCTGAGCCTGGACGTTTGCAGCGGCTGCTCCGCCATCCAACGGCGATATTCGCTTTGGCGATGATCGCCCTCTTTGTCGTCGCGGCGTTGTTTGCGCCTTGGCTCACCCATTACAAACCGCTCGCCATCAATCCCGCTCGAGGCGCTGAACGTTGATCAAATTCTCGTCGCTCAAGAGAAAGTGGTCGCGCTCGATCTCGGCGAGCGCAATGCGCCACGCGGGCGGACCCTTGGAATTGTCGAGGAAGGCGTGACACTCGCCGAACACCCGCTCGCCGTTTTCGCGCCGCGACCGCCGCGACATCCCGGTTGTTTTAGGGGTTACGTGGGACGCGGCGCGACTGTGGTTTGCGCTCGGCGTCATGCAAGCGCCGGCGTCGGAAGCGGCGCTTCTTCCGGAACTGATCCGCTTTG
>DATGHD010000121.1:0-3934 GCA_035308145.1 Roseiarcus sp.
CGAGACGATTGCGCCAACCGCTCGAACGCGGCTCATTCGACCTCGAACTCGCCAATAAAATGACTAAAGAGCTTTTCTCAACGCCAAACGGACACTTCTTCAACAGCCTGCTAGGCGCCCGAAGCGCCGTTTGCGGCGGACCTTGCGGCCTTGATCAGCTCTTTGAGCTGGCGCGCGAGCTGGCGACCCTGGACCTGATCGGCGCTGTAGCCTTCCCGTTTCAAGACCGCTCTTATGTCGTCGAGGCCAGCGACTTGGCCGGACTTCGCCAACTGAAAGGCGCGCTCGAGGGAGGTGAGATTGTGATCCATCTTGGTCGCCCCGCTGGCGCGGCTATTTGCCGTAGCTTTGCAGCATGGTCACGCAGCGCTGGGACAAATGATCGCGGTGGAGTTCGAGGCACTGGAGATAGGCGTCCTGGCCATCGGATTCCTTGACCTTATAGCAAAAGCGGCGGACGTCCGGCGCGCAAGCTGTGCGCTGCTCGGGAGTTCCCATATTCTGCGCCTTCGCCGGCCCGGAAGCCATCGGCGCAACGGCGAAAACGATCGCAATCAATATCGCGGCGCGAATCGGCATGCTTCTCTCTCCTCGAGCGTGGAAAACGCCTTCATAATTTCATAACAATCGGGCGTCGTAAAAAGTTGCGCCGCCCATTTCCACGAAAAACGGTCGGCCCTGCCGATTACGCGACAGGGCCGACTATTTGGAGGACGGAGGAAACAGGTCCGCCGGCCTATTAACCGTCACAAGCGGCAAAGGTTCCCTATCAGCCCTTTGGAAAGAAACCGACGCCCTCCCTCAGGCGCCAACGGGCGACCAGCAGCGCGGCGACGGTCGCAAGCCCGCAGGCAAGCCCGATCCATAAGCCGAGGCCGGCAAGGGGCGTGAGGAAGGCGAGCGCCGCGCCGGTCGGCAGGCCGACGCCCCAATAGCCGGCGAGTGCGATCAACATCGGCGCGCGGGCGTCTTGCAAGCCTCTGAGCATGCCGGCGGCCACTGCTTGCGCCCCGTCGACAAGCTGGAAGAGCGCGGCGACCCGGAGATAGGCCAGCCCCAGCGCGACGATCTCGGCGTTTTGCGGACTGGCGACATCGACGAAGGCCGCGATCAACGGCCGCGAGAAAACGAGCATCGTCGTGGCTGAAAGAACCATGAAGCTCATCACGAGGCCAAAGGCCGTCCAGCCCGCGCGCGATGCGGCAATGCTGTCCCGCGCGCCAAAGGCATAGCCAACACGCACTGTCGCCGCTTGCCCGACGCCAAGGGGAACCATGAAGGCGAGCGACGTGATCTGAAAGACGATGGCGTGCGCTTCGAGCGAAGCTGGGCCGATGAGGCCCATCAACAGCACCGAGGCCGCGAAGATCGAGACTTCGAACACGATTGTCGCGCCGATCGGCGCGCCGAGGCGACATTGCGCTCTCCACGCGGCGGCGTCGAAACGCCAGGGACCGCCGAACAGGCGGTAATGGGCGAGATGAGGATCGAGGAAGGCATAGACGGCGAGGACAAGCGCCATGAACGCCTGCGAGACGCAGGTCGCAATTCCTGACCCGAAGACTCCCCATGCCGGAAAACCGAAGTGGCCGAAGATCAGCAGCCAATTGCCCAACGCATTGACCGCGACCGCCATGAATCCGGCAAGCAGAGTCGGGCCGGGCCGATTGAGCGCCGCGAAGGCTGAACGCAGCGCGAAATACAGAAAATTCGGCGCCATGGCCCATTGCAATCCGTGCAAATAGGTTCCCGCCGTCTCGGCGAGAGCAGGCGACTCGCCAAAGGCGATGAGGATGGTTCGCGCGTTCCACAAGACGGCCCACATCGGCAACGCGAGCGCTGCGGCGCTCAAGAAGGCGTGGTGGGCGGCGCGGCGCGGCCCGTCGACATCGCGGGCGTCGGCCCCGACCATCCGGGCGATGATCGGCGAGACCGCGCTGATAACGCCGACGCCGAAGACGAGGGGAGGGAAAAAAAGATTGTAGCCGAGCGCGCCGGCGGCGAGCGCCTCGGGAGACAATCGACCGAGCATCACGATATCGGTCGTCGTCATCGCGTTCATCGCGACATTGGCGAGAACGAGCGGCCAGCTCAGCGCGAACGTTGCGGAGAGTTCGCGGTAAAGCCAAGGCGCGTGAGAGACAGGTTTGACGGCGTGAAGCATGACCCGATCCATCGATTGGGCCACGACTGAAGCGCGCTTCGTCCGCCGGATGGGGGGTCTCCATAGAGCATTTTGGCGCGGCCGCCAATCGCGGGCTCAGACAAATCCGAAGCAGAGAGGGCTCGAATCGGAGCGCATTTTCTGCTTCTTGCGACGGCCGGCGCTCTTGTCGGAACGCCGAGCGACGCCTCTTCCGTCCCAAACGAGGTTCTGATGACCGCCGAGACTTTGTTGCTGATCGACGTCGACACCGGCATTGACGACGCGCTCGCCCTTCTCCACGCCTGCGCCTCGCCAGAGGCGAATATTCTCGGCGTCACCACGGTCGCCGGCAACGTCGATCTGCAAAGAGCGACGCGGAACACGCGAGCAGTGCTGGCGCTTGCCGGCCGGCCCGATATCCCGGTCTGGCCAGGCTGCGCGAAACCGATCCTCCGCGAGGCGGAGGACGCGAGCGCCGTGCATGGCGGTTCAGGCCTCGGTCACGCCGTGTTGCCTGATCCGCCGCCTTTGACCGACGCGCGGCATGCGGTCGATCAGATTCTCGCATTGGCCAGGGCGCATGCCGGCGATCTCGTTCTCGTGCCGACTGGCCCGCTCACCAATGTCGCCGCGGCGCTGACGCGGGAGCCGGCGCTCGTGAAATGGCTGAAGCGGCTTGTGCTGATGGGCGGCGCGTTCACGGGAGGCGGCAATACGACGCCGGCCGCCGAATTCAACATCTGGCATGATCCCGAAGCCGCGCGCATCGTCTTTCGCGCCTTCGCCGCCGAGGGCGCCGCGCCGCTCGTCGCCGTTGGTCTCGACGTGACGCGCAAGGTTCTGCTGACGCCCGATGATTTGAGCGGGCTCGCCAAACGCGTCGCCAACGCGCCGCGCGGGGCCGCCCTGATGCGTTTTCTCGAAGACGCCACGCGCCATTATTTCGAGTTCATCGAGCAGCGCGAGGGTCGCCGCTTTTTCGTAATGCACGATCCGCTCGCCCTCGCCGCGGCGCTCGATCTTTCGCTGATCGAGACGCAAAGCGTCGCCGTCGATGTCGAGACAACGGGCGCGCTGACCTCCGGCATGACGGTCGCCGATTGGCGCGGCGTCTGGCGGCGGAAGCCCAATGCTGAAGTCGCGGTCGGCGTTCGCGCCGAAGCGACGATCGCGCAATTCATCGAGCGAATGGAGCGATTGGCGAAGGGCGGGTGATGTTCGCGCCCGCGCCAGAGGGCGCGGCATTTAAACGGAATCCGTCGCCGTCATTGCGAGGAGCGCAGCGACGAAGCAATCCATTCTTAGAGCTCAGCCCTATGAGTGGATTGCTTCGCTTCGCTCGCAATGACTTAAGTGGTTCTATTTCAAAGCAGCATGCCCTAGCTCGCGAAGCCCCTCCGCGATCCTAAACGCGCGACGCCAGAGGCAACCCCACTTCTGTACCTTTGAAAGCGCCAGCGCCTACAGCCCCTGGCGCAGCGCCGCCAGCACCTTGCCGGACGCGCGTCCGTCGGCGGCGCGGCCGAGCTTGCGCTGATAGTCGGCGATCGCCTCTCTGGTCTTGTTGCCGATCGCGCCGTCAGGCTGGCCGACGTCGTACCCTTTCTTGGTGAGAAGCTCCTGCAACTCGCGTCGCTCGGCGCGCGAAAGGCCGGGATCGTCGGTCGGCCACGGCGTTACGAAAGGACCTCCGCCGGCGAGCCGGTCGGCAAGATGGGCGATCGCCAAGGCGTAGGACTCGGCTGCGTTGTAAGCGAAGATCGCGTCGAAATTCGAGGTGACGAGAAA
>DATGHD010000122.1:0-10396 GCA_035308145.1 Roseiarcus sp.
CGTTTCGCCAGCTCGACGATCTTCGCGCCGTCGAGGTAACTGTCGCGGGCCGGCGCAGGTCCGATCGCATGGGCCTCGTCGGCGAGACGCGTGAACGGCGCGCCGCGATCGGCCTCGGAATAGATTGCGATCGTTCGAATCCCAAGCCTTTTGGCCGTCCGGATGACGCGGCAGGCGATCTCGCCGCGATTGGCGATGAGGACGGAATCGAACAAGGGCGTCTCCCGAGACGCCCAACTTAGCGCATCATTTGTTCAGGCCGAAACATTCAGCTCATGAGAACGGACCAAGCAATCGACGTGTCCGGCCTTAAGCGCTGAACCGCGTTAACGGTCATGACGCTCGCCGTGGTAGTGGGCGAAGCGCATTCTGGCCACGCATCGATCCGCCGCCCTCACTTCCTGGGGCGAGTAGTGCTCAACCGCGTAGCGCCGGGCTGCGGCATATCCATATTGGTCGATCCCCTGACGCACTTGCTCGCAATAGGACTGCGCAAAGGCGATATCTGTCGTCAGCAGGATAAGGGAAACGGCAGTAAGCATTCTGGTCATCGAGACTGCCTCCTTCCGCGTTCGGCGGCGATCCCGGTTGAGGAGACGGCTCAAACGGCCTGTTGGCCGCAATTTCAGCCTCCCGCCGGATCGTTCAATGAAATTTAGCGCCGCAATCAGCGCCAAGCGAGACGCCTTCGCTTGGACGATTGTGATTTTCCAAAGGGATAACGACTGACGGCGGTTTCGGTTCCCTGATCAAAGAACCGCGATCGGATTGCCCGGCGATCCCGTCGCGCCGACGATCGGCAGCGGCGCGAAGACATAGGCGAAGACCCAAGCTTGGCGCTCGACCAGTCCTTCGAAGGTCATGCCTTCGTGGAGATGAATGCCGTTCTCCATGATCAAATGCTGGTGACAGGGATGAAAAACCTCTGGGTCGACCGGCGGCACGACTTCCACGGCGAAATTGTCGGCGCCGACGACGCAAACTTGCATGCTCGAGAACCAGCGCGCGCATTCCAGGCCGACGCCAGGCGCGCCGTCGTAGAACGTCCGCGTCTCGGTGTACCAGCGCGTTCCGTGGCCGGTGCGCACGAAAACCGCGTCGCCCGGCTTGATCGTCTCTTCCGGCACGCCCTGGCGTTCGAGACAGGCTTTTAAGTCCGCGAGCTTGATTTCCTCGCCGACGTCGAGCACGCGGCCCTTAAGGCCCTGCACGTCGAACAACACGCCGCGCGTAAAAAAGGGCGGCGCGTTTTCGATGCCGAGCTTTTTCAGCCCGTACGGCGACCACATCTCGGACAAACGATTGCCGTTGTAGAAAAGCATGTTGGTCCTGTCGCCGCGCATGCCGCACATGCAGCCGAGATGGCCGAGCGCATCCATTTGCGTGCCGATCTGGCCGATTTCGGTGGCGATGAACTCGTCGTTCCAGATCGTCCGGCTCTTATCCCCGTAAGGCCCGCCGGTCGGCCCGCCGGGCATGCGCAAGGCGTAGGCGCGGCCTGGCGCAAGCGGCATGCGCGCGTCATAGGGCATGCCGAGGCTGACGATCTCGCCTGTCTTGATGAGGCCGACGGCTTCGAGCACTTTCTTCGGCGTCATCAGATTGCCGTTGCCGCGCTGATCTTCGGCCCCCCAGCGCGACCTCGCCCATTCGGCGGAGAGAACCGGGGAGAGACCGGATAGATCGGCGGCTTCATCGTTCATCGAAGGCTCCCGCTTACTCGACGACCGGCGCGGCGCCCCCGGCCGCCGCCGCTTTCTCCGCCTCAGCGCCGCGGCGCTGTCGACGTTGCGCCGCTTGCACCGCAAGGCCGACGGCCAGGATCAACATCGAGCCGTTGAAGAGCGGCTCGACGAAGAACGGCGCGCCAAGCTGATTGAGGCCGGCGACGGTGACGGCGAGGACCGCGACGGCGAGCACCGTTCCCCAGACATTGACTCGACCCGGCCGGATCGAGGTCGCGCCGAGAAGGGCCGCGGTAAAGGCGGGCAAAAGATATTCCTGCCCGACCGAGCTTTGGCCGACCTGAAGCTGCGACTGCAAGACGATTCCGGCGAAGGCCGCGAGCGTCCCGGCCGCGACGAAGCCGAGCGTGACGTACCTTTTGGCGGAAATGCCGTTCAGCTCCGCGGCGCGCGGGCTGGCGCCGAGCACATAAAGATAGCGGCCGAGCGGCAAATACTCGAAGACCACCCATAGCGTCAGGCTGACGATAAGCGCATAAATGGCCGGCGCCGGAATGATCCAGAGGCTGCCCGAGATCGCCAAAAATTCCGGCGGCAGGGGCGCGAGCACCTGCTGGCCGCCGGTGTACCATGCATTGAGGCCATAGAGGATGGTGCCGGTTCCGAGCGTCGCGATGAAGGAATCGATCTTCACGCGCGTGACCAGAAGCCCGTTCACAAATCCGACAATTGCCCCCAATAGCAGCACCGCGACGACCGCCGCCCACCATGGCCAGCCCTCGCCTTGCAGGCCGATCGCCAACACTTGTGAAATCCCGACATTAAATCCGGCGGAAAGATCGAATTGGTTGGCGACCATCGGAATGAACACCGACAGAGCGACCAGCGCCTGCACCGATTTGTTGCTTAAGATCGAGCGGATATTGAAATAGGTCAGAAACGTGTCCGGCTTCAAAAATGAAAAGACGATGATGAGGAGAACAAGGAGCACGAGCAGGCCCCAGACCGAAACGGCGCGGGTCACCGCGGCGCCGACGGAAACGGTTTTGGCGTCGCTCATGCCGCAGCTCCTGAACCGGCGGCGCTCCCGCCTGACGCGCATGACGTCAGCGCCGCCACTGTCAATTCATTTTGAGCAAGCTCCGCGACCACGCGCCCGCGGCTGAAGACCAGCGCGCGATGGCAGATGCGCTCCACTTCCTCGAAGTCGGACGAGATCAAAAGTACAGCCATGCCTTTGGCGAGCGAAAGCTGGAGCAGATGATAGATTTCGGCCTTGGAGCCGACGTCGACGCCGATCGTCGGCTCTTCAAGGATGAGGAGCTTGACGTCAGCCTCCATCCAACGGGCGACGACGACCTTTTGCTGATTGCCGCCGGAAAGCGTCGCGACCGGCTGCTCCGGCCCCTCCGCCTTGATCGAGAAGCGCTTGATCGCGGCGTCGGTCTTGTCCAACTCGGCGGCGCGCGGCATGAATTCGAGGACGCCTTCGCCGCTCGCGGCGGGGTTCATGTAGATATTCTCGCGCACCGCCAGATTGGCGGCGATGCTTTCCTCGGCGCGCCGGCTCGAGACGAAGCCGACGCCAAGCGCCATCGCCTCGGCAGGGCTTTGCGGATTGATGGCGACGCCGTCGAGCGACAGGCGCCCCGACGCGAGCGTCATCGGTCCAAAGATCGCCCGCCCGATCGCGTGGTGACCGGCGCCGCGCAATCCAACCAGTCCGAGGGTCTCGCCGGCGGCGACGGAGAAGGCGACAGGCCCGACGCCTTCCGCGACAGCGTCTTCAACCGCGAGCGCCATGCGCTTCGACGCCGGCGCCGGTTTGACGAAGGCGTCGCTCATCGATCGTCCGACGATCATCCGGACGAGATCGTCCGGCGTCGTCTCGCGCGTCGGCGTCGTGGCGATGCGGCGGCCGTCGCGCAGAACCGTGACCCGATCGGCGATGCGGAAGACTTCGTCCAAACGATGCGTGACATAGACGACGCCGATGTTGCTCGCGCGAAGACGGCGAAGCGTCTCGAGCAGGCGCTCGACGTCGGCTCCCGGCAAGGCGGCGGTCGGCTCGTCAAGGACGAGAATGTCCGACTTGATCGCCAACGCGCGACCGATGGCGACGAGCGAGCGCTCGGCGGCGGGAAGCGATGAAATCGGCGCGTCGGGATCAAGATCGCTGCCCATGATCGCCAGCGCGTCCGCCGCGGAATCGCGCACTTTTCGCCAAGCGATGAGGCCGAGCGGCGAGCGGGGATAGCCGGTCTGGATCGCGACATTCTCGGCGATCGTCATCCATTCGACGAGCCCGAGATCTTGGTGGATGAACGCAATGGGCAGGCTATCGGCTCCCGGCCGCGCCGCGGCGCCGGCGAAGACGATGTCGCCGGCGTCGGCGTCGTAGACGCCGGCCAGTATCTTGATCAGCGTCGATTTGCCGGCGCCGTTCTGGCCGAGCAGCGCGTGAACCTCGCCGCGGCGAACGTCGAAATCGACGTGATCGAGCGCCAACGTCGCGGTGAATCTCTTAACGAGGCCGCGCATCGAAAGGAGCGGCGCGTCTGATGGCTGATGCTGATCACGCTCCATGGACGTTGATCCGAATGCGGCTTGGCGAGCCGGCATGCGATAAAAGAACGGCCCCGGCGCAATCGTCTCGCCAGGGCCTCTCAAGCCTACTTCATTCCCCAGATTTCGAGATAGTGGTCTTTGTAATTGTTGCTCGGGATGAACGTGTTTTTATCGCCGCCTTCGGAATGAATGTTTTCCGGCGTCACGAGGAACGGCGGCTGCACGAAGCCGCTTGGCGGTTGATTTTGAATCGCGCGATTCAATTCATCGACCGCTTGCCAGGCTTGCAATTCGATCGGCTCCGACACTGTCACCACCTGATATTGATCGCCTTTGCGAATGCGATCATAGGCGGAACGATTGCCGTCGGCGCCGATCAACTTGGCCTCGGCCGGCTTGACGCCGCCCGAGCGCAAGACCGGGACGGCGAAGTCCCAATCATTGTCGCCCACCGACGTTGCGTAAAGCGGCAGGCCGAAGCGCTGCACCCAGCTTGTCGTCAATTGCGGTTGGCGCTGCGCCGCTTCGGACGCCGGCGAATTGGCGTAGTCGAGAACCTTGCAGCCGCCGCATTTCTCGACCTCGTCCTTTGTCGCCGTCGATTTGACCTTGGCGATCGCATATTCATTGTGGCTCAAGATGACGACCCGCGCCGTGCCGTTGGAATCGGCGATCGCCCAATCCGCTTCCGCCTTGCCGATTTCACGCGGATCTTCTTCGATGTTGACGAAGAGATTGAGGTCCGGCTGCGGGCCGGGCAGGCCCGCGGCGTGGAGCCCGACGAACTTGATCCCTTGCGCGACGCCGGCCTTGATCGGGTCTTGCAGGCTGGCCGCGTCGGCGAAGAGCGCGATGCCGTCAGGCTTCAGCGCGATGGCCTGGTTCATGCCGGCGAGCCAGGATGTCGGGCTGCCCTTGCCGTCGATGACGGTCACGCTCCAGCCGAGCTTCTCGCCGGCCTCTTTGATGTAGACGCCATAGAGATGGGAAATGTCGTTCTGCTCGTCGCCGGAAAGGAAGACGATTTTCTTGCCTTTCTCCGGTTTCGGCGCTTTCGTCGGCCCCTCCCAGGTGGTCTGCGGCCCAGCATATTTGGCGACCGCCGCCTTGGCGTCTGAGACGGCGTCGGCGAAAGCCGGCGCGCACCAGCCGGCCAGAAAAATCGCGCAACTCGCCATGAGCGCGCGGCGCTTGAATGTGGCGTTCATCGTCCTTCCTCCCTCTTTTGTCCGAGCCTTCGACTCGGACTTAAAGCTCATTGATTGGTCGGCTTGCCGCCGCAGCTTGACCGGATGACGAGTTTTGGCGGCAAAATGATGCTTTCCGGCGCGCCGTCCGGCGATTTGAGGCGACGCAGCAGGAGATTGGCGGCTTCTTCGCCGATTTGACGCGCGCCGATCGCGACCGTCGTCAAGGCGGGCCGATGCAGCGCGCCCTCCGGGATATTGTCGAAACCGATGACCGCGACGTCGCGGCCGGGCGTGAGCCCGCGATCGGCAAGGCCGAGCATGACGCCCAAAGCGCAAAGATCATTGTGGCAGAGCACGGCGGTCGGCGCGTTCGATTTGTCCTTGAAGAGCCCGCCGACCGCCGCCGCGCCCTCTTCGCGGGTCGGCAGGCAATTGACGATCGGGCCGATCGGCAGCCCATAGCGCGGCAAAATCTCGCGAAAGGATTCGGTGCGGTCTCGCGCCGGCGAGACGCGCCTCGCCCCGCCGACGAAAGCGATGCGCTTGTGGCCGAGCCGGATCAGATGCTCGGCGGCCAAGGTCATGCCGAGGCGAAAATCGGCGCTGACGTGATCGGCGTTCTGACGGCCGAGACGGCGGAGCATTTGCACGACCGGGACGCCCTGCCCCTGCAATTCCGCGATCGTCTGCGGCGATGTGCCTTCGGCGGCGGCAAGCAGGATGCCGTCGACGCGATGCTCGCGCATGCGGGCGATGAAGCGGCTCTGACGCGCCGGCGATTCGGCGGTATTGGCGACGAAAGCGACCCAGCCCTCTCGGTCGAGCGCGTCGTCGATGCCGGCGGCGAGTTCGGCGTAGAAGGGGTTGGTGATCTCGCAGATCACCAGGCCAACCGTATGGGTCAGGCGGGTCCTGAGATTGGCGGCGGCGCGGTGGTAGACATAGCCTAGAGAATTGATCGAGGATTCGATGCGCGCCCTCGTCGCCTTCGCGACGAGCGGGCTCTTCCGCAAGACGAGCGAGACGGTCGCCGGCGACACGCCGGCATGCCGGGCGATATCCTTGACCGTCGTCCGCAAAAACGGCCTCCCGTCTGACAAGCCGATTTAGATCGGTCTAATAAGCATCCTTCCGCAATTCTGGGGATATGGCAAGCCGAGGAATTAGAACCATCTAAAACGCCGGGCTAGCGACCGATGGCGAGGCTCGGACGCCAACGCCGTTCCTCGGAAAAGACCGACGCCCGAGCCGCGCGCCTTGAAAAACCTTGGCCGTTCGCCATGCTGCCCGCGCGCGGAGGACCCTCATGCCCGGCTTCAAGGAATTCGGCGGACTATGACGCGCTCGGCCTCGCCGAACTCGTGCGCCGGCGAGAGGTCTCGCCAACTGAGCTGCTCGACGCGGCGATCGCGCGGCTTGACGCGGTCGAGCCCAAGATCAACGCTGTTCCGGTTCGCCATGACGATTTCGCCCGCAAGCAGATCGCGCAGGGCCTGCCCGAAGGGCCGTTTCGCGGCGTACCTTTCCTGCTCAAGGATCTTTCGATGCTCGCCGGCACGCGCACGACCTATGGCTCGCGCGCCTACCGAGACTACGTCGCGGACCATTCGAATACGCTGGTCGAGCGCCATCTCAAATGCGGCTTCACGATTTTCGGCAAGACGGTGACGCCGGAATTCGGACTTTCCTTCTCCAGCGAGGCCGTGCTCCATGGCCCGGCCCGCAATCCCTGGAATCTCGATCATTCGACCGGCGGCTCTTCCGGCGGGGCGGCGGCGGTCGTCGCCGCGCGCGTGTTGCCGCTCGTCCATGCGACCGACGGCGGCGGCTCGATCCGCGTTCCTGCTTCCTGCTGCGGCGTTTTCGGCTTGAAGCCGACGCGAGCCAGAACGCCTTTCGGCCCCGACCGCATGGAGGGCTGGGCCGGCCTTTCCGTCGGGCATGCGGTGAGCATCAGCGTGCGCGACAGCGCCGCGCTGCTCGACGCCGTCGCCGGCCCCGAGCTTGGCAGTCCTTATGCCCCAACGCCGCCCGAGCGGGCGTACCTTAGCGAGGTCGGCCGCGATCCCGGCCGCTTGCGCATCGCTTTTGCCGATCGCCCCCCCGACGGCTCGGCGATCGACCCGGAAGTTGCGGCGGCGACGCGCGAGACCGCCGCCCTTCTCGAAAGCCTCGGCTGCCGCGTCGAAGAGAAGGCGCCGATGTTGACTATTGACGCCGCCGCGGCGATCCGCGCGATCGCCAGCGCTAATCTCGCTGTGACCGTCAACCAGCGCGCCGCCGAGCTCGGCCGCGCCTTGACGCTCGACGATTTGGAATATGTCACTTTCGCAATGGCCGGGCTCGGCGCCAAGACGAGCGCGCCCGACTATGTCGCCGCAACGGTCGCGGTCCATCAGGTCGGCCGGCAATTGGCGCAGTTCTTCGTCGATTTCGACGTCTTCCTCGCGCCGACGCTCTGCCTGCCGCCGCTGAAGCTCGGTGAATTGGACATGATGAGCAAGGACCTCGAGGCTTATGGCCGCCTCATCGGCCGCTACGCGCCGATGACCGCGGCGTTCAACATGTCGGGCCAGCCCTCGATGTCCGTACCGCTCGCCTGGACCAAGAGCGGCCTGCCGATCGGCATGATGTTCTCCGCCCGCTATGGCGATGAGGCGACATTGTTCCGCCTCGCCGGCCAATTGGAGCAGGCGCGGCCGTGGCGGGGGAGAAGGCCGCCGGTAGCGGGGTGAGCGGAAACGGCATCATCGCTCGTGCAATTCGGAAGCCCGGAATGAAGCTGGCGCCGCTGTCCGCCAAGGAGAGAATCGATGAATCGCACTTTCGTTCTCGCGCTGCCGATCGCGCTCATCGCCCAAGCCGCGTCTGCTGACGGCTCAGGCTCGTCAGGCGCGGGCGCGCTGGCGCTCGCCGCGCTCGTCGGCGCGCAGTCACCGTCGCTCGACACGCAGCGGAAGCAAGCGCTCGCCGAGATGCTCGACGGCAATCTCAATTTCGCAGCCAACCCGCCGATCATTGTCGCGGCCGACAGCGTCTCCTGCCGGCAGAGCGACGTCGATATTTCGTATCACGACTGCACGTTGAAATTCGGCGTGACGACCAAGAGCCTCAGCGGCCGGGCGGCGCATGAGCTTTATGCGACGATGATCGAGAACGGCGTCCCCTCCGACGGCGCGGCGGGCTCGATCTATGAGGCCGTGTCGCATCTGAGCTGCACGATCAAGCTGAGGGATGTGAAGCAGCGCGCCGGCGGCGGGGCGACTTGCGCCTGGGGCGCCGGGACCGTAAGGGAAAAGCGCGGCTGAGCGCGGCTTGTTAAGATTGTCACCTCACGATTTTGAGAGCATAGTTGGCCTAGGCTTCGCCGCGAGCCGCCAAGCAAATTCGCTCGTTTCCGCTTGGCCCGCTTTCGGCCCGAGACGAAAGCGCAAGACGCTGAGACTGAAGCTCTAAAAACGAAGAGTCCGCCGGCGTCTTTCGACAACGAGGGGAGGCTTCCATGGCGTATGTCGACTGGTCGATGCAAGGCCCGGCGATCGCGAATTGCAACTGCGACTTCTCTTGTCCTTGTCAGTTCAACGCCTTGCCGACGCACGGCGATTGCCGCGCGATGACGGCGGTGAGAATCGACAAAGGCCATTTCGGCGCGGTCGATCTTGCCGGCGTCGCGTGGTGCGGCATGTTCGCCTGGCCGAAGGCGATTCATGAAGGCAATGGCGAAGCCTTCGTCGTGATCAGCGAGCATGCGACCGACGCGCAGCGCCAAGCGCTGCTGACCATCCTCTCCGGCCAGGAGACGACGCCAGGCGCGACGATCTTCAACGTGTTCGCCGCGACCCTCTCCAAAATGCACGACCCTGTCTATGCGCCGATCGAGCTGGAGCTTGATCTCGACAAGCGCGTGGGCCGGGTGCGCATTCCGGGCCTGATCGACACCGAGACCGCGCCGATCCGCAATCCGGTGACGGGCGCCGAGCATCGCGCGCGCGTCGCGCTGCCGCACGGATTCGAATACCACGAGGCCGAATATGCGAGCGGCAAAACGCGGGCGACGGGTCCGGTCCGGCTCGGCTTCGAGCAGACGCATGCCCATCTCTATCAGATGCATATGACGACGAACGGCGTCGTTTGAGCGAGGCGCAAGGTGGCCGCGGCGCTCGAACACGCGCTTGCCCGCGATCGGTGGATCATCGGCGGCGCGATTGCGTTGATCGCCGCGCTGGCCTGGGCGTGGCTGTGGCGCGAGCAAGCGACGATGGGCGGCGCGATGGCCGGCATGAACATGCCGGACATGCCCGAGATGGATGCGCCGGCGGCCTATCTCTCCAGCGCCTTCCTGATGTGGCTGATCATGATGGTCGGGATGATGCTGCCTTCGGCGGCGCCGATGATCCTGCTCTATGGAAAGATCGCGCGCAGCGCCCGGGCCGGAGGCGCCCCGATCGCGCCGACGGCGCTCTTCGCCGGCGTCTATCTCGCCGTTTGGACGGGATTCTCAGGTGTCGCGGCCCTCGCGCAATTCCTCCTCGTGCGCTCCGGCGCGGTCTCCGACATCACGCTCGCCTTCGGCGACAAGCGCATCGCCGGCGCGCTGCTCATCGCCGCCGGATTGTACCAGATCACGCCGCTGAAGCGCCTCTGCCTACGCTATTGCCGGTCGCCGTTTCAATTTCTGATGCGGCTCTGGCGGCCGGGCCTTGCCGGCGCGGCGCGGCTCGGCCTCGTACATGGACTCTCTTGCCTCGGCTGCTGCGCCGCGCTGATGGCGCTGCTCTTTGTCTTCGGCGTGATGAGCCTCGTCTGGGTCGCCGCGCTGGCCGCCTTCGTGCTCGCCGAGAAGGCGCTGCCGCTGGGGACGCATGTGAGCTTCGGCGCGGGGATTGTCGCGGCGGCGGTCGGACTGGTGTTTATACTGGGCTAGGTTTGCGTGGCCAGAGCGCCACGCGACCC
>DATGHD010000123.1:0-2641 GCA_035308145.1 Roseiarcus sp.
TTTCTCGTAGGCTTTTTGGCGGTAGGCGCGCCGCATCCCGGCAACGAGATTCTGAATGTGCGCGGGGTCGATTTGGAAGAGGTAGCTATTCGCGATCAGATCGGTGGCGCCCTCCGCGAATCCGAAGGACTGCGCGACGATCTCCATCGCCTCCTTGGAGGCGTTCGATGCGGCGAGAATCGCGCTGGTCGTCTTGTCGGCTAACACGGCGAGGCCCTTGAGCCGATCGCGCTCGCGGTTTTTTATGAAGAGATCGGTGATGTACCGGTCGCACTCCTCGTCGACATAGTTGAACCCCGCCTCCATCACCAGATACCAATCCGACGACCCGCTTGCCGCAGGAAGGTCGAGCGCCGAAGCGCTCGCCAAGCCTCTGAGGACCTTGATCTGGTTCTGCGCCGATGCGTCGACGTCGGCGCTGTTTAGAACGGGGGCGGGACCGTAGCGATTGGGGTCAATAATGGGCTGGCAGCCCGCCAGCAGAAGGCTGATGACGCATGTCAGCCCAAGAGCTTTGCCCCGCCGCCCCATGAGATCGCCCCCTCTGCAACCCCACGTTCACATCTATATTATTTACTCGCATAAGTTGCATGACAGATGGCGGTTGTCCAGGTCGAAGGGAACGACGATCAGAATGTTCGGAATTATGCACATCTTTGATGCAGGAAGGTTCGGCTTCGGCGATCAATAGGTTCAGCCAGGGTGACCAGACGCGCGGCTTGGCCGCCGTCGTTCATCCTCGGATCAGCTTCTCCGGGCCATGATCGCGCCCGGTTTTTAAGCGATTCGGCGTTTTGCATGATTCGACGACGGCTTTCCTCCTGCGCCCTCGCGGCCGCGGCGGCGCTCTGGGCGCCTTACGCCGCCGCGCAAGACATCAATCCGCCCTTGCCGGGCGACGTCTCGCCGCTGGTCATCGCCGCGCCTCCCGCCGCCGAAAAGCCCGCGCAAGCGACGCCCGCCGGGACGCCGTCGGCGGCCTCGCCAGCGTCGTCGGAGCCCGCGCCTGTGCCCATTCCGAGCGTCTCCACGCCAATGGGCATGCCGGCGCCGAATCAAACCGGCGCGGCGCCCGCGAAGCCGAAGCGAATTGTGCATGTCGCGCCGCCGCGCGAGACCGCTCTTTCGGACGATCCGCAGCCGACCGTTCAAGCCAACACGTTCTTCGTCACCGCCAAGGCCTCCGAGCGCTACGCGGCGATCGCCGACGCGGGCGGCTGGCCGCTGGTTCCGACGGCGCTGAATGCGGGGGCGAAGGGGCCTGCGGTCGCGACGTTGCGACGACGCCTCGCCATTGAAGGCGACCTCGACGCAGCCAAAGCGGCGCCGAACGATCAAGCTTGGGACGACAGTCTCACGGCCGCGGTCAAGCATTTCCAGGCGCGCATGGGCCTTCGCCAGACGGGCGTCGTGGCCGGCGCCACGCTGAAAGCGATGAATGTTCCGGCCGCCGAGCGCTTCAAGCAGCTCGCCTCGAGCGCCCAGCGCCTGGCCGGGGTGAATTTCGCCTTCGGCGATCGCTACGTCGTCGTCAATATTCCTTCGCTCTCGGTCGAGGCGGTCGACAACGGCCGCGTCGTCCATCGCTATGTCGCGATCGTCGGCGACGTCGACCATCCATCGCCGGAGATCGAGGCCAAAATCTCGGTCATCAATCTCAATCCGACATGGACGGTGCCGGTCTCGATCATCAAGAAAGAGATCATTCCCAAGATGCAGAAGGACCCCGGCTATCTGAGCCGCGCGAAAATCCGCATTCTGGACGGATCCGGCGAGGTCATCGATGCAAAAAGCATCAACTGGAACACCGAACGCGCGGCGAGCTACACGCTGCGGCAGGATTCCGGCGCCGGCAACTCGCTTGGCGCGATCCGCATCGGCATGCCCAATAAGCTCGCCGTTTATATGCATGATACGCCGTCGAAAGGTCTGTTCGGCGCCGATTATCGGTTCCTCTCGCATGGCTGCGTGCGTGTCCAAGGCGTCTACGATCTTGCCGAGTGGCTGTTGCAGGGCGCGCCAGGCGGCCCGGCGAGCGGCTGGGACAAGCAGGCCCTGCTCGATAAGGTCAAACAGGGCGAGCGCGAGGACATCAAGCTCGCCAAGCTCGTGCCCGTGACGTGGGTGTACCTGACCGGCTGGGCCAATGGCGACGGTCCGGCGAATTTCCGCGAGGATGTCTACGGGCTCGATACGGTCGGCGACGCAACCGCGAGCGCCGCGACGGCTGCGCCGGCGCGGACGCAGTGAACGCCGGACGGCCGTTACAGAATCGCGTCGATCCGTTTGGCGAGCTTGTCGCGATGGCCGCGCGCGGCGCCTTGATGGGCAACCGCGGCGGAAAATTTCATCGCCCGGACAAAACGCTCGGGCGCCGGCGCTGGGCCTCACGGCAATGGATCTGTTGCGTTTGCTCCTTCAAGGGCCGCAGGCGCGACGTGTGGGGCGCGGGCTACACCGAATTATTCTTTCTCGACGAGTCGACAGCTTTGGCGGCGGGACATCGGCCCTGTTTCGAGTGCCGTCGCGCCGAAGCCGAGGCCTTTCGCGCTGCTTTCGACGAGCGTGGTTGGATCAGCGCGCCGGCGATGGACGAGATTTTGCACGCCGAACGCCAAATATCGGCGCGCAAACGGACCAG
>DATGHD010000124.1:0-8195 GCA_035308145.1 Roseiarcus sp.
TGGCCGTTCACGCTCGGTCACGAGATCGCCGGCGTCATCGCCGAAAAGGGCGAGCGCCTTGCCGAGGATTTCATGGGAAAGCCGCTGGAGATCGGCTCCAAAGTGATGATACCGCCCTTGATGCCGTGCGGGCGATGCTACTATTGCGTTCATTATCCTGAGAACGCCAACAAATGCCTGACGCCCGTGTACTATGGGCGCTACCTTGGCTTCGACAAGCCGCCGCATCTCTGGGGCGGATGGGCGGAATATGTCTATGTCGATCTTGACATGCTTCCGGGCACGAAGATTTACAAACTGCCAGACGACATGAGCCTGCGTCTCGGCTCTTTGTCAGAGCCTCTGACTTCCTGCATCCGCGCGTTCAATCGGGCCGCGCGCGCCGGTTTCTTCAAATGGGGCGACACCGTTGTCGTGCAAGGATCGGGGCCGATCGGAATCCTGGCGGTCGCGGCAGCGCAGGAGATGGGCGCCGGGCGCGTCATCTGCGTTGGCGCGCCAGAGCAACCGCGTCTGGCGCTGGCCCGCCAGTTCGGCGCCGAAGCGACCGTCGACATCGATCAGCGCCGGACGCCGCAGGAGCGCATCAAAGCGGTGCGCGACATCGTCGGCGGCTTCGGGGCCGATCTGGTGATGGACTGCTCCGGCCATCCGAGCGCCGGACCCGAGGGCGTCGAGATGCTGCGCGACGGCGGCGCCTATGTGGAGATGGGTCAGTTCACCGACGCCGGGAGCATCGATACTTCCTGGCATCGGATTTGTGCGAAGGACGTCGCTATCCTCGGCTCATGGGCCTTCACGGGCAACGACCTGCCGCTCGGCGTCGAGATGCTCTATCGCGCGCGCGCCAAATATCCATGGCTGGAGATGCAATCAATCTATCCGTTCACGGAGGAGGGCGTTGGGCGGGCCGTTGCCGACGCCATGGCGATGCGCACCGTCAAGTCGACGATTGTTCCCTTTCCCGAGCTTGTCGACTGATCTTGCGGCAAAGTACTAAACCGTTACGCCATAGTCCGCGAGCTCCGGCCGCATCGCCTCGATGACGAAATCCACGAAGGCTTCCGGCGCGTCGAGAAAGAACTCCCGATCCGAATAGCTGCCGACTTCCGCTTTCATGCCATGCGCCTCGGCCCAGGCCGCGAGATTTTCGAGCTCGGCCCGCGGCGTGTCGCTGAGGAACGACACTTGCGACCTGAGCTTATCCCCATCGCGATTGGTCGTCGGGCTTCGGCTGAACTGCAGATCGATGTTGGCCCCCGGCTGGCGGAGCCAAATGGCGCGTTCCGTCCGGCGCAGCTCGACGAAACCGAGCTTTGTTTTGAGCATTTCAACGACGGTTTCGAAAAAGCGCGGATCGACCCGGTTGGCGACGTGGTTGAATTTCATCATCAGTTCTGCAGCTCCTATATGTCCGCGCTCAGCCCAAGTATTCTGAGAAGCGAGCTGGGCGATCTCCTGCGCGCCCGCGATCGTGTTGATCAGCTTTCCTCCGACAAAATGCTCCTGAGGCTATTGTCAAGCAACCCAGCCATCAACATCCCTACCGCTTTCAGGTCGAAGCATGCGGCCCGCCGGCGGGATCATTTCCGGTCGGCGTCCAACACTTATCGATAGGCGACGCCGCCTCGACCAGCCGCACGCTGAAGAAGGCGTTGATCGGTCGATCTCGAAGGCCTAAGTAGCGGAACATCGGTGTGGATCGGCCGTTATGCGAGACGAGGCGCACGGGCCGATGATTGGAGGCGTCTCATGGCCGCTTCGAGGCAACAACAAAAGAAATGGTCGCATGAGGTGACCGAGCATTCCGACCCGTTGGACCTTGAAGAAGACATATTCAAGAAGGGCAACGCCGCAGAGATCGCCAAATCCCTCAAGCATTCCGCGGAGGTCGGCCGTCGCCGGAAATCGAGCCCCTTTCGAGCCGCCATGTCGATGTTGACCTTCTACATCAATCGCGCCGGTCGGAACTTGCCGACGCGGCGCAAGCGGACTCTGGAGGCGGCGAAGGAAAAACTTCGCAAATCGTTCGGGCGTGAGCGGTGACGAATTCCGGTCGAAAGGGTAGAAACGATCAGGAGCAGGGCGCGTCTCAACATACGTGCTGCTCGTTTCATCGGATTTTGCGTTACGCGACGGGCCAAGCCTAAGGATCAACAGCGCTGCGGTGAGAAGGCCAGGGAACATGGCGAAGCCCGCAAAAGAAACGCCGAGCGCCACTATCATTTGATCGACGCGCGCCGCCTCATCCGTTCGGAGAGGCGGCCGGCTGAATTTTCGTCTGAGGAAGCGGCGCGGGCCGGAATTGAGGCTAACGCGGACAAATGGCTTCGAGGGCCGAGCGCCTGTGCTTTTTCGGGAAGCTCGCCGAATTAACGCAATTTTCTTTCGTCATTGGTCCAGGACCGCGGACGCCGCCTATAATCGCGACATTCACCGCCGGGGCGGAACTTTTGACGATCTGTCATGTTTGACGGGTTGACGACCGGACCGCCCGGTTCACGCCAGGATGAGACGCCATGCGCGCATTCCTCCGAGCCGCAGCGAAGCCGGTTCTCGCGCTTTGCCTTGTTTCTTCAATGATCACGCCCGCCTTGGCGGGCGGATGGGTTTGGGGCGGCGATTGGGGCCCGCCGCTCGCGCCCCCAGGGATAGTCTTGCTCCCTCACTATAGTCGCGGCTACAATTTCGACTATCGGTACTATGCGCGCTACAATTTCAGTACGTGTCCGCGCCATTGGGTAACGATCTCAGATCCGATCTATGACCGCTGGGGTCGTATCATAGGTCAGGAACCGAACTGGATTTGCTGATTCGCGGCGAGGCGAATTTCTGCCGGCGGCGAAGGCGCGGCGGCGGCTGAGTTCAACTTTGCGCCGCGCACAGTCCAGGATTGCGGCTGACAAGGGTTGCCGATCCGCGCGCCCTGTGGCATGAGCCTTCGCCAATCCACGCTAAGACGGGAAGCAATGCCTAACTTTTTTGGTCAGAACTTCAAGGATCGACAGACTGCGGCCGCGGAGGCCAAAAAGGCCCTAGCGGCCAAGTTCCTCGAAAAGCCTCCGTTCAATCCCGAAGACCCCGCTTATATCGAACGCCAGGCGCAGCGCCGGGCGCTCGCCGAAGCGCGCGAGGCGCGCGAGGCTCAGCGCGCTGCGGAGCGCCAGGCGAAAGCGGCGGCGGAAGCGGCGCGGCTCGCAGAGGAGGAGCGCCTGCGCGAAGAGGGGCGTCAGGAGCAGGAAAGGCTCGCCGAGGAAGCGCGCAAGGCCGAAGAGGCGCTTCGTGAATTGCAGAGGCTCGAAGAGGCGGCGAAGAAGGCGGAGATCGAAGCTCAGAAGAAGGCCGAGCGCGACGCCCGCTACGCCGCGCGCAAGGAACGTAAGCTTCAGCGCAAGAGCGAGCTTAAGCGTTATTATTGAGCGCCGCGGCGATCCGCCCTCCGTCGGAGTCTCATATCCGGTGAGCCGGCGTGCTCTTAACAACCTTCTACGCGCTGGCTTGTCGCTCCAACAATGATATTGCACGTCCCGCAGGGCGGAACATCGCTCCGCAAGCCCTGCGGTTTCGACCTATTTCGTCGCTTGAATGCTGTCTGAAATCTTTTTCAGATCGTCCGTATTGGCCTTTTCGCCCTCAGGCGAGCCCCAGTAATAGAGCAACAGGAATTTGCCCTTGGCGTTGGTTGCGACCAATGTGAGGCTGACGTTCGCCGGTCCGTCCTTGTCCTTGCCAGTGAAGGAAAGATCGAACGCATCGAGACTATTGATCTTGATGTCCTTGGTCTTCATGGAATTGGCGTCGAGGTCGACGCCATTCTTTTGAAAGAATTTTATCCCTTCCTCCGTCGCCGATTTCACATCGTCAGCGGCGACCTGTTCGATCGCGACATATATCTTGCCGTCGTCGGACGTTCCTTCGACCCCGCCTTCGTAGGCTGAAGGATTCCAGGAATCGGGGATGTTGACTGTGGCGATTGGATCGTCGGCCGGCACCGGGAAGGTCTTCGCCGCCGCGAGGCTCGGCAAGAGCGCGGCTGCGACGAGGGCGATGAGAAGGGAGCGAGTCACGACGGCTGTCTCCTGGCGACGGACGCTAGCCGCGGGCGCGGCAACGCAATATTTGGCGAAACCGCGGCGAGAGTCGAGACGGGGATGGCTACTCTCGGAGCACGGCGTCTGCGCCATGGTCATGGGCTTGTCGCGCGAACCAGAGATGAAGCGCCTGGACCAGGGCGGGATCGTCGCTTTCAAAGCGGATGCGGCCGCCTTCCGGCAAGGTCTCAAAACGCACGCGCATGCGGTCGGCGCCGGCCGCCAAAGCTGCAAGGCCCGGCATGTCGGCGCCGTGGATCTTCGCCGGGTCGGCATAATCGCCACGCGCAAATGCGGCGGCCTCTTTTTCGAGATGGCTGCGAATCAGAGCGATTTGCCGCTGATCGTGATCGCGGGACACCACGTCCTGCAGTCCTCCGTCTCTGGTCGGCGCAAAAATATGCAAGCTGCGGGCAAGATCGAACGGCATCACATCGGCGCCGAGGTGCGCGCCATGGTGATGCATGTGCATTTCTTCGCCGGAGGCTGCAAGGGCTCCTGTCGAGACCCCGAGCGCGACCAGCATAACGCCGGCAGCCCGGGCGCCGGCTTTGAATTTCACGAGAAGTCGAGACATTGCGATCACTCCCCGGCCATCAATCGCCGGAACCCCCGGTCGAGGTCTTCCTTCAAATCCTCGATATCCTCCAGGCCGACTGAGAAGCGCAAGCATGGCCCGCCTGGTGCCCAGCGCGTCGCGGTGCGGTATTTCGTGCAATCGAACGGAATGACAAGGCTCTCGAAGCCTCCCCAGGAATAGCCAAGCCCGAACAATTCAAGGCCGTCGAGCAAGGCCCCTACGGCTCGATCGGGAACCGGCTTGAGGACGACCGAAAAAAGACCGGAAGAGCCGGAAAAATCGCGTTTCCAGATTGTGTGGCCGCGATACTCCTCGATCGCCGGGTGGAGGACGCTCAAGACTTCCGGGCGTCCTTTGAGCCAATGCGCAAGCGCCAAGCCTTGGCGCTCGGCCTCGCGTAGCCTGAGCTCCATTGTCCGCATGCCGCGCAGCGCCAGGAAGACCTCGTCGGGGCCGGCCTGCGCTCCGATGGTCCCCGCCGTTCGATGAAGCTTCGGAAACCATTCCTCATTGGCCGAGACAAGGCCGAGCAGCAAATCGGAGTGGCCGGAAAGATATTTCGTGCCGGATTCGAGCGCGATATCGACGCCATGCGCGAAAGGAGGAAAGAACAGCGGCGTCGCCCATGTGTTGTCCATGATGACGCAAACGCCGCGCGCTCTGGCGGCGGCCGCGATGGCGGGCACGTCCTGCATCTCGAAAGATTCCGAACCCGGCGCTTCGACATAGACGACCTTTGTATTCTCGCGCAGCAAATCGGCGATTCCTGCGCCGATCGTCGGATCGTAGTAGGTTGTCTCGACGCCCATTCGCTTGAGGATCGTGTCGCAATAGACGCGGCCCGGATGATAGACTGCGTCGGTGATGAGCAAATGATCGCCGGCGCCGAGCGCGGTCGTCAGGGCCGTGACGATCGCCGAAAGGCCGGAGGAGACGAGCACTGTCCCCGCCGCGCCGGAAATGCTGGTCCAAGCCTCGCAGAGCGCTTCCGTCGTGGGCGTGCCGCGCCGCCCATAGGTAAAGCGCTGGCCCTTTGTCTTCAGCGTCGCCGTATCCGGATAGAGCACGGTCGAGCCGCGGAACGGCGGAATGTTGATGAAGCCATGCGTCGTCTCGACGTCGCGGCCGAGATGCACGAGGCGCGAGCGAGCGCGCAGCTTTTTCTTGGTGGCCGACGTTAGTTTGGACATGGCTCCGGGCGGCTTTCTAAAGGTGACCGCCGGAAATTGGCTTTGGGGCGCCCCTTACGTCAATCGCCAAAACGAATGTTGACGAAACCGCGGCCAGCACTTGAATGTGAGGCGGCGGCCAATTTAGGGGCCGCCCAGACGCGCCCGCCGGCGCTCGTTCGATTAAAACGGAGGCCCTTAAATGAAACGCCTTTTCGCCGCGCTCGCCGGATTCGCGCTTATCGGCCTTGGCGCCGCCGGCGCCGAAGCGGGCACGCTCGACCAGATCAAGCAGCGCGGGGTTTTGATCTGCGGGTCCAATCCCGGTCTCGCCGGCTTTGGCCTGCCGGACGATCAAGGGGTCTGGAAGGGACTCGACGTCGACGAATGCCGTGCTTTGGCGGCCGCCATCTTCAACGACCCGAACAAGATCAAGTTCCTGCCGATCAACGCCAAGGATCGCCCGACCATTCTCGCCTCAGGCGAAATCGACGTCTTGATCCGCAACACGACGTGGACGCTGTCCCGCGAGATCGGCGGCATGTTTTTCACTGGCGTCAATTATTACGACGGTCAAGGCTTCATGGTGCGCAAGAAGCTCGGCGTAACCTCCGCCAAGCAGCTCGACGGCGCCTCGATCTGCGTGCAGCAGGGCACGACCACCGAGCTCAATCTCGCCGACTTTTTTCGGGCCAATAATTTGAAGTTCGAGCCGGTCGTCTTCGCGACTGATGATGAGACGGTGAAGGCTTATGACACCGGCCGCTGCGACGCTTATACGACCGACGCCTCGGGCCTCTATGCCGAGCGGCTCAAGCTCTCGGCGCCCGACGACAATATCGTCCTTCCCGAAATCATCTCGAAGGAGCCGCTTGGACCCTCGGTGCGCAAGGACGACATCCAGTGGTTCCAGATCGTGCAATGGACCCACTATGCGCTGATCACCGCCGAAGAGCTCGGCGTCACGAAAGCCAATGTCGACGAGAAGCTGAAGTCGGACAATCCGGACATTCGCCGCCTGCTCGGCGTCGAAGGCGATTTCGGCAAGGGCCTCGGCCTCACCAATGATTGGGCCTATCGCATCATCAAGGCGATCGGCAATTACGGCGAATCCTTCGAGCGCAACGTCGGCATGGCTTCGCCGATCAAAATCAAGCGCGGCCTCAACGCGTTGTGGAGCCAGGGCGGCCTGCAATACGCCCCGCCGATCCGGTGAGGACGCAAACCCCTTCTCTCCGCGCAAAGAGGGGAGAAGGGGCGCTCCTCGCGGCAGGTAAAAAATGAATCGATGGTGTCGTTTCCAAGCCGCCTCGAACGTCCTTAGCCCTGAACGGCGGTTTCGCCGTCCGCCAAGGCAGAAAGGCGCGGAACCATGAATTCTTCTTATCGTTGGGTGATCGTCGGCGTAGGCGCGCTGATCGGCTGCGTGGCCATCGGCTCGATGTTCTCGCTGCCTGTGCTCCTCACGCCCATGACGGCGGCGACCGGCTGGTCGCGCACGGGGATATCGAGCGCGATGACGATCGGCTTCCTGGCCATGGCTTTCGGCAGCATGTTCTGGGGCGCGGTCACCGACCGTTTGGGCGCCCGCATGGTCGTGCTCACCGGCTCCTGCCTCTTGGCGGCGGGCGTTGCGCTCGCCAGCGCCGCGCCGTCGTTGCTGGCGTTCCAACTGGCGTTCGGCCTCATCGTGGGCGTCGGCGCCTCGGCGATTTTCGCCCCGATGATGGCGACTGTGACAGGCTGGTTCGAAACGCAGAGAAGCCTGGCCGTGTCGCTCGTCTCGGCCGGCATGGGCATTGCGCCGATGACGATGTCGCCCGTCGTCGCCTGGCTCGTTTCCCATCACGATTGGCGCGCGACGCTGCTGATCGTCGCCGCGATCGTCGCCGTAGTCATGATCCCGGCGTCCTTCCTGGTGCGCCGTCCGCCCGCCTTGGCGGGCGCAGGTGGCCCGATCGCGGCAAGGGCGGAGGCCGGCTCGGCAATGTCGGTGAGCGAGGCTCTGCGATCGCCTCAATTCATCATCCTCCTGCTGACGAATTTCTGCTGCTGCGCCACGCATTCGGGGCCGATCTTCCACACGGTCAGCTACGCCATCACCTGCGGCATTCCCGCGATGACCGCCGTGTCGATCTACAGCCTCGAAGGCGTGGCGGGACTGGCGGGCCGCCTCGGATTCGGCGTTCTCGGCGACCGACTCGGCGCCAAGAGGGTTCTCGTCGCCGGCCTGCTCATCCAGGCGTTCGGCGCCTTGGGCTATTATTTCGCGCATAGCCTTTCGGAATTTTACTCCGTGGCGGTCGTTTTCGGCTTCACCTATGCCGGCGTGATGCCGCTCTACGCCGTGATCGC
>DATGHD010000125.1:0-8945 GCA_035308145.1 Roseiarcus sp.
GAGGCCGCGCGGCGGGGCAACCAGCTCAGGCTCATAGAGGCGACAGCAGAGTTCTATTTTGTCCTGGCTCAAACACATCTGAGACCGGCGCTGATTTCAGCGCCACGCTTTCATTGATTGCTTGGCGAGCATTTTGCGCGAGATGAAATCGAACTCAAGGACGACCGCGTAGCGGTCGCCGCCAGAGGCGGTCAACCAAAGGGCAGACGCCCTTTGGTTGATCCTTGACTTTGATCCCATCTCGCGCCTTCGCTCCGCCATGCAAACAATGAGAAAATCTGCCCACAGTCGGAGTCTCATATGGTGTGAGCCAGGACAATTTCTTGATTATAAGTTGGCCGCACCGCCTCTCACGTGCGTCAACTTTAGGCGGAGCGCGCGAAGGGCTTTAAAAATTCGTATCAACCAGTCTGGTGATCCCAGGTATTGAGATGCTTTGACGAGACCGTCTAAGTGGCGCGTACGGAAAGCTTCGTCGGTCCAGTAGTCCTGACTTGCATATGCGGCGAGATAGCGATCGGCCTGGTCGCGAATTTTGGCGCCATTGGGAAGCTTGGCTGCAAATGCGCGCTCGCGACGGAAGCAGGCCGCCTCTACCCGAGAACGCAACTCCTCCTGATAGCCGATGCCGCGGCGCCACAATCTCGCATGAGTCGCCTCATGAACGATTGTCGACGCAATTTCCTCCGACGACTTTGTTTCATCGAGGACATATCGCGGATCAAGCACGCATGCCCAGATCGAGGAGTCGAAATGCGCAAGACCTCCAGGGGTTACTTGCACCCAAATGCGCTCGAGATCGCGGATGAGGCGCTGGTATAGCCGCCGATCGTACGTCTTGATGACGGAAAGAGCTTCCTCGGCGCGACGCAGACCCGGTTCGGGTTTGTCCTCGAAACTGCCGACCCACAATCCATCGATGCGCCGACCGACGGACCAGCGCAACATGAACCTCGTCATAAAATGCGGACGCTTGTCCTGATGTTTCTTTCGACGGTCGGTCATGAGGCGTAGTCTGGCCGATTGGATCAATAGATAAGCGCGGCGGACTGCTACGTTCGCATCGAGAAGGAGCGGCTCAATTACCGCATGAGGCATGAACGAACCGTATAACCGCAGGCATGGGCCATGCGTCTTGGTTGTTCTTTAATTGAGTCTTTGCAAATCCGACTCAATTTGAAGCTCGCCGCCGGCAGGCCTTCGCGCCCTAAGTCACGTCGGCCGGGATATAGGGCGCCAACATCGGCTGACTCGCGATAAGCCTCTCGCGGCCGATCGCCGTATGCGTGCTGAACAGCGCGTAATTATCCGCGTTATGCATGCGTTGACGATGCGGCAGACGCATCGCGCCGTCGCGATAGCCGCCGGGCGCGTCAACGATCTCGCTGGCATTGGTCTCGTCATCGACGAAATGATACAATTCGTGCATCAGGATGTGGGCGAAATGATCCTGCGGCCGGGCGTCGATGCCGTCGCAGAGATAGATCCGGAGCGGCGTCGTTCCGTTGTTGCGCTTGTCCGATCCGGTTTGCCTCGGCGAATAGGCTTTGTATTCGGGATGGTTCCGCAAAGGATCGATATCGAAAATGGCCGCGCCGAACGGACTGGGGCTCATCAGGACCGTATGAATACGGTTGATGGTGGTCCGGATAAAACTCAACTCATCGAGAATTTGGTCTTGCGGCTCCGATCCGAACGCGAAGTAGAGATCGGCGCGACGGTAGGCGCGCGCGTTCGAGTCGCTCAAAATGTCGTCGCTTCCGCCCGTGAGATGATCCATCGCGGCCTCGATGGCCCGTTGAGCCAGAAAAGCCGCCGAGTTCAACTGCGGCATGGTTGCGGAGACCCGGGCGAGCCGCGCCTTGCCCGATTGATCCAGCGCGGATCTTCGCTGATAGGGCGAGGATACATCGGTCAGGCGTCGGAACGCCGGCCCGTTCGGATCGATGCGATCGTCTTGAATCGCCAAGTTCTGCCGTTTCTGAAACGCGAGGATCGCGCCTCTCGTCAGAGGGCCGATCAGCCCGTCCTCGATTAAGAGCGGCGTCGGGCCGCCGTCTTGCGGCGTCACGCCGTTGAGCAGTCTCTGTATCGTCAGAACATCCGCGTGAAAGTTCGCGCCGCCTTGGCCGACTGAACTGACGATCTTCGTGGCGTTCCCGCCGCTTAAGTGCAGATTGCAGATCAAGCAACCAGTGTTGGTGACCGCGCGGACCATCATGGCGCATAACCTCGAAGGGCAGCGATACGCGAAGCGCTCAGCGCAACTGGGTTTTAAAAAGAAGCCGCCTCTCAATTCTCGAAAAGCGCGACTTCCGTCGCGCCGGGCAGGCGTCGAGGCGCCGGCAAGAACAAGCGCTCGACGCCTAGCGAGTTGGAAAGACGATTACGGTCTGCCGCTGGCGCGATCGGCGCGCGGCGCACTGGGCCATCGGATTCTCAATTTGAATCGCGGCGGATTTCAGAAACTGAACGCCAACGCCACGGGCCTTCATTCCAAGCAATGGCGGCTTGCGCCCCCTCGCCAAGAAGCCAGTTCACCTGAAGGTCCGAGGCGCCAGCCCCTCTAATGGACCTTTTCCCAAACCCGCTTCTTGGTGAAGTAAAGCAGGACCGAGAGGACAATCAGGAAGACCATGACGCGCAAGCCCGTCTTCTTGCGCTCAGCCAACGTCGGCTCGGACGCCCAATAGAGGAAGGAGACGACGTCCCTCGAATATTGGGGCGTCGTGGCCGGCGTCCCATCCGTATATTCGACCTGGCCGTCGCTGAGCGGCTTCGGCATCGCGATCTGGTGGCCGGGGAAATAGAGATTCCAGTTCAGGTCGTCCGGCTTGGTGTAGCCGTTGAGGATTGCAAAGACGTAGTCGGCGCCGACCTCTTGGTACTGATCGAAGGGGAGCGCGGCGAAGACGAACCAGGGGAAGCCCAGCTCATATTTGCGCGCCTTGACGAGGGTCGACATGTCGGGCGGCTCCTTGCCAAGAGCCGCAGCCGCCGCTTCGGGATTAGGATAGGGGCCGGGGATGAGATCGGATGGGCGGCCCGGCCGCTTCGTATATTCGCCCTTGTCGTTCGGCTCGGTCTCCGTAACGGTGTAGGTCGCCGCCAGGGCCTTGACCTGGGCCTCGCTGAAGCCAGGCCCATCGGGATCGCTTAAGGTGCGGAACGGAATGCTCAGCGTATGACAATTGGCGCAGACGTCATGATAGACTTTGAAGCCGCGTTGCAACTGCTGCTGATCGAAAGTTCCAAAGAGGCCTGAGAAGCTCCAGCTTTGCCGGGTTGGCGAGGGCTGCCCTTCGCCGGCCTCTGTTGGCGGGGTCGAGCTTGCTTGCTTTTCGTCGCCGGCTGACGTCCCCGGGGCTGTTTGCGCCGGGGCGGCCGCGGGCTGAGCAGGCGCCGCGGCGGCCGGTTGAGCGGGCGCGGCGGGCGCCGGCGTCGCGGCGGGCTGCTCATCGGCCGCCCGAACGAGCGTCGCGCCCGCAAGCGCCGCGAAGGTTGCCGCGGCCGCCGAGGCGAGGGCGATTTTCCTGAAGCGCGTCATGTTCTTTTATTCCCTCGGATCGCTCGCTCGTCAGGCCGCTTTTTCCGCCGACGCAGCGCCGGCCTTCGCCGAACCGTCCTTTGTCCTTGCGAGAACCGCGTCCGCAATCGACGGCGGCAGCGGCTTGGTCGTTTCGAACAAGCCGAGCAGCGGCAAAACGATCAGGAAGAAGGCGAAGTAGCAGATCGCCAGGATGCGCGCCGCCAGCACATAGGCGTCATTGATCTCCTGCGAGCCGAGCCAGCCAAGGCCGATGCAGACAACCACGAAAGCCCAGAAAAAGACGCGGAACACCGGCCGATATTTTGCCGATTTGATCGGCGAGGTGTCGAGCCACGGCAGGAAGGCCAATAGCGCGATCGCGCCGAAAAGGGCGATCACGCCGATCAGCTTGTTCGGGATGGCGCGGAGGATCGCGTAGAACGGCAGAAGATACCATTCCGGCACGATGCGCGCCGGCGTCTGCAGCGGATTGGCCTTGATGTAATTGTCGGCGTCGCCGAGAAAGTTCGGGATATAGAACACGAACCAAGCGTAGACGATCAGGAAGACGGAAAGGCCGAAGAGGTCCTTCAAGGTCGCGTAAGGCGTGAAGGCGACCGTGTCGCGCTCCACGTTCTTCACCTCGACGCCGTCCGGGTTGTTCTGGCCCGATACGTGCAGCGCCCAGACATGCAGGCCGACGACGCCGGCGATCATGAAGGGCAAGAGGTAGTGCAGCGAGAAGAAGCGATTAAGCGTCGGGTCGCCGACCGAATAACCGCCCCATAGCCAGGTCGACACGCTTTTGCCGACCAGCGGAATGGCCGTGAACAGGTTGGTGATGACAGTCGCGCCCCAGAAGCTCATCTGGCCCCAAGGAAGCACATAGCCCATGAAGGCGGTGGCCATCATCAAAAGGTAGATGATCACGCCCAGGATCCAGAGGACCTCGCGCGGCGCCTTATAGGACCCGTAGTAGATGCCGCGGAACATGTGCACATAGACGGCCAGGAAGAACATCGAGGCGCCGTTGGAGTGCAGATAGCGGAGCAGCCAGCCATAATCGACGTCCCGCATGATGTGCTCGACCGAATCGAAGGCCAAGGTCGATTCGGACGTGTAATGCATCGCCAGCACGACGCCGGTGACGATCTGCGCGACCAGCATGAAGGAGAGGATCGCGCCGAAGGCCCACAGGTAGTTCAGGTTGCGGGGAACCGGAAAGGCGACGAAGGATGAATGCACGAGCCCCATGATCGGCAATCGGCTTTCGAACCATTTGCCGAGCGCGCTTTTGGGGACGTATGTCGAGGTTCCGCTCATGATCTGATTTTCTCTGGGGCCGGGCGTCGGTCGTGAAGGGGCGTCTGGTAAGCGAGGCCGCCGCCTCAGCCGATCCTTATCTTGGCGTCGGAGAGGAAGGCGTATTCCGGAACTTCAAGATTGAGCGGGGCCGGCCCCTGACGAATCCGACCCGAAGTATCGTAAACCGAGCCGTGGCAAGGACAGAACCAGCCGTCGTATTTGCCCTGGTGGCCAAGCGGTATGCAGCCGAGATGCGTGCAGACGCCGACAACGATCAGCCATTCCGGCTTCTGGACGCGCTGGGCGTCGGTCTGCGGGTCGCGAAGATCGCTGAGCGGCGTAGCCGCCGCCTCGTCGATTTCCTTCTTGGTGCGATGACGCACGAAGACCGGCTTGCCGCGCCATTTGACGGTGAGAATTTGACCCTCGGCGACCGCGCCAAGATCGACCTCGGTTGACGACAAAGCGAGGGTCGACGCGTCGGGATTCATCTGGTCGATCAGCGGCCAGACGAGGGAAGCCGTCGCAACCGCGCCTGCCGCGCCCGTGGCGATGAAGAGAAAGTCTCTGCGGGATTGATCGACCGTCGCCGCGCCTGCCAAATGATCCCCCAAAATTTGTCCCCTTCGCGCCTTCGCGTTCTCGCAAAGGCGCGGCGCGAGACGAGCTCAGCCCGAAGCGCCCAAAAAAACAATGATTTCGGACGCCGACGACGCCCCTGGCGATCAGTGCGATCCAACGTCGCGGTTTTCGAACGCGCCGTTGCCTCGACTTGCCATTTTTTAGGCTATTTCGCACCCTTCGCCGAGGTTGTCTATAGGCCGGGCTGCGGCCCAAAGGCGCGGCTTATCGTCAGGCCGAGGCGCGAGCGTTCGGCCCGGCAAATTGCTGCTTCCCCTTTTCTTCGCCAGGGCTTAGACGCGCTGGCGTGACCTTCGTTCGGCCGCCGCTGCGGCTTGCTCTCTATCAGCCCGACATCGCTCAAAACACCGGCGCGATGCTGCGCACCTGCGCCTGCTTTGGCGTTGGCGCGGCGATCATCGAGCCGGCCGGATTTCCTGTCTCGGATCGACACTTCCGTCGCTCCGGCATGGATTATCTCGCTCATGTGACGATCGAGCGGCACGCTTCGTGGCCTGCCTTCGAAGAATGGCGCCGCGCGGCCGGGCGCCGGCTGGTGCTGCTGACGACGCGAGGCGACCTCGCCCATTGGGACTTCGCCTTTGCCCCGAACGACATCATCTTGGTCGGCCGCGAATCGGCGGGCGTCCCGGACGAAGTTCACAAATCCGCCGACGCGCGCCTTCGTATCGCCATCGAGCCATCGATGCGTTCGCTCAATGTCAGCGTCGCGGCGGGCGTCGCGCTCGCCGAAGCGATGCGCCAGATGACTAAGGGAGAGAAATTCGGGTGACCGACGCGCTCGCCAAACGCCAGCAGCTTGTCGCCGAATGGCTCGAAGCCGCGCAGGGGCGCGTGATCGCGGCCCTCGAGGCGCTCGAGGACGCGGCCCCAGGCGATAGGCCGGCAGGCAGGTTCGAACTGAAACCCTGGACGCGCGTCGATCATGGCGGCGGGCCCGGCGGCGGCGGGCGCATGGGTCTGTTGCGCGGCCGCGCCTTCGAGAAGGCGGCGGCTCATTGCTCGACCGTGTTCGGAACCTTCGCGCCGGAATTTGCGCGCGACATCAAAGGCGCCGAGCAGGATCCGCGCTTCTGGGCGGCGGGTCTTTCGGTGATCGCCCATCCCTTTAGTCCCGAAGCGCCGACCGTTCATATGAATACGCGCTTCGTTGTCACAACGCGGCAATGGTTCGGCGGCGGCGCCGATCTGACGCCGATGCTCGCTCGCCGCCGCGACGCGCGAGACCCCGACGCGCTGGCCTTTCACGCGGCCATGCGCGCGCTTTGCGAACGCCACCCTAAGGCCGCGTCGCACGAGCGGTTCAAAGCCTGGTGCGACGATTATTTCTTTTTGAAGCATCGCGGCGAAGCCCGCGGCGTTGGCGGCATTTTCTACGACGACCTCGTCTGCGCCGACGATGACGCCTTCGAAGCCGTCTTCGCCTTCAGCCGAGACGTTGTCGAGAGTTTCATCAACGTTTATCCGGCTTTGATCCGCGCCAATGCCCTGAAGCCTTGGACCGAGAAAGACCGCGACGAGCAGCTCGTTCGACGCGGGCGCTATGTCGAGTTCAATCTTCTCTATGATCGCGGCACGATTTTCGGGCTGAAGACCGGCGGGAACGTCGAGTCCATTCTCTCCTCGATGCCGCCGACGGTTCGCTGGCCGTGAAGGAGATGCCCCTTAACGCGCCGACAATGTATAAGCGCCACATTGGGGCGACGCGCCGGAAATCGCTGCGTCGCCAAGGGACGCCGGGACGCTTTTTAAAGTGAACGAGCGAACGCGCATTCTGATCGCCGACGATCATCCGCTGGTGCTCGGCGCCTTGCGCCAGGCCTTGAGCGGGGCGATCGCGGGCGCCGAATTCCATGAGGCGCGAGACCTCGACACGCTGGCAGCGGCGCTCGAGGCGACGCCGGACATGGACTTGGTGCTGCTCGATCTCGCGATGCCGGGGGTTCGGGGGTTTTCCGGCCTGATCTATCTTCGCGCCCAGCATGCGGGCGTTCCCGTGGCGATCGTTTCCGCCAATCAGGATCCGATGGTGATGCGCGCCTGCTTCGATCTTGGCGCAGCGGCCTATATTCCAAAATCGCTCGATCTCGAGACCATGCGCCTCGCAGTCAGAAAGGTCCTCGAAGGCGAACATTGGGCGCCGCCCGACCTTGATCTTGCCGCGCCCGGCGATCCCGCCCAGAGCGCCGCCCTGCGCCGGCTCTCCTCGCTGACGCCGCAACAAGTGCGCGTCTTGATGATGCTCTCGGAAGGGCTGCTCAACAAGCAAATCGCCTATGAGCTCTCCGTGTCGGAGGCGACCGTCAAGGCGCATGTCTCGGCAATTCTCCAGAAGCTCGGCGTCGACAGCCGCACGCAAGCGGTGATCGCCGCCTCGAATATCGAAAAGGGTCTCTGGCTCGCGAAGCCGGAGTGAGGGGCGGCGCGCTTGGAGTTCTTCTTGCACGCGCCGCGCGCCTGAGCCGTGCTCGGCGTCAAGGCCAAGCCCGCTAACGCAGGCCGCTCGCTTTTAGCTCTCGGGCTTTGACCCCTCCGCGCGGCTCAGGCCTTTGGCTTTTCATGATCTTTGCTGACGAAAGCCGGCCTTCAAGGCCGTCTTTGCGCAGCAAAGACCATGAACAGCAAAAAGCCGCATCGGACCGGCGTTGTCACCGCGAAGCGGCCGTAGCGCAGCGGAGGAGCGCCGAAGGCGCTTGACGACGCCGGGCCGATATGGCCCCGCGTCTCGAGCGGAAAGGCGCCGGCGCGCTTTGTACCATCTCCCCGCCAGGCCTCCCCAAAAACCCCGCCTTGCCTCCTTCGTCGCGCCCCCGCTAGTCTTCGCTCTCTGCCGGCGCAACGCCGGCCCGCGAGGGGCAGGAGCGCTGGGCATGATCCTCACGATCGACACCAAGCCGTTCGACGACCAGAAGCCGGGCACTTCGGGCCTGCGCAAGAAAGTTCCGCATTTTCAACAGCCGCATTACGTCGAGAATTTCATCCAATCGATCTTCGACTCGCTCGAGGGTTTTTCGGGCCAGACCCTGGTGGTCGGCGGCGACGGGCGCTACTTCAATCGCGAGGCGATCCAGCGGGTCATTAAAATCGCGGCGGCCAACGGCTTTGGCCGCTTGCTGATCGGCCGCGGCGGGTTGATCTCGACGCCCGCCGTCTCCTGCATCATCCGCGGCCGCGGCGCTTTCGGCGGCATCATTCTTTCGGCGAGCCACAATCCCGGCGGGCCGGATGGAGATTTTGGGATCAAGTACAACATCGGCGCCGGCGGTCCGGCGCCGGAAAAGATCACTGACGCGATTTTCGCGCGCTCTAAGACGATCGATCATTACAAGATTGCCGACGCGCCGGACGTCGATCTCGACAAGCTCGGCGTCACCCGCGTCGAGGCGACGGACGTCGAGATCATCGATCCGGTCGCCGACTATCTGGCGCTGATGAAAAAGCTGTTCGATTTCGAGGCGATCAAGGCGCT
>DATGHD010000126.1:0-11924 GCA_035308145.1 Roseiarcus sp.
CAACGCCAAACGGACACTTCTTCAACAGCCTGCTAGAGCGCCGCCCGGCTAGCGAGATGGCTGTCTCGGAGCTTTGCGCAAAAAGGACATGAGGAACATGACGCGAATAGCTCTCATCCACGCCGTTACGGCGGCCATGAAGCCGGTGGAGGACGCTTTCAAAGCGCATTGGCGCGACGCCGAGCGCGCGAACCTGCTCGATGACTCGCTCGCCGCGGACCGAGAACAGGCCGGGCGCCTGACGCCTGAATTGTCGGAGCGGATTGTTTCCCTTGCGCGCTATGCGGTTGGCGCCGGCGCCGACGGGGTGCTCTTCACCTGCTCGGCCTTCGGCGAGGCCATCGAGGCGGCGGCCGCCGCCCTTCCCGCGCCGGTGCTCAAACCGAACGAAGCCATGTTCGACGCCGCGCTCAAGATCGGCGGACACATTGGAATGCTGGCGACCTTTGCTCCTGCGGTAGCCTCCATGGAGGAAGAGTTTAGGGAAATGGCGCGTAGCCCTGGATCGGCGACAAGCCTCGAAACAGTCGTTGCGCCCGGCGCCAGGGAAGCGCTGATGGCGGGCGAACTCGACAAGCACGACCGCCTCGTCGCCGAAGCGGCCTCGAAGCTCAAGGGCTGCGACGCCATCATGCTCGCCCATTTCTCGATGGCGAACGCAGCGCCTCGTACGCAAGCCGCCACTGGGCGCCCGGTGCTGGCCGCCCCGGATAGCGCGGTTCTCAAACTGCGCTCGATCCTCGCCAAGTCCGTTGCGGCCTGACTTCGGACATGTCAGCGATGATATGAAAATTCGATCCGACGCTTCCGCTGTGCAAGCGCCGGATGAGCGACGCAAGGAGGAACGCCATGTTAGTCCTGATCGCCAAATATCACGTCAAGCCTGGAAACGTCCCGAGCGTGCTCGCCGAGCTGAAGAAAATGAAGCCGCTGGTTGAAAAGAACGAGCCGGGATGCAAGTTTTATCAGGTCTCGCGCTCCACTGAGCACGACAATATCATCGTACTCTACGAGCACTACGACGACGAGGCGGCGCTGAAATTCCACCGCGAAACGCCTCATTTCAAGGCGATCATCGAAGAGACGATTATCCCCAAGCTCGAGAAGCGCGAGCGGGAATTCTATGAACTCGTCATCCCGTGAGGCCTAAAGAAACCGCTCGAAGTACGAGAGCGTTGGTCGCGTACAAGCTGAGCGCGTCATGGCTCACTACATATGAGACTCCGGCGGAGGGCGGATTTTCTCATTGTTTGCAGGCGGAGCGAAAGCGCGAGATGCTCGCCAAGCAATCAATGAGAACGTGGCGCTGAAGATCAGCGCCAGTCTCAGATGTGTTTGAGCCAGAGCAAGCGCGTCATGGCCGGCCTCGTCCTGCACAAGGCCGGGCATGACGACGGGCGGCTGCAGAGACTGTGAGCATCGCTACCGAATTTGCTTCCTGGACAGCTCTGCACGTCGTCGGAATGACAGCCAAACGCTCACCGCTTTACTTTAGATTGTCGGATCGGGCTGCTCACGCGGACCCTGAGCCGTTTCCCCGCTGTGCCGCAAGGCGGGCGGCGAAATCCTCAAAGGCGCGGGCGAGCGCCTTCGCGGCGAGGCTGATATGCGGCGTCGACATCCGTTCGCGATGGACGAGAAGACCGATCTCGCTGTTGGCGAGGCCGCGCTCGGCGAGCGGAACATGGACAAGCTCGCCGCTCGCCAATTCGTCGACAAAGCCGGTCGGCGTGAAAAAGCCGATGCCGAGCCCGTCGCGCATCGCCTGCTTCATCAGGATCAGCGAATTGGATTTGATCCGCGCGTTGAATTGCGCGCCGCTGCGAATGAATTCCGTCTCTGACGCGGCGTCGAGGAGCCAGGGGTCATTGAGCATCACGACGGGATAAGAGGCGCATTGCGTCAGCGTCAGGCTCTTGGCGCCGGCCAATGGATGATCCGGCCGCATGATCGCGCCAAGCGCGAGATGGAGCCGCGCCAACGCCTCATAGTGACGATGGCGCCGATCGATGAAGAGCGTCGCGATATCCGGACGCGCCGTGCGCATCTCGGCGACATGCACTTCGGGGTCGGCGTCGACGACGCGAAAGCTGATGTGCGGATGACGCTTGGCGAGCGCGCTGATCGCCTGCGGGACAACGCTGACGAGGAGCGAGGGGATGGAAATGAGCCGGACCTCGCCGCGGATATCGCCGGTGAGCGCCGCGATCTCGGCCCTGGTCTTGCTCCAGTCGGCGAGGGTCGCGCGCGAATGACGCAGCATATAATCGCCCGCCGCGGTCAGCCTGACGCCATTGCCGCGCCGCTCGAACAGCGGCGCGCCGATCTCGGCCTCGAGCTTCAATATCTGCCGATTGACCGCCGAGGAGGCGACATTCAGCGATTCGGCGGCGCGACGGATCGAGCCGAACCTGGCGACGGAATCAAGATATCGCAATACGGCGGCGTGCATGCCGGAGCCAAGCTCGAGCGCTGCCGAAAAGGCAGCGGCCATCGCGAAAATATATGCTTCCTTCGCTCACCTGACTATCGTTAGTTTGAGCGGCTGGCGGTCCCCCTCTGGCCCAATCCGCGCGCGGCCGACCGTTCCTTGCCCTGACGAGGATTTCAACCCATGGCGATCCCTTCCCATACGCGCCGCAAAGTCCTGAAGGCCGGCGCGGCGGCCGCCGCCGGCCTCGCCTTCCCGACTTTGGTCGCTTCGCGCGGCCTTGCCGCGGCCGGCGTGCAGAAAGTCAATATGCAGCTTGGCTGGATCGTCGGCGGCAATCAGATCGGCGAAGTCGTCGCCAAGCGCCTCGGCTATTTCGAAGAAGAGAAGATCGATTTCGCCATCCAGCCGGGGGGCCCGGCCATCGACGGCGTCGCCATTGTCGCCTCGGGGCGCTACGAGATCGGCCAAGTCTCGTCGAGCCCGTCGCTGATGCTGGCGGCCTCGCAAAGCATTCCCGTCACGTGTTTCGCGATCGGCGCCCAGAAACATCCGTACTGCTTCTTCTCGCTGCCGAAGGCGCCGATCCGCACGGCAGAGGACATGATCGGCAAGAAGATCGGCGTGCAGGCGACGGGGCAGATCTTGCTGAGCGCCCTTTTGCGCAAGCACAATATTCCCGCCGACAAGGTCGAGAAAGTGATCGTCGGCTCCGATATGACGCCGCTGATCTCCGGCCAGGTCGACGCCATCACCGGTTGGCGCACCAATACGACGGCGCTGAAGGTGCTGGGACCGGACTATATTTCGATGTCGCTCTGGGATCAGGGCGTGCGTCTCTATGCGCTGCCCTATTATGCGACGACCGACACGCTTCAATCCAAAGCTGAGCTTCTCGCCGGATTCTTGCGGGCCGCGGGCCGCGGCTGGGCCTACGCCAAAGCTAACCCCGAGCAGGCGGTCGATCTTCTCGTCAAGGAATATCCCAATCTGGTGGCCGCCGACGAACTCGTCGCCGAGCCGATCATGCTCTCTTATGAATTCACCGATCGCACCAAGGAATTCGGCTGGGGGAGTTTCGATCCGGCCGTCTGGCAAGAGCAGATCGATTTGCAGGACGAGCTAAAACAATTCACCGCCGCCAAGCCGAAGCTCGACCAGGTGATGACCACGGCGATCCTCGACGCGACCAAGGATTCGCGGCCGAAGATCGGGTGATCGCGGGTCTATTGACGATGACTTGCCAACCAATGCGTCCCGTCATTGCGAGGAGCGACGCGACGAAGCAATCCATTCATAGGATGACGCCCTATGAGTGGATTGCTTCGCTCCGCTCGCAATGACGGGCGAGGAGATCCGACAAATGTCCGTCGCCGCGCTGAAGGACGAAGACCGGGCGTCCGCGCGCGCGGATTCCGTCGTCTCGCTGAAGGGCGTCGGCGTGCGTTTCACCACCGATCGCGGCACCATCGCCGCCCTCGACACGATCGATCTCGATGTCGAGGAGGGCGGCTTCCTGACCCTGCTCGGACCTTCGGGCTGCGGCAAGTCGACGTTGCTGCGCGTCGTCTCCGACCTGATCGAGCCGAGCGCCGGCGTCGTCAGGGTCCTCGGCGTCGCGCCAGGCGTCGCTCGCGCGCGGCGCGATATTGGATTCGTCTTTCAGGACGCGGCGCTGCTGCCCTGGCGCACGGCCTTACAAAACGTCGAACTGCCGCTGCAGGTCGGCGGCGGCAAGCGACGGCCGGGGCGGCGCACGCCGCGCGAGCTTTTGGACCTCGTCGGCCTCTCCGGTTGGGAGAATGCCCTGCCGCACGAGCTTTCGGGCGGCATGCGCCAGCGCGTCTCGATCGCCCGCGCTCTGGTCAATGATCCAAAGCTCCTGTTGATGGACGAGCCTTTCGGCGCGCTCGACGAGATCACCCGCGACCGCCTCAATGAAGAGCTTCTCCGCATCTGGGAAGAAACAAGGACGACAATACTTTTCGTCACCCACTCGATCTATGAAGCGGCTTTCCTCGGCCAGAAGGTTTTGTTGCTCGCCGCGCGGCCCGGCCGGGTGCGCGAGATCGTGCCCGTGCCGCTGCCGAGCCCGCGCCGTATTGCGCTTCGCGAGACGCCCGCCTTCGTCGAGCTCGTCGCGCATTTGAGACGCGTTCTGGAGACATGCTGATGTCGGCGCAGACGCTGGAGGTCCTGCCGGTCGGACCGGCCTTTGTCGAAAATGGCGAAGAGAAGCGCCGTTTCGAAGCGCATCGACGCTATCTTGCCTGGCGGCGTCGGCTGCTGCCTTTCGCGGCAGTCGTCTTGCTCCTCGCGCTCTGGGAGGCCGGCGTTGCGGTCTTCCATATCAAGCCCTTCATCGCGCCGGCCCCAAGCGCCGTGGCCGCGGTTCTGGCCAAGCAGATCGGCCCGCTCTTGCAGAATCTCGCGCCGACCGCCGTCGAGGCCGTTTGCGGCTTCATCATCGGCAATCTCGCCGCGATCATCATCGCCACGGTTTTCGTCTATCAACGGACCGTCGAGGAAGCTTTCTTTCCGATCGCCGTGATGGTCCATACGATTCCGGTCATGGCCTATGCGCCGATCCTCGTGCTCCTGCTCGGCAATGGCATGGAGGCGAAAATCGCCATCGCCGCGATGATTTGTTTCTTCCCGACCCTCGTCAACATGACGCGCGGCTTGCGCAGCGTGTCGCCGCAGCAGATCGAATTGATGCGCATCCTCTCGGCGTCGCCGCGCGAAGTCTTCTTCGAGCTTCGCTTGAAGAACGCGTTGCCGTACCTGTTCTCCGCGCTCAAGATCGCCGCCGCGACATCGGTGATCGGCGCGATCGTCGGCGAATGGATCGGGGCTACGACCGGCATCGGCGCGTTGATCATCCAAGCGACCTACAATTTCGATTCGCCGCTTCTCTACGCGACGATTGTCGTCGGCTCGGCGTTCTCCGCGCTGTTCTTCGGCCTCGTCTCCTGGGCCGAGCGTTTTTTTCTCAATTGGAATGTCGGCGAGGCCGGCTAGCTCGGTGATTTAAGATGAAATCCGCGCCGTCATTGGGTGTTGAGCGCCGCCGACTGGTGGCCAACCGCCTCGGAATGAAACTTTGCC
Organism: Roseiarcus sp.; assembly: GCA_035308145.1. Lineage (GTDB taxonomy): Bacteria > Pseudomonadota > Alphaproteobacteria > Rhizobiales > Beijerinckiaceae > Roseiarcus. The sequence continues at coordinate 5,540 of DATGHD010000126.1, forward strand.
GTCATTCCCGCGAAAGCGGGAATCCAGAGAACCGCCACGTCTTAAGGCGGAGCTCAGTCTGGATTCCCGCATACGCGGGAATGACACCGCTCGAGGAGCCTATTTCATGACACAAGCCGAGTTCATCGCCGAACCAGGCGGGCGAGTCCCGGTCGTCGCGCATTCCGATCTTCTCGTGGTCGGCGGCGGCCCGGCGGGGATCGCTGCCGCCGTCTCCGGCGCGCGCAACGGCCTATCGGTGACGCTGATCGAGCGCTATCCGTACCTCGGCGGCCTCGCCTCGGGCGGCATGGTCCTCGTCCTCGACGACATGTGCAACGGCGCCGAGATCACGGTGCGCGGCCTCTGCGGCGAGATGATCGAGCGCATGGAGAGGATCGGCCTTTGCGTCGCGCCGCCGGAGGAGGACCGCCGCTCCGACGAGAGCCTGTGGCGCAAGTGGTCGCGCTGGGGCGTCTTCGATTTTCACTCGCATCAAAAACCGCAGCCGATCTGCTATGCGGCCGCCTTCGACCCGGACGGATTCAAGCGCGTTTCGAACAAGATGATCGCCGAGGCCGGCGTCAATCTCAGGCTTCATTCTTGGTTCTCGCGGGCGATCGTCGAGGGCGGCGTCATCAAGGGCGTCATCTGCGACACGAAAGGCGGCCGGCAGGCGATCACGGGTTCGATCGCCGTCGACGCGACCGGCGATCTTGACGTCGCGGCCTCGGCGGGCGCGCCGCACAGCCATGGCTCCTATATCGTGACGACAGTCTTTCGATTGGGCGGAGTCGATATAGAGACGGCCGAGCGTTTTGAATATGAGGAGCCCGAGGCCTTCAACACGATCGACCGCGCGATCAAGAAGCTGATGGGCGGCTCTTGGGACAAGTGGTGGCTGCGCACGCCGCTGCCCGGCGTCGTCTGGTGCAATTGCCCGCATATGGTCGGCTTCGACGGGATCAAGGTGGAGGACCTGACGCGTGCCGATTTCGAAGGGCGCGACCGGATCGAGGCGGTGCTCGCTTATGCGCGGAAAAGCCTCCCTGGCTTCGAACACGCCTTCATCGTCGACGTCGCGCCGCAAATCGGGGTGCGTCAGACCCGGCTTCTCGACGGCGCGTACGTCGTCACCAAGGAAGACGTGATCCGCCGCCGTCACTTCGCCGATTCCGTCGCCCGCGGCCGCGACTATTATTATCCGTACCGCTCCATGCTGCCGCGGAATGTCGGCGGCTTGATCGTCGCCGGCCGGCATTATTCGGCGACGTCTTCGGCGCAGCGCATTTCGCGGGAGATCCCGCCCTGCATGGCGATGGGCGAGGCGGCGGGCGTCGCCGCTTCTCTGGCGCTGCAAGCCGGCGTCGGCGTCGAGGCGATCGATGTCGGCAAAGCGCAAAGGATATTGCGCAGCCAAGGAGCGGACCCGGGCGATGCGCCGGCGCCGAACGCCACCTTCGACGAAGCCGCGGCTTGACGACAATGGAGACGAAAGTGACGGAGGGCGCGACGCAGCCTCTGAGCGGCGTCAAAGTCATCGATTTCAGCCAGGTGATGCTCGGCCCCTGCGCGACCCAGATGCTCGCCGACTACGGCGCCGACGTGATCAAGATCGAGCGGCCGGCGGGCGATCTCTCGCGCTCTTCGCTCGCCGACGATCCGGATGGTCCGAACAATCCGGTCTTCCGGAGCCTCAATCGGAACAAACGCTCCATCGCGCTCGACCTCGCCAAGCCTGAGGGCAAGCACGTCATCTATGATCTTGCTCGCGACGCGGACGTCGTCGTCAACAATTTCCGCGCCGGCGTTATGGAACGGCTCGGATTTGGCTACGAGACGCTGGCCGCGATCAATCCGCGCATCATCACCGCCTTTGGCTCGGGCTTCGGCAAGAAGGGACCGCTTTCCCATAAAGGCGGCCAGGACATTCTCGCCCAGGCCGTCTCCGGCTTGATCGCGCGAAAGCCCAATCCCGACGATCCTTACGCCATCTATTCCACCGCGCTTTGCGACTACGCGGCCGGCATGCATCTCGTCCAGGCGATCCTGCTCGCGCTTCTGCAACGCGAGAAGACCGGCAGAGGCCAAGAGGTGGCGGTGTCGCTGTTCGAATCCGCCCTCGCGATGCAGATGCAGGAAGCCGCGATGTGGACGCAGCGCGGCCAGCATTTCAGTTGGGGCGCCTTTCCGCTGACCGGCGTTTTCGAGACCAAGGACGGCGCGCTGGTGCTCGTCGGCGCCTTCAAAGCCAATCCTTTACGCGATATTTCGACGGCGCTCGGCGTCGAGGACCTGTCGCTCGATCAGCGCTTCTCGACCTTCGCCGGACAGATGGCGCACAAGAAGGAATTGCACGCGATTTTCCGCGCGCGCTTCGCCAGCGGCGCGACCGCGTATTGGCTCGAGCGGCTCGAGGCGCAGGATTTGCTCTGCGCGCCGGTGCTCACTCTCGCCGAGGCGCTAGATCACGAGCAGAGCCGCGTCAATGGCTCGCTGATCTCGCTGAACGGCGGCTCGATGCGCGTCATGGGCACGCCGCTGACCATGGCCCCTTCGGCTTTCGCGGTCCGCCACGCGCCGCCGGCGCTCGGCGCGCATGGCGCCGAAGTGCTTGGCGAGATCGGCTATTCGGCCGACCGCATCGCGGCGCTGAAAGAGTCGGGCGTCTTGAAATGAGCGTCGACTTCAACATTGAAAATCATGTCGCGCGCGTAACGATCAATCGGCCCGATCGGATGAACGCCGTCGATCAAGCGACCGAGGCTGAACTCATCCGCATCTGGGAGACGATCGAGAAGGACGAGGGCGTGCGCGTGGTCGTGCTGACGGGCGCAGGGGAGCGCGCCTTCTGCACCGGCGCCGATATGAAGTCGGGCGGCGGCATGAGCGGCCTCGACTATTGGGCGGCGCCGCGGCCGGGCGGGTTCGGCGGCCTTGCGCTTCGCGACACGCTCGATGTCCCGGTGATCGCGCGGGTCAATGGCCATGCGCTTGGCGGCGGCATGGAGATGATGCTCGGCTGCGACATCGTCATCGCCGCCGAGACGGCGACTTTCGGCTTGCCTGAGCCGCGGGTCGGCCGTCTCGCGCTTGACGGCGGCATTGCGCTTTTGACGCGTCGCATCCCCCATGTTTGGGCGATGGGCATGCTGCTCACCGGCAGACGCATCAACGCGCAAGACGCGCTGCGCTTCGGCCTCGTCAACGAAGTCGCCGCGCCGAACGATCTCGATCAGGCGGTCGACCGCTGGGTCGCCGACATCCTCGCCTGCGCGCCGCTCTCGGTCCGGGCGATCAAGCAGATGGTTCGCGCGGGCGAGGCGCTGAGCGCGAAAGAAGCCCAGATGCTGCGCCTGCCGGCGCTGGTCCGGACGCTCAAATCATCCGATCAAGACGAGGGCGTCCGCGCCTTTCAGGAAAAACGCGCGCCGAACTGGCAAGGGAGGTGAGGCGCATGACCTATGTCATCGCCTCGGCCTGCATCGATGTGAAGGACGGCGCCTGCCAGACCGTCTGCCCGGTCGAATGCATCTACGAGGGCGGGCGGATGATGTATATCCAGCCTGACGAGTGCATCAATTGCGGCCTGTGCCTTTCCGTCTGCCCGGTCGATGCGATCTTCGCCGAGGAAGATCTGCCTAGGGGAGAGCAGCCGTACCTTTCGATCAACGCCGAATTCTTTTCGTCCGCCGTCACCGGATGGGGCTCTCCGGGCGGCGCAAATCCGCGCTACCGAACCAACGCGGACCATCCGGACGTTGCGTCGCAGCCCAAGGCGAAGGCGACTTCGGACGCCCGTTGAGGCCCTCCCCTGCCCCGAGCTCAAAGGCCGGCGGGCACGGCGCGAATTGAGACCCCGCCCTCGCGAAGAATGATCTCGGAGCGCTCGAAGGACGATCCCCAGACCGGATCGTCAAACGCCGGCGGCGGGACATCGAGGCAGACGATGCCGGCCTCGACGATGGCGCGCGCGCAATCAATGCAGGGGAAGAAGGTCGAGGTGATATGCGCGCCGGCCGTCGCTATGCCGCGGCGCGCCGCCTCGAAAATCGCGTGACGCTCGGCATGCTCCATCCAGACGAAACGACCGTCGCCGGCATGGCGTTCCTCGAGGTCTCGCACCCCCGCCGGGAACGTGTTGCACGCGGCGATTTCCGTACCGTCCTTAGTCGCCAGCACGGCCCCGACTTTGCGGACCCGGTTTGGGCTTGCTGCGGAGGCGCGCAAGGCCGCCTCCATCATCGCGCCCGGCGGGATAGTCTCTTCTTGGCTCACCAGCGCCTCCTTACGTCGCTGTTCATCCCCAGCGCCGACTGCGACGCACCGAAAGTTGACGCGGCGATCATGCCGCCATAGATGGGAGCGCGAAAGCGGTAGGGGAGCGCGAAGCGTCCGCCAAAGACAAATCGGCCAGCCAACGATTTGACGAGAACGGCCCGCGATATCAATGAGTTGGAGAGGTGGCTGAGTGGTTGAAAGCACCGCACTCGAAATGCGGCATACGGGCAACTGTATCGGGGGTTCGAATCCCTCCCTCTCCGCCAGATTATTGTCCCGAAAACGTCCCATTTCATTGCGCCGCCGCTTCGACGGCCGGAGCGGCCGTCGATCGCCGGCCGGAGCGGCCGTCGATCGCCGGCCCGGTTCATGATATTGTATGCGGTAATGAATCCGAGCCCGAATTTTCAGGCGAAGACGAACCAGCGGCCATGGCGGCTTCAAATTCCTCCACATTGAGCGCGTCGATCGTCGCAACTCTAAAAGACCGGATCATCGCGTGGCGTTATCCGCCCGAACATCGTCTAACCGAGGATGGTCTTTGCAAGGAGTTCGGCGTGAGCCGGAGCCCCGTGCGCGAGGCGCTGCGGGTGCTCGCCACCAATGGCTTCGTGCGTCGGACGGACAACCGAGGTTATGCCGTCAAGCAGGTCAAGCTGAAAGAGCTCGAGGAACTGTATGATTTTCGGCTCGCCCTCGAGCTTTACGCCGTCGAGACCCTCGCGACATCGGGCGCTTCGGCCGAGGATCTTGCCTCGTTGGCCAAGGTTTGGGAGCAACTGCGCCGCCGCCCGAAACGAAAGGTCGAGGAGCTTGCGAAGCTCGACGCTTCCTTCCATGAACAGCTTGCCGCACTGATCGGCAATTCGACGCTGCTTGACCAGCTCAAGTCCATCAACGAAAGACTCCTTGTCTTCCGGATGATCGACTTTGAGATGGCGGATCGCGTGATCAGCACCTGCGATCAGCATCTCGCTATCCTTGATCGCGTCAAGGCGCGCGACGCAGCGGGGGCGCGCGATGCGATGCGGAAGAATATCGGCGATGGACGCAATATCGTCGGCGGGTCGATCAAAGAGGCGCTCGCGCGCTCCTATGGTTAGTGACGCCGCCGGAGGAGGGCGATGATGCGCGTCGCGGCGCTCTCGATCGGGTACGGCGCGCCTACCGGAGATTTCGATGGAAGGGTCGAGGCGGCGTATCCGCGCGCCTGCGTACTTTTGTTGGATGATCACGGACTCCTGACGCTGGTCACCCCGACGATCGGTCGCCTGCCGCGTGGGGTCGTCGTTGACGCGCCGCCGGAATTCGCCTTCGCGCCTGGCGTCGCCATTGGCGCCGCCGCCGCGGCGCGCTCGGGGATTCTGCGAATCCGCGGCGCCGCTCTTGCCGTCGATCTGCGCGCGGCGCCGTTGTGGCGGTCGCCTCTGGGTTTTCTCAAGATTGATGGGATGCGCGACGCCGTCGCGCGAGCGCTGGAGACGGCGGGCGCGGCGCTTCGGCAAGATGGTCGCAGCGACCTTTTCATGCGCCTCGCCGGCGCACGGCTCGCCGCCCTCGGAGCGGCGACGCGAGCGCTCGACGCGCCGACCGCGGAGAAAGCGATGTCAGGCCTTGTCGGACTCGGCGATGGCCTCACTCCCGCCGGTGACGACTACCTCATCGGCTATTTCGCCGGTCTTTGGGCTTGCGCCGGCGCAGAACCTCTGCGGATGAATTTTGTCGCTGCTCTTGGCCAGTGGCTGAAGCAAGCGGCGCGAGACGCCGGCAGGATCAGCCGGGTCTATCTGGAAGCGATCGCGAACGGAGAGACGTCGGAACGGCTTTTCGATCTCGCAAGCGCGGTCGCGGCAGGGTCGGACCACGCCGCCGTCGATCGCGCCGTGACGGCGGCGCTCGCCGTCGGCCACAGTTCAGGGGCTTGCGGCGTGCTCGGGTTCCTTCAAGCCTGCGCCTCGTGGAGCAACGAGACGCCAATTGAAGGGTCGTCCGTGAAGTATTCCAAAAGCCATTACCGCTGAATCGGTTACGGTCGATTGTGCCTGTTTGATTTTGCCGGCTTTGAGGGTGTGAGATCGATTTTCTTGCAAATTGATCGGCGCGGCGTGGCGTGATTTTCTGCCGT
>DATGHD010000127.1:0-19638 GCA_035308145.1 Roseiarcus sp.
TCAGCTCGTTGTTATATTTCATATACTCGCGCACGATGCCGCGCTGGTCGTAGACGTCCTGAATCCATTGGATGAATTCGTTGCGCCCGCCCTTGAGCTCGCCTTCCTGGGTGAAGGGCGAAAGGCCAGCGAAGAGAAACAGCGGCGCGCGCCCGCGCGCGGCATTGTGCACGGCGCCGCCGAGAGCCTGCGTGCCGCATTCGACATGGACGAAGACGGCCTGGGCGCGGCCGGTTAGCTGCGCAAACCCATGCGCGCAGCTCATCGCCACCATCTCGTGCGGCGAGGTCACGATTTTTGGGATCGGCCGACCCGTCGCCCGCGCTTCGGCGATCGCCTCGACGAGAGCGGGATGATCGCTGCCGAAATTGGCGAATATGTAGGAGACGCCGGCTTCGCTGAGAGCCTCCAGAAGCGCGGCGCTGGCGCTGGGCATGAAAGTTTCCCCGTCGAAAAGCGCCTCTTTAAGAGAAGGCGTCGGCGATCTTGCGCAGGAGAGCGATCAGCCGCGGCTTGTCGTCGCCGACAATTTCGTCAAGGCGGCGATCATGGGCTTCGACGTGTCGCAGAAGTTCGTCGAGCTCGCTCTCGCCCGCTCTCGTAAGGGACAAAGTCACGCTTCGCCGATCGCCGGAAGAAGGCCGCCGCGCGATCAGGTTTCTCGCTTGCAACGCGCGAATGAGCGGCGAGATCGTTGACTTGTCGCGGCCGATCGCCCGGCCCAAAGCGCTTTGCGAAATGCCCGGGTTGAGGCGGATGACCATCAGAATCGCGAAATGACCGGGCCGGAAATCGGCCTTGCCCGATCGCCGCGCAAAGGCGCGCAGCGCAAGCTCCTGCGCCAGCCGGAGATGGAAGGCGATGTAGTTGCTGAGCGGCCCAAGGTCGGCTTCGGCGGCCCGCTCACCCTTCCGTCGCCTCGCAGGCTCGGCGGCGTTGCGCGGCGCGGCGCGCAACGTCCCTTTGCTTCGCCGCGCCGGCCGCCGGCCGTCGTCGCCGGGCGGCCGCTCGGCCTCACCTGGTCCGCCTTCCCCGTTCATGCGCTCATTCCGCCATCAACCATGAGAAGGGTTCCCGTCGTAAAGCTGCTTTGATCCGATGCGAGATAGAGCGCCGCTTCCACGCTCTCGACCTTCGTAACGTCGCCTTTAATGAGCATCACGGATTCGCCGCTGAGCGCGTCTCTCGCGCGATCGAGCGCGGCTTGATTAACATCGACGAGCGTCAGCTTGGCGCCTTCCGACAAAAAGAGTTTCGCCGCCGCCATGCCGATGCTGCCGGCGCCGCCCGTCATCAGGCAAACTTTATCGGATAGCCTCGCAACGGCGGTCCGTCCCCTTCGGTTCCCAGTGCGACCGCGGCCGATGGGAGGCTGATCCCGCGGCTTCGCCGTCCGCGGTCGGCCCGGCCCATCGTTACCAGCCCGGGCGCATTTCGCAACTAGTTTGATACCAAACGTTATTTGCGCCGGCGCCTTGCCGTCGTGAAGCGTCGGGAGCTGGCGCGGAGACGCCGAAATAAGTTTGCTGAGCGGATTTCTGAAGCGCTTTCGCCGCCGCTCATCGTCGTGCTAAGGGGACCTTGCGCGGGTGTAGCTCAATGGTAGAGCAGCAGCCTTCCAAGCTGAATACGAGGGTTCGATTCCCTTCACCCGCTCCAGAATATAAGACGCCGATTGTGTCACGCTGTCGTCACAGCTTGTGGCTGCGCCAACCCCAATCTGTTGCAAGCCCTTCAGAGAAATCCGTTGTCGGGCGGCGTCGTTTTCTTATCGCGCTCGCTGACGAGATCGGCGGCGGCGAGCGCGATCTCAAAAGCGGCCGAGGGTGCTAAAGCGCTAGCGCGAGCGGGCCCATCCGCCAGTCAATCGATTGGCGTCCCTGAGCTCGCTTTCGGTCATGCGAGTGGAAACGAGATCGCGCGCCCTTGCTGCGAGGGCTCGCTCGCTCTCGCTTGCATAGGTGCTCGCTGCGATGGAGAGCCACATATAGGCTCGCTCCAAATCTTGCGGAACGCCCCGGCCCAGGGCGAAGGCGACGCCGAGGTCCAGTTGCGCGGCGGGGACGCCCTTTTCGGCGGCGCGCTGAAACCATTTGGCGGCCTCGCCATAGTCTTGCGCAACGCCGCGCCCTGCGTAGTACATCTCGCCGAGGTTATACTGCGACGCCGCATCGCCTTCCGCAGCGAGCTGTCGCCATGTGCTGAAGGCCAGCGCATAGTCGCCTCGCGCCGCCCAGCGCAACGCGTCCTCCTTCAGACCGGATCGCAATTGTCGCGCAAGCGACTCGCCTTCTTCGGCGTTAGCGCCGAGCCCTGTCGAGGCTTGCGTTGGAACGCCCGTCATTGTGGCGCCCATGCTCTTCAGCTCTTCCGACGTGAGCCAGGCGATTCTGTCGGGAGCGGTCGTCAGCATCATATCGGTAATTTCCGATGGGACGCCGAGCTCGCTGCTGATGTGCGCCATTATTCGCGTTGCCGAGCGGGCCTCCTCTGTCGTCTTGCCAGAAATATCTGCAACGCCATGTACGCCGACGAGGCTGTTGTAATCGGCAAATTTCGGATTGCCCGCCGAGAACGCGAGGAGACATGCAGAGGCGCAGATGGCGCCCGACTCGACGCTCGTTGCGATCGGCCCATGCTGGCGAATGAGCCGCGCCAGGGCGATGCCGCCAAGAAGATTGCCGCCGTGCGAATCGAGCCGCAACGCGTGGAGCGTCTGCCCGTCCTCGTCGATGGCGCCGATCAGAGCCTCAAGGGAATCAGCATCCTCCAAGGCGATGTCGCCACGAAGCACGATCTCGGCGCCGCCTTCCGTCGCCTGCCTGGTCAGGGTCGCCGCGTCGGCGCCGAACGCCGCGAGAATCATTGCGGCTGCGACGAAAACCCGTGGAGCGCACGGCATGCCGCCTCCAAAGATGAGACTCAGCCGCGCAAAGCGCTCGCGAAGTAGGCGAGCCAAAGCGCGGGGCATAGAAAGGCGCCAAACGGAACTTTCATGTCGTTGATCGATTCTGTGCGTCGGCGCGCGAGAACCACCGCTATCGCCGCCGCCGCCGCGAGAGCGAAGCAGATCGGAATGAAATCGGCTGGGAGCCATGCGCCGATTGCTCCTGCAAGCTTGACATCGCCGAGCCCGAGGCCTTCGCGCCCCCGAAGGCGCATGTAAATCCGGCGAAGGCAGAACAGCGCTAAGGCCGTCCCCGCGGCGCCGAGGGCGGCGGCGAGCCCGCCGCTCCATGGTCCTTCGGCGCTCAAGCAGGCGGCGGCGACCAAACCGCAGATGATCGCGCCGTAGGTTACGAGATCGGGCAGGAGCAGCGTGCGCGCGTCAATGTCGGCGCCGGCGATCATCAGGGCGCCCAGCAATGTGGAGGCGATCGCCGCCGGCGCCGCGAGGAAACCAAAGGACAAAAGCGCCGCCACGACGGATCCCAGGAGGAAAACGAAAACATTCGGCCGGAGGCTCGCGGCGCCCGCCAGCATCTCGACATCAGTGTCGGATCTCGCCTCGATCATCGCGTGTTCACGATCGGGGCGGGGCCGCTCAATACGCCGACGCCGGAGACCACGGATCCGCCGCTGCGCATTGTATCCAGACGCGAGCGAAATTCCTCCGCCACCGCTTGCGCATCGATACTGTTCTCAACGATTCTCGGGCTGACAAAGACGATGATCTCGGTGCGCATCTTGCTGTTGTTGGTGCTGCCGAAGAGATCGCCTAGGAAACGGATTTGACGAAGAACGGGAACTCCCGTCTGGGTCCTGTCGTCTTCCTCGCTGATGAGGCCCCCGAGTAGGACAGTCTGGCCGCTATTGACTTCAACCGTCGAGTGCACGCGCCGCTCAGAGAGCGTCGGGTTCAGATTTGTCGTGCCGGTCGCCGAGATTCCGCCAACGACGCCTGAAACCTCCTGGTCCATCTCCAGCTGAACCTCCCCGTTCGAATGAACGTGGGGCAAGACCTTGAGGATGATTCCAGTGTCTTGATAAGTGGTGGTGTTGACCACGGTGTTTTGCGCCGAAAGCACCGTGGCGGACCCGGTCGAAATCGGAATCGAATCGCCGACTTGAAGAAAGGCGGGTTGACTGTCGCTGACGACGAGCGAGGGAGCGGAGAGGACTTTTACGCTCGTCAAGCTGGACAGCGCGCTGAGAACAATCTTTGGGGACGTCGCCGATCCGAGCACCGCGTTGAAGCCCGGAACGCTTGCGCCGATCGACGTCGAGGTCGTCGAGTTGGTGAGCGAAAGGGAGCCGACGTGATTTGCTAAAAAGTACTGGACTCCATACTGGAGCGCGTCGGTCAGCGTGACCTCGGCAATCGTCGCGTCGATCGCGACCTGAAATTGCGGCCGATCGAGCGTGCGGATCGAACGCTCGATGACTTTATAGTCTTCCTCGTTCGAGTAGACGACGATCGAATTGTTGCCGGAGTCCGCGGTGATGCGGACGCTCTGGAACACGCCGCGCGGCAGACTCCCGAACGCCGCGGCGAGGTCGGACGCGGGCGATTTTCCGTCCGATTTCTCGTCGGCAAAGTTGTCGAACGAGGCGGCGCCTTTGCCGCCATTGGAGCTTCCGCCGCTGGTGATCGAGCCGCTTGATTGCGAGTTTGCGCCGGCGGCCGAACCATTTGAGCTGTTGGCGTTGCCGCCAAAGGCGCTTCCGGTGTTGATCGAATCCAGCCGCGATTGTCCGGGATTCGCCCCGGGGGCGAGCGGGTTCGCGCCGGCCTCCGCCGCCCCGCTCGCGCTGCGGCCAACGAAAATGTCGTTGAGAATTTTGGCGACCTTCGCAGCGTTGCCGTGCTCGAGCCGGTAGATGCGCACCGTCGTCCCGGTCATGTCCTCTCGATCGAGCCGTTTGACCCATTGGGTCGTCTCATCGAGGAACTTTCGATTATGCGTCACCGCCATGACCGCGTTCATTCGGGCGATCGGCTGAAAATTGACCAAGCCTTGGCCCTGGCCGCCGTCCTGAGTGTCGAAGACGCGTTCGAGCTCGTGAATCATCGTATCAGGCGAGGTCGCCTTCAACGGGTATATGCCGACCGATTGATTCTTCAACCATTCGACGTCGAAGCTGGCGATCATCTCCAGCGCGTTCTGGCGCTCTGTCGCCGTGCCCTGGATCATCAGCAAGTTTCTCGCCGCATCCGCGCGTATCGCCCCCGGTCTTGCGAGAAAGTTCTCCGCCGTCTTCGCGATCGTCGCAGCAGACGCGTAACGCAGCGGCACGATTGTGACGCCGAACCCCGGCTCCTGCGCCGTCAGGTTGACGCCGCCCGCCCCCGTCGCCTCGGGGAGCGGCACGATCTTCACAAGACCGCCTTCCCGAACGATCGCCGCATTCGACATGCGGAGCACGCTTTCAAACGCGGCCAGCAGATCCTTCTTCGGTATCGGCGAGGCCGAGGCGATCGTCACTGCGCCTTGAACGCGCGGGTCGACGACGACGTTCAACCCAAGCTTGTCGACGACGATCGTCCGCGCGACCGTCGCGATGTCGGCGTTCTCAAAATTGACTTCGACCCCCGCTTGATCGCCGGCCGCGCCCTGGCTCGGCGCATCGCCCGCCGGATCAGCCGCGCGAGCCGCATCCGTCGTCCCAACGCCAGGGAACAATTGCGGCGCGCCGAGAGCGCCGCCGAGGGGCTGGGTTCCGAAGCCTCTGGAAGGCGGAAAGCGCGCCGTCAGATTGGCGTTGCGTATCGGGTCGACAGTGTCCCCCGGTCCGACTCCCCCCATTTCGCCAGGAGAAGAGCAGCCGATCAGGCAGAAACACAGCGCCAACGAGACGCAATCATGCCGAACTCGCGGCGCAGCGCGCCAGCGTTGGACCCAACGCACTACCTCCACTCCGTCAAAGGTACACGGCGCAATAATCCGGCGATCGTCGCCTCAATAGAGGTCCCACGATAACGCCGTCACAAGGTCGGCGAACCCACTGTCGGCGGTATTTGCTACAGCGCTATGACGTTAAGACAACGGTCATGTCACATTCGACATAAGCCGCATTCGCAGGAAAGTTCATCCTTGTTTGCCGCTCTCAGCGTTGATAGCTTTTGAAGCCGCCTCTTGTGGCTCACATTCGGATGACACGCGTTGCAAGACGGATTCATCAGTCATCTTGCGCGTAAGGGCGTTCTGAACGCCCAGATGGAGCACGCAAACAACCACGTTGGGCGCGCTCCCGATTCAAAGGTCGAGCAAGACTGGCTCGTTCGTACCAAATTATCGCCGGCGATGTTCGCCGATGAGCTGGCCGCATTTTATTCCTGTCAACGCGTTCAGCGGGCGGAGCTCGTCCCTCAACGCTTCGCGGGGGCCGAGCTGTCGTCGCGATTTCTCAAGGACGGCCGGGTCTTCCCCTATACCGACGCGCGCGGCGCGTTGACTTTGGCGATCGCGGCGCCGCTCGATGAGGAGACGGGCAAAGCTCTCGAAGTCGCGCTTGGCCGGCCCTTCGCGATCACGGTCGCGACCAGCGAAGATTTGGATTTTGCGCTGTCAGCGTCGCAAGCCGACGCAGCGGCCTCGGCGCCCGTGGCGCGGTCCGAGCCTTCGGTCGCGAGCCAGGATGATCTCGACGATTTGCGCGACCTTGCGCGGGGCGCGCCGGTGGTGCGCGCGTTGGACGATATGCTGCGCCTGGCGGTCGACCAGCGCGCCACAGATCTGCATATCGAGCCGTTCGAGGGCGCGCTCCAGGTTCGGCTTCGGGTGGATGGCCTCTTGAAGAGGGTCTCGGCGCCGCCGATCAGTATGGCGAAGGGGCTGCTGTCGCGTCTGAAGATCATGTCGGGACTGAACATCACCGAAAGACGGCTCCCTCAGGATGGCCGCGCGCGCGTGACGATCGGCGGATCGGAGATCGATTTGCGCGTCGCAACGGCGCCGACGACTTTTGGCGAGTCCGCGGTCGTTCGACTGCTTCGCAAGGGCGGCGGCGTCGTCTCGCTGGATGAGATCGGCCTCTTGCCGCGCGACGAGCGGAGCCTCCGCAAGGCTCTGCAACTCCCGTTCGGAATGATCATCGCGACCGGGCCGACCGGCTCGGGAAAAACGACGACCTTGGCCGCCGCGCTGATGGAGCTTAACCAGCCTTCGCGTAAGATACTGACGATCGAAGATCCAGTCGAATATCGGATTGCCGGGATCAACCAGACGCAGGTCCATCCAGCGATCGGCTTAACATTCGCGAATGCGTTGCGATCGTTCCTGCGGCACGATCCGGACGTGATCATGGTCGGCGAGATGCGCGACGCGGAGACCGCTCACATCAGCGTTCATGCCGCGCTTACCGGTCATCTCGTGCTGACAACCCTTCATACGAATACCGCCGCCGGCGCGGTCACGAGACTTATGGACATGGGGGTCGAAAGCTTTCTTCTTGCCTCATGCGTTAAGGCCATCGTCGGCCAACGGCTGATCCGCCTCCTCTGCAAAGAGTGCAAAGAGGCGCGCCCGCTGACTTCAGCGGAACGCGCCGGCGACGAGCGTTACGAGCGGTTGGGTTTTTCGACCGGGGATGTCGTCTACCATCCCAAAGGCTGCGAGTGGTGCGACTTCACCGGCTACCGCGGCCGGCAAGGGCTCTTCGAAGTCCTTGCCGTTTCGCCGAGCGTTAGACAGGGCGTCAGACCAGGGATCGACAGCGCCGAGATCGAGCGGTCGGCGCGAAACGAAGGAATGACGACCATGATCGAGGACGGCGTCGCCAAATGCCGCGCCGGCGTGACCACGATCGATGAAGTGTTTCGCGTGACAATGAGCGTTTAGACACGCATGCCGCAATTTCGCTATCGCGCCGTGACGACCGGCGGAGACTTCGTCGCCGGAGAGGTCGAGGCGGCGTCGCGCGAGGAAGTCGCGCGTCGCGCCGAATACCTTGGCCATCTGCTCATCGAAGCCGAACTATTGTCGACGAGCGGACGGCTGGCGAGAAAGGCCGGCGGCGCAGGAAGAAGAAAGCTCAAGAAGAGCGACGTCACGATGTTTTTGAGACAGTTGGCCCTCTTGATCCGAGCGGGGTTGACGCTTGAAGCGGCCCTGCAAACCTTGGCGGAGGATTCCAATCGCGCATTGACGTGGTTGGCGAACGCCTTGCGTTCGGCGATTACGTCTGGAGACGGCTTCGCCGAGGCGCTGGAACGTCATCCAAACATCATTGAACCTGCCTATATCGCGATGGTGAAGGCAGGGGAGGCCTCGGGAAAGCTGGAGCCGGTGCTGAGGGCCGTCGTCGAAGACCGCACGCATCAAGAGCTGCTCAGCGAGCGCGTGAGTTCCGCGCTGCGCTATCCCTCGTTTCTCATTTTTTGCGCGACATTGATCCTCTTTTTCTTTTTGCTTTTCGTCGTGCCGCAGTTCGAGTCCGTCTTCAGCGAACTCGGAAGCAGGCTCAACAGCGGCGCTGCGCTGGTGCTTGCGGCCTCGATTTGGCTTCGCTCCAACCTCCAGGCCTTCCTGGGCGGCTGTCTTGCCCTGACGCTTGGGCTTTGGATTCTGCTGAGGCGAAGGGACGTTCGGGCAGGGATCGTTCAGGCAATATCCGCAATCCCCGGCATCGCCGGGACGATGCGGGACAGACGGACGACGCGCATCATCAGCGCGCTCGGCCTGATGCTGGAGAATGGTGTCTCCCTACCGACGACGCTGAGGATCTTGCGCGATATTGTGAGCGAGCCGAGGCTCGTCGCCGTCGTTGATCGCGTTCATGATCAAGTTCGCAGCGGAAGGCGCTTTGCTGACGCTTTGGCGGAGACCGATTTGCTCCCGCCTTTGGCCCTCCGAATGTTGCGGGTCGGCGACGAGGCCGGGGATTTGCCTTCAGTCGCCCGTCACGCCGCCAGCTTCTACGAGCATCGGCTTCGTACCGGCCTCGACCGCCTCATGGGGATTATCGGACCGGCCGCGATCGTGGCGGTTAGCGCGATCGTCGGAAGCATCATCCTTTCAATCATGAGCGCTTTGCTCAGCATAACGGAACTTGCGACATGATCGTAAATCAATCTCAAAGCGTTCGGCCGTCACGCGTCCTCGCTGCCGCAAGTCCAGGATTCACGCTCGTCGAGATGCTGGTCGTTTTGACGATCATCAGCCTAATCATAGGCCTGGTCGGCCCCCGCGTCCTCGCGTATTTGAGCGAGTCTCGCGTCAAATCCGCCAAAATACAGATCGAAAGCTTCGGCTCGGCGCTCGATCTCTTCTATATTGACGAAGGGCGGTATCCGACAAATTCCGAAGGGCTTTCGGCGCTTGTCGAGCGGCCGAACGGCGTCGACATTTGGAACGGACCCTATGTCAAGGGCGGCCGTATCCCGTTGGACCCTTGGGGGCGCCCCTATCAATATCATGCTGTGGCTGATCGGAGCCCGCCTTACGAGATTGTCTCTCAGGGGCCTGATGGCCGTGGCGGCGATGGAAATATTACGGCTGACGCTTCGAATGCGCCGCATTAGAGCAGCAAACGGCTTCACATTGATCGAGATGTTGGCGGTCGTCCTGATCGTCGCCATGGTGGCTTCGTTGACGATTGTTTCGATACCGGGAAGCGGCCGCGCGCAACTCAAAGCCGTCACTTTGGAGGCCGCAACGCTCCTGCGGCGCGAACGCCTGGCGGCCGTGCTGACGAAGAGCGACCGTCGCGTGACCCTATATGGCGCTCGTCGCCTCGTGATTGGCGATGGTGGCGAAGAGGTGACGATCCCACCCGATGTGGCGGTCGACTTTCTTGGAACTGACGCTCAAGGATCCGCTCCCGTCGTGGTCTTCCACGCGGACGGCGCTTCGTCCGGCGGCGCGCTTCGATTTTCCCGCGAGAAGGCCGAATATGAGGTTCGCGTCAATTGGTATACCGGCGGGGTATCAGTCGAAACGCCGCAAGAGGAATGAACGCCGATCAGGGTTCACTCTTCTGGAAGCGCTCGTCGCGCTGTCGCTGCTGCTCATCTTCTCCGCGGCGCTCGGTCCGACGTTGTTTCACGCGCGCCGCATCCTCGCCAGAGGAGATGGGCAAATCCGCGCTGAGCTCCTTCTGCGATCGCTCCTTACTTCGCCTTTCGATCCCGCCGATCCGAGCGTCAGCACGGGCGAGAGCGCCGGCTTTCGCTGGAGCGTCGCCGTAGAACCATTCGCCGAGGCCGCTTCGTTCGAGCCGCAATCGGCGAGGTCCGATAAGGCGCCGCCGTACAATTGGTCTCTCTACAAGGTCACCGCGCTCGTTGTTTGGGGCGGCGACAGGTCGCTGACCGCGGAAACCCTGCGGCTCGGGAAAGCCGAATAGACATGATCGCGTCAAGGAGATCCGGCTTCACATTGATCGAGAGCCTCGTCGCCCTCGCAGTGACCGCGATGATCGTCTTTTCGACCGCCGCGCTCGTTCATGACGGCGCGTTCTTTTTCGACCGCGGCACGCGCGCTGTCGATCAGACGGAACAATTCGCGCTGGCCGTCGACTGCTTGACGCGCGATCTGGCCGCCGCGCGCTTTGTCCTTGAGATCGGCGCAAGAGGTCCAACCGCGGCGTTCACCGGCGATGGGCAGGGCAGGGCGCTTTTTATCACGTCGGGCGGGAGGGCGCCGGGACCGCAAGGAGAGGAGGTCGTCGAATATTCGGTCGACCGAAACGACGCGGGCGCGAGCCTGGTCAGGCGACGATCCCCATGGACGGGACCTCGCATGCGTCTCGACGACGCGGAGCTGCGCGATCCGGTGGTTTTGCTCAGCGGCGCGTTCGATATCTCGTTTGAATTTTTGGACTCCTCATCGCCTGGCGCGCTCGTTTGGCAGGATGAGTGGACGAATGCGAAAACCCTCCCTCATTCGATGAGACTGAAGCTGCTCGATCGCTCGACCGGCGTCGATCTTCTCGCCGGGCGAGACTTTCTCATCCGCGCAAACGCGCCTCTCTCCTGCGCTTCAGGCAAGGATGATTGCCTTTCGCTTGGCAAAGCCGCGCCGTCGACCGCCGACGCGGCCGGCTCGCAGTCGCAAGATCAGGCGAAGACGCCGTGAACCGCGCGAACCATCAAAGCGGCGTCGTCCTCATCATGGTCCTATGGACAATCGTCTTTCTCTCCGCGCTCGCCATGGCGGCATCGACGACTTTTCGCGGATTTGCCGGCGTGATCGGGCTCAGTCAAGACAAGATCAAAGCCGATGCGCTGCTTGACGCAGGCCTTGAGGCGGCGGCGTCAATCGTGGGCCGCCTGGGCGACGAGCAGCCGCTGACGGATCGCGAAGCCGAGCTTAGCCTGTCAACGGGTTCGGTTCATTTAAGGCTCAGCGACGAAGCCGGTCGCATCGACATCAATAAGGCGCCGGTCAAGGTCTTGTCGGCGTTGCTTCAGTACGCCGGCGCCGACGGCCCCGACGCCGCGGCAAAGTCGATCGACGCCTGGCGCTTGCAGAAGCAGGGGAATCGATCGCAGGCGCCGGACGCGTTATCGACAAAGGCCGCGCCAACAGAGCAAACCCCGCCGTCGAATTCGGCCGAAAAGCAGGCCGACCAGTCTCCCGCCTTCACGGACGTCAGGCAGCTCGCAGGCGTCCCCGGGGTGAGTTCCGCTGTCATGGCGACAATTGCGCCGATGATCACGGTTTTCGGCGGCGACAAGGTCAACGCGCTCACCGCCCCGCCGGAGGTTCTCGCGGCTTTGCCAGGAATGCGACGCTCACAAATCAGCGCGCTGTTGGACGCCCGGCAGCGTCCGCTTCGCGACGGCCAGCTCCAATCGATTCTTGGACCAGCCGGCGATTATGTGGAGTCGCCGCAGCGCCGGACGGCCGCCGCCGTCGAGATTACCGCGCGACTCATTGACGGCTACAGCGAAGCGGCTCGGGCCACCATCATGATCCTCCCGCACGACAATCTCGCTTACCGCGTCTTGGCGTGGACGCCCGCGTCGACCGACTCGTTCGCCAGAACCCCTACAGACGAGGAGTAGCGCCTCCATGCCTCTCGCGATCCTTGCGCGTTGGCTCGAAGAACTCGCATCGATTCTGACCGATGCGCGCCAGTGGCTTCGGGCTCGACGATCGGTTTTCGTCAAAAAAAACGGCGAGAGCTTGGTCATTCGAGGCTCCGCGAGCGCCGACGCGCCGACTATCGCCAATGTCAGGATCGGCGATCGGCCGCCCCGCGACCTCGCCCGCGCTTTACGCGTCCGTTTCGTCAATTTCGAACTCGGACCGGCCGACTTCGTGACGCGACGGCTTGCCGTCCCCGCCCAGGCAAGGGACGTGCTATCCGGCGTCGTACGCAATCAGATGGAGCGTTTGTCGCCATGGCCCGTCGCGAATTCGATTTATGGCTTCGAAGCGTCAAACAGCAAGGACGACGCAAAGAGCCTAGACGTCAGGATATTGATATCGCTCCGGAAGACGATCGATTCAATCTGCGAGCAGTCGGCCGCCGCCGGCCTTCCCGTTGATCGAATTCTCGCGCGCGTGGGATCCGACGCGTCCAGCGCCTTGCTGACCTTGTGGACACGCCCTTCATTGACGGGTTCGTCGACAAACGTCGGCGCGCCGAAACTGATTTTTGCATCCTTGGCCGCGCTGCTCGTCGCAAGCGCGCTCGTGACGTCATGGGCGAGCGTGTCCGCAAGCGGCATTTGGGCGGAAAAGGAAGATGTCGCCGCGCGCATCGAAGCCTTTCGGCGCACTGGTTCTTCGGCCGGGGCGAAGGGATCTTCGCTTGGGCGAAGCCCGACCGAGCGGGCCTGGGCCATGAAGGAGCAAGCCCCGGCCGCCGTTTTCGTCCTCGAGGCGTTGACGAAGGCGCTGCCCGACGGCGCCTATCTGACCGAGTTCAATCTGGAGCGAGCGACGCTTCGCGTTACGGGCTTGGCGGCGGATCCGCCGCCGCTGATCGCCGCGCTCGAACAATCCAATCAGTTCACCGGGGCCCATTTCTTTGCGGTGACCACCAAAGACGCCGAGAGCGCCCTCTACAAGTTCAGCATCGAGGCGCAAGTCGCGCCTCGAGCAGCGCCAATAGGAGAGTGATCCGATGTTCGGGCTCAATCGCCGCCGACTATTCGCGCTCCTCACGCTCTCGGCCTTTCTTCTTGTCTGCGCCATGGCGCCCACTGTCGCCTTAAAGGCGCGGTCCGACGCCTTGGTCGAACTCTCTGACGCAAAAGACTTGCTCGGACGTCTGACGAATGGTCAACGACGCCCCGGCGTCAACGCTGGCGATCGCCCTCAGACGCCGGAAGCTCCAGCCACGGCTTTCGTCAACGCGCAGACCCCCGGCTTGGCGATCGCACAATTGGAGACTTATCTATCGAATCTGGCGGAGCCGTTCCACGCCAGCCTCATTTCATTCAGCGGGGAGCAGCCGGACCGGGCCGATACGCCCGAAATCATCCGCATTCGCGCAAATATTGACTTGGAGTACGACGCTCTACAGCCGCTTCTCTACAAGCTTGAGGCAGGCGCGCCATATGTCTTCGTCGATTCCTTGACGCTGAGGCCATCGAACGCCCGCGCAAGCGGCGCGCGCGCCGCGAATATGAAAGCGGCAATTGGCCTCAAAGCTCTCTGGCGCCAGGGTCCAACATGAGCGGGCGGCAGCTGATTTTTTCGGGGCGACGCTTTGTGCGCGGGCGAGATGATCGACAATCGGCGCCCTTCATGACAAGGCGCAGTCTCGTTCCCGTCGCGATCGGCCTTTGCTTGTGGACGGCGACGGCACATGCCGGCGATGGCTCGGGCGGCGCCCCGGCGCTCGAAAATCCTGTGGCCAGGCAACCGCTTCAGACGCTCTCGACAACGCTCGCCAGACCCTTGTTTGCGCCGAGCCGGCGTGAGGCCGTGGCGGCGCCAGCCCCGGTCGCGCGCGCCGAGCCGCCGGCCCCGAGCCCGCGGCCGCAAGCGCCGAGCGTAACGCTTTTTGGAATCATGACCGACAGGAATGGTTCCGAGGCTGTCTTGCGCTCGGGCGGGTCGGTCAAGGACGCGCGCGTTCGGGTGGGCGATGACGTTGGCGGCTGGAAAGTCTCGGGCATCGACGAGCGTCGCCTTATCTTGACCCTCGAGGATCGCTCCGTTTCCGTCGATCTTTTCGCGCGCAAGGGCCAAGCCGACTCGCCAGGCTTAAATGCGAGCGCGGAGCGCCGTCTCCACGCCGGCCCGCCGATCTCCGGCCCCGGCGCGCCGCCGCGCCGCGACTGAAGTTTGGCGCTCTGGCGCCAGCGCCATTCGACCGGCGGTTTCCCGAGCTGACCAATCGATGGAGGCGATGTCCTTCCGGATATCCGGTAGGTCGAAGAACGAATTGTCATATCCGATCAGTCACGTGTTCCGGACGATCCACTGGGCACATAATCTTAACGAAAGCGTCATCGTCGCGACACGGCGCGCAAGAATACTAACGATGGGCGATTGACATAAGATTGACATAAGAGGAGTTGGGGATGTCTCTTGCGAATTTTCTTAAACGTACTACCGGGCTGTTCGGAGCGCTCGCGTTCCTCTTGTCGAACGCCACAGTGTCGCTGGCGCAAGATAGCTGGCCGTCAAGCGAGGGGCAGCAGCACGACGGTTTCGGACATGACGAGGGATGGCGGGATGGCGATGATCATGACCATGAAGGGCCGTCGCTCAAGGAGAGGATCGAGCTGCTGCGCCACAAGGTGAAGTATGTGTTCGTGATTTTCCATGAAAACGAATCGTTCGACCATTTTTTCGGCACCTACCCGGGCGCCAACGGCCTCTTCAGCGCGCCGCGCGGCGCAACGCCCGCGAACGCGACGCCCAGCTTCGTACAAAAATATCTAGATACCTCGCTTAATACCGTGACAATCTCTCCGTTCTTGATGCCGCAAGCGGTCAAGACCTCTTCCGGACAGATTGTGCCGATCTATCCTGCCGACGAGATTTCGGTCGATCACAGCCATCAAGGCATGGCGAATAGCCTCCATGTCGACCCGACCACGGGCGTCGCGGCGAATGACCGTTACGCAATGGATCAAGAGAGCCTGACGACCGATGCGAGCGGCGCCATCGTAACCAAAGCCGACGCGCCGCCGACCGCGATCTCACTCGCGCAAAAGCAGAAAGCCGAGACGGACACCGGTCACATCGATTGCGACACGATCCCATTCATGTGGCATTGGGCGAAGAATTTCGTGCTGTTCGATAACTTCCGTCAGACAATCGTCGGACCTTCGACCCCGAATGCGATCGCGCTCATCGCCGGCCAGTCCGGTCAGACGCAATGGGCGCTTCACAACAATGAAGCCCCGACGACGACCTATGCGAATCCCGCCTTCCCGAACCCGCTCGGCGCCACCTATGCCTCGAGCGCGCCGCCGACCCCCGCCGACACCAACGCGTTCGTGCCGGTTGTCAACGATCCGGGCCCGTTTCCAGGTTCGAATCTCGACACCAGCGCGGTCAAGCCGCCGTGGAACGTCGACGACGAGAATCCGGCCAACCCAACCCTGGACCTGACTTTCGCCACCCAGCCGCTTTCGTTCATGGGTAAGAACATCTATTCCATCATCGCGACCGACCCGAATCCCAGCGCGGACCTCTTGGACGTCCAGCACGACATCAAAACCATTGCGTCCAACGACCCGACGGTCAATTGGGGTTGGTATCAGCAGGGCTTCAACGCCAACGATGTGTCTGATCCTTACGAGTCGCCCAACTCGGGCGTGAACAGCGGTTATGTGTTGCATCACAACGGCTCGCAAATATTTCGGCTATCTCGCCGACAATCCGCAGGTGCTGAACAACAACCTGCACGGCGCCAAGGACTTCTTCCAGGCCGTTGAAGGCCGAACGCTGCCGGCCAACGGCGGCGTATTCTATCTGCGCGGCGGCTACGACAACAATGATGGGCTGGTTCCGGTCGATCCAACGCCGGCCATTCAGCACTCGTTTATCGGCAATGACGATCATCCGGCCTATTCGGATCAGCAGATCTCCGAGGCGCTCGCGGCCAAGGCGATCAACGACATCGCCAATAGTCCCTACTGGTCGCAGAGCGCGATCATCATCACCTACGACGAGACCGACGGGTTCTATGACCACGTTTCGCCGGAACTGCGCAACACGTTCGCCGACGGCTCGCCGCTCGCGGCTGGTCCGCGTATTCCGACGATCCTGATCTCGCCCTACGCAAAGTCCGGCAAGATTTCGCATCGCTACAGCGAGCACGGCTCGGTGATCAAATTTATCAACGAGCTATTCGGCCTCGTGCCGCTCGCCGCGCTGCCGGACGAGGTGAAGGGGCGCCAGATGGGCCTGGCGACGCTGGGACAGGCAAACCTTGGTCCTTCGGATGATCCGGACAACAACGTCGGCGACCTGACGGAAGCATTCGACTATGATGTCTTGCGGGGCGAAGAGGAGCCCATCTCTGCGACGCGAGCGACCTTCCCGCAGAACGTCGTCGAAACACTGCCTCACCTGGCGACGCCGAATTATTCGCCGAACGGCTATACCAACGGCGCATGCGCGGCGATCGGCATATTGCCAACTGACTTTCCGACTATGGCGGCGTACCGAAAGGGAGAGCCGATCGACCCGTATCCGGGCGACGTAAATCCGCGCCCGACCCAATCGCCCGGCACGCCGACCTCCGGAACCTGGACCCCCTGAGTTCGTTTTGGCCTGAAATATCCGCAAGGGGATGGGGTCTTGATCTCCATCCCCTTTGTTTTTCGATGTGGTTGAGCTGGTCGATGCTTCGTTTGCTTCTAGGTCTCTTGGCCGGCGGCTTGATGGCGCTCGCCGGCGCCGCGTACGCCCAGACTTTAGACTCGATTCGCGCAGCGCAGCATATGCGGTGCGGCGCCGTCCTCGGCGTCGACGACTGGAATGGAGAGGACGTCCACGGCAATCTCTCGGCCCTGGAAGCTGAGGTTTGCCGGGCGGTCGCCGTTGCTATTTTCGGCGACGCAGGCGGCCTAACGATCCAGAACTTTCCAGCCGAGCCGGAGGCGTTGAATGCGCTGAAGTCGGGCGCGATCCAGCTTGCCATCGGCGTCTCGCCTTCAGCGTCGACAGCAATGCATTTCGGCGTCGGGTTCGGACCGCCTATCTTTTATGACTCCCAGCGTTTTTTGGTTTCGAAGCGAAGCGGCGTCACTGAACTGGCAGGCCTGCGCGACAAGCTCATCTGCGCGCTCGACATGAGCCCGCCCGAACGAGTTCTGCGCGACGAAATGACCGCGCGAGGGATCCCTTACGGATTGATGGCTCACTCGGAACAGGGCGAAATGGACGCGGCCGTGGCTGTTCGCCGATGCGACGCGGGCACGGGGATGGAGTCGCGGCTCGCGCAGTCGCGAGCGAACTTTCATGGATGGACCAACGATTTCGTGTTCCTACCGGAGCGCTTAGGCCTTAGTCCGGTTGTCCCCGCTTATCGCTATGGCGATCAGAAATTGGGGCTGGTGATCGACTGGACGGTCAGCGCGCTGATCGAGGCGGAAGCGTTGGGGATCACGCAACGCAACGTTGCGGCGGCCTCCGAACGGCATGACATGCGGGCCGAGCAGTTGCTCGGCCACGACTTCTCAACGGCTCAGGCGCTGGGGCTGGCGCATGATTGGGCAGCCGGGGTTATCGCTGCGACAGGCAATTATGGCGAGATCTTCCGGCGCACGACGGGTGAACCCTACCACCTTGATCGTGGTCTGAATGCGCTTTGGACCGAGGGCGGGCTCATGCGTCCGCTGCCAATGAGGTGACGAGGCCAGCGATGGCTTCCGTGGGACGGGCCATGGCCACCTCGATCTTGCGGGCTGGATTCGGTCTGTAACGCCGAGAAGACAAAGCGATGACGTAGAAGTGACAGGCCGCGCTGCAACCGCATGACGCCTTTCGATGATCGAAAAATCGATATCGAAGGCTCGCGCGAGCCGAGCGCGAAAGTTTGTTCGTCCCACACGATGATTTTTTTCACGCCGGCGCTGAAATGTCGCGAGACAAAACGTTGAATTGGCAGCCGAATCTCGAAAGTACGCCGCCGCAGCCGCCGCTGTTACGGTAGTGTTAAGGAATCTTCATCGGTCCGAATTCTCGCTTGGTCATCATCCGTCGCCGAGGGTTATCCCTCGATCAATATTTTCACGGAGACGCCAATGCGTTCCTTCAATTTTTCCCAGCGGGGACTCGTGTTACATTTGCGATCTTGCGTAGCGGCGTGCGCAATTCTCGCAGGCGCCGCCCTTACCGCGGCGCCGGCCGATGCCGACGATGACGCAACGGCCACGCCGATCAAGCACGTGATCATCATCATCGGCGAAAACCGCAGCTTCGACCATGTGTTCGCCACCTACAAGCCGGTCCATCATGAAGATAAGGTGCTCAACCTTCTATCCAAGGGCATCGTGAATGCCGATGGCAGCCCCGGTCCCAATTACGGCGACGCCCTGCAGTACAAGGGGGCCGACTTCGGCGTCTATCAAATCACGCCGTTCAAGAAGCCCTATGCGGTTCTGCCGCCGGCGCTCGTTGGCGGTGCGTCAACGCCCTACGTGTGCCAATTTCTTGGCGTAAAAACCGGCACATCATGCGTCTCGCCAGGCAATATCGAAGCCGCCAAGAAACTCGAGAATGGTTTGTCTGATGACTACTATCAGTACCTCCTGACCGGCGGGACGGGGCAGACCAACGGGACGCCCGACGACCGCGTCCACTACAATGGCCAGGACGCCAGCCATCTGCCGCCCGGCCCATATCAATTGACCAACGACAAGTATCCCTACGACGCCTACGCGGCGAGCCCTGTGCATCGATTCTTCCAAATGCAGCAACAGCTTGATTGCGACGCAGCGG
The DNA here is from genome assembly GCA_035308145.1 of Roseiarcus sp. GTDB lineage: Bacteria > Pseudomonadota > Alphaproteobacteria > Rhizobiales > Beijerinckiaceae > Roseiarcus. The sequence continues at coordinate 18,804 of DATGHD010000127.1, forward strand.
CGGCTGACGAAGCGAACGGGTGGGGTTGCGCGTCGGACCTCTATCCCTGGGTTGAGGTCTCAATCGGCGCCGGCTCGAATGGCGCCGAGCAGCCGGCCGGATTCACTGATGAATCCACCGGAGAAGGCTCGACCTCGATGGGCTTCTTCAATGTTCAGAACGGGGACGCGCCCTATCTCAAGGAGCTCGCCGACAAATATACGATGAATGACAACTATCATCAGGCGGTGAAGGGCGGCACGGGCGCCAATCACGTGATGCTGGGCGCCGCGGACGGGGTATGGTTCTCCGACGGGGCTGGTCATGTCGCCATCCCGCCGAACAACTTGGTCAACCCAGCCAATCCCGGGACGCCGGTGAGCGGGACTAGCGCTCTCAGCGAAATTGAAAATCCAAACCCGCAGCCCAGCACAAACAACTACTACATCCAAGATGGGTATGGCGGCGGCAGCGGATCGCCGGCGGCGATGCCGCCCAAGGCGAACTATGGCGGCGGCTCCTATGTGAACTGCGCCGACAACACGCAGCCGGGCGTTGGGGTGATCAACGCCTATCTCGGCGCCCTTAGGAACAAGGTCAATCCGAACTGCGAGACCGGCCATTATTATCTCGTGAACAATTACAACCCGGGTTATTTCGGCGACGGATCGAACGCCTATACGGACGTGAACCCGGCCAACTATGTGTTCACGATACCGCCCTCGACGCTGCGCACCATGGGCGATCTTCTGAATGAGCGTCACGTTTCGTGGGCTTATTTTGGCGATCAATTCGATGAATATCTGAAGGACAAATACTATCAGAGCCCAACCGACGAGTACTGCAACATCTGCAA
>DATGHD010000128.1:0-2643 GCA_035308145.1 Roseiarcus sp.
CAGATCCTGCAAGAGGGCATCAACGAGCCGGGCGCCATGGCTTCTTTTATCGCCGCCGCGACGTCTTATTCGACGTCGAACGCGCCGATGATCCCGTTCTACATCTATTATTCCATGTTCGGCTTCCAACGCGTCGGCGACCTTTGCTGGGCGGCGGGCGACATGCGGGCGCGCGGCTTCCTCATCGGCGGAACGTCCGGCCGCACCACGCTGAACGGCGAAGGCCTCCAGCACGAGGACGGCCACAGCCACATTCTCGCGTCGACCGTCCCGAACTGCGTCGGCTACGATCCAACCTACGCCTATGAGCTTGCCGTGATCATTCAGCACGGCCTCAAGCGCATGTATGCCGACAATGAGGATGTCTACTACTACATCACGACGTTGAATGAGAACTATCCGCACCCGGCAATGCCGGACGGCGCGGAAGAGGGCATCCTTCGCGGTATGTACCTATTACGCAAGGTCGAGGCTGAGAAGCCCGGCCTTCGCGTCCGCCTGCTCGGCTCAGGGGCGATCCTGCGCGAGGTCGAGGCGGCGGCCGATCTTCTCGCCAAGGATTATGGCGTCTCCAGCGAAATCTGGAGCGTGACCAGCTTCACGCAACTACGCCGCGACGGGCTTGAAGTCGAGCGCTGGAACATGCTCCATCCCGACCAGACGCCGCGACAATCCTATATCGAGCGATCGCTCGCCAAGGGCTCAGGTCCGGTCGTCGCCTCGACCGACTACATCAAGCTCGTCGCCGACGGCGTGCGTCCTTACGTGCCGGCGCGTTACAAGACGCTGGGCACTGACGGATTCGGCCGCTCGGATTATCGCCGGCGGCTGCGCTCCTTCTTCGAGGTCGACCGCCGGCATGTCGCCCTGGCCGCGCTGAAGGCGCTCGCCGACGATCAATTGCTGCCGTCCAAGACCGTCGCGGAGTCGATCAAGCGCTATGAGATCGACCCGGAGCGCGCCAGCCCGGCGCTGAGCTAAAGGCGCGACGCGACTTAGAAAGACCCGCGCGGAGGAGAAGCGCTCGTGGCCAATACGATCGATGTGAAAGTGCCGGACATCGGCGACTTCAAGGATGTCCCGATCATCGAGATCCTGGTCAAGCCGGGCGACACGGTCAAAGCGGAGGACGCTTTGGTGACGCTCGAATCGGACAAGGCGACGATGGACGTTCCAGCGCCCAGCGCCGGCAAGGTCGCCGAGATCGTCGCCAAAGTCGGCGACAAAGTCGCGATGGGCTCGCTGATCCTTCGCCTCGAGCAGACGAGCAATGGCGCGGCCGCGCCCGCCGAGAAACGGGCGCCGGCTGAAGCCAAATCGGCGCCGGCGGCCGAGAAACCGGCTGCCGAGCCAGCGCCTCCCGCCTCACAGCCCGCGCCGCCGAAAAATCCCGCGGCGCCGGACTTCTCTGGCGTCTTCGCAGGGCCGGCCGTGCGGCGCCTGGCGCGCGAGCTCGAGGTCGATCTGACCGGTGTGAGAGGCACCGGCGAGCATGGCCGCATCACCAAGGAGGACGTGAAGGGAGCTATCTCGGGACGCACGGGCGGCGGGGCAGGGGGCGCGGCTCTGCCGGAGGTTCCGGCCGTCGATTTCGCCAAGTTCGGCCCGATCGAGGTGACGCCGCTCTCGCGCATCAAGCGCATCTCAGGCCCCAGGCTGCACGCCTCTTGGGTTAATGTTCCACACGTCACGCATACCGATGAGGCGGATATCACCGACCTCGAAGCCTTCCGCAAAGGCCTCGACGAAGAGGGCAAGGCCGACAAGAAAGCGCCGTACCGGGTCTCGCTGCTGCCCTTGTTGATGAAAGCGTTGGTCGCTGCGCTGAAGACCTATCCGACGTTCAACGCCGCCCTGACGCCGGCCAAGGACGCGCTCGTCATGCGCAATTACTGGCATATCGGCGTTGCGGTCGATACGCCTGACGGGCTGGTCGTTCCGGTGATCAAGGATGTCGATCGGAAGGGCGTGATCGAGCTCGCGCGCGAACTCGGCGCGATTTCGGCCAAGGCGCGCGACGGCAAGCTCGCGCCCGCCGAAATGCAAGGGGCGTCCTTCACGATCTCTTCGCTCGGCGGCATCGGCGGCACGGCCTTCACGCCCATCGTCAATGCGCCGGAAGTCGCCATTCTCGGCGTGGTACGCTCGAAAATGGCGCCGGTGTGGAATGGCGAGAGCTTCGCGCCGCGCCTCATGCTGCCGCTCTGCCTCTCTTACGATCATCGGGTGATCGACGGGGCCGCCGGCGCAAGATTCATGCGCAAGCTTGTCGGCGTCATTGAAGACATGCGTCGCGTCTTGCTGTGACGCGTGTCGCCATCATGGCCGGGCTTGTCCGCGCAAGGCCGGGCATGACGGTGTGAGTTGAAAGACGCCGCCTGATCGAGAGAGGGATTCGATGACGCGTGAAATCAGGCTGCCGGACATCGGCGATTTCAAGGACGTGCCGATCATCGAAATTCATGTGAAGCCGGGCCAGCAGGTTGCGAGGGAAGACGTGCTGCTGACTCTCGAGTCTGACAAGGCGACGATGGACGTGCCGTCGCCGGCGGCCGGCGTGATGGGAGAAATCAAGGTCAAGGTCGGCGACAAGGTGAGCGAGGGCTCGCTTTTGGCGATGCTCGAGGAAAGCGGCGCGCCAGC
>DATGHD010000129.1:0-8412 GCA_035308145.1 Roseiarcus sp.
TCGCGATCGAGATAGGCGGCGACGTCCTGCGGGCGCCGCGAGACGTCCGTCGGGCGGATCGCCTCGTGCGCTTCCTGCGCGTTCTTGGTGCGCGTCTTGTAGATGCGCGGGCTGTCGGGCAGGTAGCGGTCGCCATAGGCCTTCGGGATGAAGCCGCGCATCTGCGCGATCGCCTCATTGGAGAGCGTCACGCCGTCGGTGCGCATATAGGTGATGAGGCCGACCGCGCCCTCGCCGACGTCGACGCCTTCATAAAGCCTCTGCGCGATCTGCATCGTGCGCGCCGGCGAGAAGCCGAGCTTGCGCGAGGCCTCCTGTTGCAAGGTCGACGTCGTGAACGGCGGATAGGGATGTCGTTTGACCGGCTTTGATTCGATCGAGACGACCGAGAAGCGGGCGCTCTCGAGCGCCGCCGTGAAGTCCTCGGCCTCCTTGCCGGAGCCGATGTCGAGCCGGCTGATTTTCTTGCCATCGGCGCCGACGAGCCGCGCCGAGAAGGGCGCGCCGGCGGCGGTCTTCAGATGCGCGACGATCGACCAATATTCGCGCGGGACGAAGCGCTCGATCTCCAATTCGCGGTCGCAGACGATACGTAAGGCGACCGATTGCACGCGGCCCGCCGAGCGCGCGCCGGGCAGTTTGCGCCACAGCACCGGCGAGAGATTGAAGCCGACGAGATAGTCGAGCGCGCGCCGCGCGAGATAAGCGTCGACCAGCGCTTCGTCGATCTGCCGCGGATGACGGATCGCCTCGATGACCGCGTCCTTGGTGACGGCGTTGAAGACGACGCGGTCGACGCGCTTGTCCTTCAAGACGCGCTTACCCTTCAGAATTTCGAGCACGTGCCAGGAAATCGCCTCGCCCTCGCGATCGGGATCGGTGGCGAGAATCACCTTGTCGGCGTCTTTAACCGCCTGCGCGATCTCCGAGAGGCGCTTTGACGCCTTGCCGTCGACCTCCCACAGCATGGCGAAGTCGTGATCCGGATCGACCGAGCCGTCCTTGGGCGGCAGGTCGCGGACATGGCCGTAGGAGGCGTAAACCTTATAGTTTTTGCCAAGGTAAGCGTTGATGGTCTTCGCCTTTGACGGCGATTCGACGATCACGACATTCATGCCGTCACAAGTCCTTCTCGCGCAGATCAGCGCGCTTGAACGCGCCGCCGCCGATGAGTTTGTTGTCCCGCTTGGGGCGAAATTGGGCGCGGAAAATGGTCGAGGCCTGCCTCATTTGTCAAATCACGTTGAAAAAACCCTCGCGCGCGAGCGCGCGCGAGGAAAGGCGACTTGCAGGCCCCGCGCGTTTCGGCCTATAGGCCTGATTTTACATGCCTCTCTCCGGCGAAAGACTGAGCTTCGCGCGCCGCCATCTGCTCGGCATTGAAGGTCTTTCGCGTGAGGACATCCTGATCCTTCTCGACATGGCCGAGGCGGCGGTCGCAGTCTCGCGGCAGATCGAGAAGAAGCACGCGACCTTGCGCGGCCGCACCCAGATCAACCTTTTCTTCGAGGCTTCGACCAGAACGCAATCCTCCTTTGAGCTTGCCGGAAAAAGGCTGGGCGCCGACGTGATGAACATGTCGGTCGCCAATTCCAGCGTGAAAAAAGGCGAGACGCTGATCGACACGGCGGCGACGCTCAACGCCATGCGGCCGGACATTATCGTCGTGCGCCATCACCAGGCCGGCGCCGTCCATCTCCTCGCCCGCAAAGTCGACTGCTCGGTGATCAACGCCGGCGACGGCGCGCATGAGCATCCGACCCAGGCGCTGCTCGACGCCTTGACCATCCGCCGCAACAAGGGACGGATCGAGGGGCTGATTGTCGCGATCTGCGGCGACATTCTGCATTCGCGCGTCGCCCGCTCGAATATTTTGGCGCTGGGCGCGCTTGGCGCAAGGGTCAGGGTGATCGGGCCGTCGACGCTATTGCCGGCGGGAATCGAGAATATGGGCGTCGAAGTTTTTCGCGACATGAAGGCCGGCCTAAAGGACGCCGACATCGTCATGATGCTGCGCTTGCAGCGCGAGCGGATGATGGGCGCCTTCGTGCCTTCGACGAAGGAATATTTCCGCTATTTCGGCCTCGACGAGGAGAAGCTCGCCTTCGCCAAGGCTGATGCGCTGGTCATGCATCCTGGGCCGATGAACCGCGGCGTCGAGATCGATTCGCTCGTCGCCGACGGCGCGCAGTCGCTGATCAAGGAACAGGTCGAGATGGGCGTCGCGGTGCGCATGGCGGTGCTCGAGGCGCTGGCGCAGCATCTGCCGAATGGGTGAGAGGGCGTCGGCGCCACGTCTGTCCCGCCGCTTTCCATTCGTTCACGGCTCCGCCAATTTATCCATGATGCACATTCGCGACGCCCGTCTCGAAGACGCTGCCGCGGCTTGCGCCGTCATCCGCCGCTCGATCATCGAGCTTTGCGTCCTCGATCATCATCACGATCCGGCGATCCTCGAGCGCTGGCTCGCCAACAAGACGCCGGCCCAAGTCGCCGGATGGATGGGGCGCGCCGATCATCCCGTCCTCGTCGCTATCGAGGACGGCGCGATCCTCGCGGTCGGCGCGGTGAGGGCTTCGGGCGAGGTCACGCTGAATTACGTCTCGCCCGACGCCCGCTTTCGCGGCGTCAGCCGCGCGCTGCTCGCGGCGCTCGAACAACGCGCAAGCGCGCTCGGCGCCGAAAGATGCTGGCTGAATAGTACGGAGACGGCGCGACGCTTCTATCGTTCGGCGGGCTATGTCGACGAAGGGCCGCCGAAACCGGGATATCGCGCCGATGTCGTCTATCCGATGATCAAGCGGTTGCCTCCCGATTCTCAGCCGACCAATTAACCGCTTCCGTCATTTAAGAGCGAAGCGAAGCAATCCACTCATAGGGCGGCGTTTTACGAGTGGATTGCTTCGTCGCTTCGCTCCTCGCAATGACGGGAGCGCGCCGGCGCCAGCCCCTCACACCCGAGTCACCCGGTACGTCGCCCCCTTCGGCCCAAAGCTGCGCTCGATCTTGAAATTATCGGTCGGCTTCATCGCGCCGAGCGCGATCGCTTCATCAGGCATGATCAAGGTCGCAGAATCATTGACGAAGACGACGACGTGGCCACCTTGCTCGTTGAGACGCCGCGCCCAGGCGCGGAGCTGATCGTAATAGGGCTGTTTCCGCCAGGCCTGCGGCGAGCCGGGATCGACCTGGGCATAGAGAAAGCCGTTGCCGGGAAAATGCGTCAGCACGATTTTCGACCGCTCGGGCTTCCATTCGGCCGGCAGCGTGGCGTCGCTCATCCAAAGGCAGAAGAACTCGCGGCAATGTTGCGGTCGCGTCTGGTGAATGCCGCAGCCGACGCCGGGCTTGCAATGGCGGCACCATTGGCCCGCCGGCTTTTCCAGGGCCGGCACGTCGAAGACTTTGCAGCATAGCGTGCATGTGCCGCAGGAGCGGCCGGGCGCGGCTGCAAGAGACGTGAATTGCACGGAGGAGGTCGACGCCATTTGCGCCTCAAGGAGCCTTGTCGTCAGGCCGCGACATCAAGCACCACCTTGCAAGCCTCGCCGGCGTTGAGCGCGGCAAAGCCTTTTTCGAAATCTTCGAGCTTGAGATGATGGGTGATCACCGGCCTGACGTTGAGGCCGCCCTGCAGCATGGCCAGCATCTTATACCAGGTTTCGTACATCTCGCGGCCGTAGATGCCCTTCAAGGTGAGGCTCTTGAAGATGACGTCATTCCAATCGACGCCGGCTTCCTCGGAGAGAATGCCGAGCAGGGCGATCTTGCCGCCGTGGTTGACGGACTTGATCATATCGCGCAGCGCCCGCGGGCTTCCCGACATTTCGAGGCCGACGTCAAAACCCTCATGCATATCGAGCTCATGCATGACATCTTGCAAAGTCCGCTGATCCGCCCGCACCGCGAGCGTTGCGCCCATCGTCTTGGCGAGCGACAGGCGATAGTCGTTGAGGTCGGTGACGACGATATGCCGCGCGCCGACATGCCGGCAAACCGCAATGGCCATCAGCCCGATCGGCCCCGCCCCGGTGATCAGCACGTCCTCGCCGACGAGGTCATAGGTGAGGGCGGTGTGGACCGCATTGCCGAGTGGATCGAGAATGGCGGCGATTTCGTTGGGGATCGCATCCGGGATCGGATAGGCGTTCGCCGCGGGAATCGCGACATATTCGGCGAAGGCGCCCGGCCGGTTGACGCCGACGCCAAGCGTATTGCGGCAGAGATGGCCGCGCCCGGCGCGGCAATTGCGGCACTCGCCGCAGATGATGTGGCCTTCGCCTGAGACGCGCTGGCCGACTTCCGGATGCTTGACGTCGCGCCCGACCGCGGCGACGACGCCGACATATTCATGGCCGACCACCATCGGCACCGGGATCGTGCGCGCGGCCCACTTGTCCCAATTATAAATATGGAGATCGGTGCCGCAGATGGCGGCGTTCTTGACCGCGATCAACACGTCGTTCGGCCCGATGTCGGGCTTCGGCGTATCTTGCAGCCAGAGGCCTTTTTCCGGCTTCGCCTTGACGAGGGACTTCATAGACGCGAGGGCTTTCCTGTAAAAACGCCGTCATTTAAGAGCGAAGCGAAGCAATCCATTCGTAGGGCGGCGTCCTATGAGTGGATTGCTTCGTCGCTTCGCTCCTCGCAATGACGGCGATCATCCAACCAGCCCCATCGCCTTGCCGGCCTCGGCAAAAGCCTCGATGGCGCGATCGAGGTCGGCGAGCGAGTGGGCGGCGTTCATCTGCGTCCTGATCCGCGCTTTGCCATGCGGCACGACCGGATAGGAAAAGGCGGTGACATAGATGCCGCGCTTCTGCAATTCCGCGGCGAGCCCTTGCGCGGCGGCGGCATCGCCGATCATCACCGGAATGATCGGATGCCCGCCGGGGACGAGCGTAAAGCCCGCCGTCGCGAGGCCCTTGCGGAAGTGCCCGGCGTTGCGGCGAAGCGCGGCGCGGAGATCGCCGGACTCGGCGATGAGATCGAGCGCTTCGATCGTCGCCGCGGCGATCGACGGGGCGAGCGCATTGGAGAAAAGATAGGGCCTGGCGCGCTGGCGCAAGAGATCGACCAGCGGCTTCGGCCCGGCGATATAACCGCCCGAAGCGCCGCCGAGCGCCTTGCCGAAGGTGCCGGAGAGGAGCTGCACGCGGCCTTCGACGCCGCAATGCTCCGGCGTTCCGGCGCCGCGCTCGCCGATGAAGCCGACGGCGTGGCTGTCGTCGACCATGACCAGCGCGTCGTATTTTTCGGCGAGCGCGCATATCGCCGTAAGGTCGGCAATGATGCCGTCCATCGAGAAGACGCCGTCGGTGACGACGAGCCGCGCCCGCGCGTCGCCGGCCTCTTTCAGCCGCGCCTCCAGCTCCTCCATATTATTATTGGCGTAGCGCAGGCGCCTGGCCTTGCAGAGCCGGACGCCGTCGATGATCGACGCATGGTTCAGCGCGTCGGAAATGACCGCGTCCTCCTCGCCGAGCAGGGCTTCGAAAATCCCGCCATTGGCGTCGAAGCAAGAGGAGAAGAGGATCGCGTCGTCGGTTTTCAAGAAGGCGGCGAGCTTCTTCTCCAGCGCGATATGAAGGTCCTGCGTGCCGCAGATAAAGCGCACTGAGGCCATGCCGAAGCCGTGGCTGTCGAGGGCGGCTTTGGCCGCGGCGATCAGGCGCGGATGATCGGCGAGGCCGAGATAATTATTGGCGCAGAGATTGAGAAGCTCGACGCCGTCGTTCCGGCGATCGTCCGCGGCGTCCGGCGCGAGGGTGACGGTTCCCCCTTGCGGCGAGGAAATCGCCCGCTCGCGCTTCCAAAGGCCGGCGTCGCGGATGGAATCGAGCTCACGGGCGGCGCGGTTGAGAAGGGCCTGGGACATGGCGCTTCCTATAGCGGCAAGGCGGTTGAGATGCGAATGATCGATTCCGAGCGCTCGACGCAAATCCAGGCTCAGTGATGGCCGCCGCCGCCATCGTGTCCGCCGTGGGCGCCGGCGTCGCTGAAACCTGCGTCGAAGGAATTGATGCTGGCGTGTAGAGCGTCGATCGCGCCGGCGTCGAAACTGCCGAGATCGAAATGGCTGAGGTCGAAACTGCCGAAGTCGAAGCCGCCGCCGGAATCAAAGGGGCCGACGTCGCCAAATTCCGCATGGGTCATGACGCGCATCGCGTCGGCGAGCGGTTTGAACTCTTTGGTCAGCTTGTCGCTGAGCAGCACATTGACGCCGAGCGTCTTGGCCATCGCGGCCGCCCGCGCCGGATCGGATCGCAAGAGCCGCGCGATCTCATCGGCCTTGGCGAGATCGGATTTGATGCGGCTCTGCGCCTCCTTGCCCTCCGGCGTCAGGCGGAAAGCCCTCACGAAAAGGACTTTCTTCTCGTCGAGGAGTCCGCGCGCGATCAGGGCGGGGATGATGAGCTTGAGGCTGAACCGCCTGCAGTCGGGCCCGAAAGCCTTTTGCGCGCGTTTGACGACGTCGGCGACCTTGCCGCCCGCGGCCTCTGCCGCGCTCACGATGTCGAGGAGCGCGGCGACTTCGGGCGGCGGGTTCTTCGCGCGGCGGCGATTTTGAGATGCGCGACTTTCCGGCGCCGGAAGAAGCCGGCGTGCTCCGTTTCTTCGATCCGCAACACGCCGGTGGCGAGCAAGAACAGCAGCGTCGCTTTCAGAGCGGCTGCGCCTCTGATCAGGTTCGGAGACAGGAGAACCGCGGCTTCCGCCGGCGTTAAGGGCGCATCGTGCGACATTGATCGACCCGGATATTGGCGCGGGGGATGGGAGGCGTGGCACGCGGCGGTCAGCGGATCAAGCGCCCCGCGCATTCAGTTGCGCGTCGACGTGACGCGGGCTATCGCAGCCCGATGGCTGACAGCCGCCCGATCGCCCTGGTCAACGCCCGTCTCGTCGATCCCGAATCCGGGCGCGAGACGCGGGGCGGCGTTCTCGCCGCCTACGGCGTCATCGCCGGGCTAGGCCCGGACATGCGCGCGGATTCGGCGCCGGCCGAAGCGCTGATTGTCGATTGTGCGGGCGATGTCGTTGCGCCGGGCCTCATCGATATGCGCGCCTTCATCGGCGAACCGGGCGCCGAGCATCGCGAGACGATCGCCACCGCGAGCGCGGCCGCCGCTGCGGGCGGCGTGACGACGATCGTCGCTCGTCCTGACACCAATCCGCCGGTCGATGAGCCGGCGGTCGTCGATTTCATCCTGCGCCGCGCGCGCGACACCGCGAAGGTGCGCGTCCTGCCTTGCGCGGCCATCACCAAAGGCTTGCTCGGCGGCGAGATCGCCGAGATCGGCCTCTTAAGCGAAGCCGGCGCGATCGCCTTTTCCGACGGAAGGCGCTCCGTCGCCAACGCGCAGGTGATGCGCCGCGCTCTGACTTACGCGCGCGATTTCGGCGCGCTGATCATGCACTATTGCGAGGATCCCGATCTCGTCAGCGACGGCGTGATGACCGAAGGCGAGCGGGCGAGCCGGCTTGGCTTGCCGGGCGCGCCGCGCGAAGCCGAGACGATCATGCTCGATCGCGACCTTCGCCTCCTTGCCTTGACGAGGGCGCGCTATCACGCGGTCTTCGTCAGCAATTCCCTGTCGATCGACGCGATGCGCCGCGCCAAGGAGACCGGGCTTGGCGCAACCTGCGGCGCTTCGATCAATCATCTGACGCTGAATGAAATCGACATCGGCGACTACCGGACGTTTTTGAAACTCGCGCCGCCCCTACGCTCCGAGGACGAGCGCGTGGCGCTGGTCGAGGCGTTGAGAGAGGGCGTCGTCGACGTGATCGTCTCCGACCATGATCCGCAGGATGTCGAGACGAAACGCTTGCCGTTTGCGGAAGCCGAGGCCGGCGCGATCGGCGTCGAAACCATGCTGTCGGCGGCCTTGCGCCTCGTCTCCTCGGGCGCGATCAGCCTGCCGCGTCTCATCCACGCCATGGCGACGCGGCCGGCGGAGATTCTCGGGCTTCCGGGCGGGCGCCTCAAGGTTGGCGCGCCGGCTGACCTCATTCGCTTCGATCCGGACGAGCCTTACGCGCTCGATCCCGCGACCTTGCATTCGCGCTGCCGCAACACGCCTTTCGACGAGGCGCGCATGGAGGGGCGGGTGAAGTTGACCCTGGTTGCCGGCAGGATCGCGCACGAATAGGCTAAGAGGCGGTATGTTCGTCATTGCGAGGAGCCCGAAGGGCGACGAAGCAATCCATTCATAGGGTTGTGACTTACGAGTGGATTGCTTCGTCGCTTCGCTCCTCGCAATGACGGCGCAGCTTGGGGCGGCGGCGTGTCCTTCGAATTCTTGCCAAGCGTCGGCGCGCTCCTCCTCGGCTATTTATGCGGCTCCATTCCCTTTGGCCTTTTGCTGACGCGCTGGGCGGGCACTGATGATCTGCGGTCTATCGGCTCGG
>DATGHD010000130.1:0-15631 GCA_035308145.1 Roseiarcus sp.
ATCTGATCGAACTGCGCGCCCGGCTGATCCGCGCGGTGATCGCCTTCATGGTGGCCTTCGTCGGCTGCTTCTATTTTTCGCGCGGCATCTACAATGTGCTGACTGAGCCCTATGTGCGCGTCGTCGGCGCCGACAACGCCAAGCTGATCGCGACGCATTTCCTCGAGCAATTCTTCACCAATATGAAGCTCTCGATGTTCGGCGCCGGCGTCATCGCCTTTCCGATCATTGCCGCGCAACTCTACAAGTTCGTCGCGCCGGGGCTTTATCGCAACGAGCGCCAGGCCTTCCTGCCGTACCTTGTCGCAACGCCGATCTTCTTCGTGCTCGGCGCCTTGCTGGTTTATTTCGCGGTGATGCCGCTGTTGATCCGCTTCTCGGTCTCGCTGCAGCAGGTCAACCAGCCGGGCGAAGCGACGATCGAGCTTATGCCCAAGGTCAACGAGTACCTATCGCTGATCATGACGCTGATCTTCGCCTTTGGCGTCGCCTTTCAACTGCCGGTGATCCTGACGCTGCTCGGTCAGGTCGGCATCGTCGATTCGGCGTACCTCCGCTCGAAGCGCCGCTACGCCATCGTGATCGTCACCGGCGTTGCGGCGATATTGACGCCGCCGGACGTGATCAGCATGTGCTCGCTCGCCGTGCCGATGCTGCTCTTATACGAAGGCGCGATTTTCGCGGTGGGCATGGTGGAGAAGAAACGCGCGGCGCAGAAATCGTCGACCTGACGTCGTTTGCCGCCCTCGCTCCTTCTTTTCCGCCTTCTCCGGTTCTCCCATGACCCCCCGCGATGTTCTTTCGGCGCTCGTCTCCGCGCTCTTCTTCGGCCTCGCCTTCATCGCCATCAAGATCGGCGTCCATGAGACGACGCCGCTGCTCTTGACCGCGCTGCGCTTTGCCTTCGCCGCCTTTCCGGCGGTGCTCTTCGTTAAGCCGCCGAAGGCGCCGTTCGGCTTGACGATGCTCTACGGCCTGACGATTGGCGTCGGGCAATTCGGCGTCTTGTTCATCGCGATCGGTCGCGGCATGCCGGTGGGGCTCGCCTCGCTCGTCATCCAATTGCAGGTCTTCGTCACGATCTTCCTGGCCTGGGCCTTGCTCCGCGAGAAGCCGCGGCCGGCGCAATTGATCGGCGCGGGAATAGCCCTTCTTGGCATGGCGGCGATCGGTTCGGAACGCCTTGCCGGGGCAAGCCTCGGCCCGTTTCTCCTGGTCCTCGTCGCTGCGCTCTTCTGGGGCGTCGGCAACATCGTCGGCAAGCTCGCCGGGCGGATCGACATGTACGCCTTCGTCGCCTGGGCGGCGCTCGCCGCGCCGGCGCCGCTCTTTTTGCTGTCCCTGATCTTCGAGGGCGGCGCGCCATTGGCGGCGCTGCTTCATCCAAGCCTCGCGCTTATCCTCTGCGTCGCGCTGCTCGCCTATGGCGCAACGGTCATCTCCTATGGGCTTTGGGCGCGGCTGCTCGCGGCCCATTCGGCGGCGGAGGTCGCGCCTTTCGCGCTGCTCATCCCGGTGATCGGCATGGTTTCCGGCTGGCTCGTCTTCGGCGAGCCGCTATCCGCGATTGAACTTATTGGCGCCGCTCTGGTAATGGCGGGGCTCATTTTCAATGTCTTCGGCGACCGGCTCTTCGCCCGGCGCGTAGAAACGGCTTAAAGATCATGCATGACATCAAGCTGATCCGCGACGATCCGGAGGCGTTCGACGCCGGTCTCGCGCGGCGCGGCCTGCCGCCGCAAGCGGCGGCGCTGCTGGCGCTGGACGACAAACGCCGCGCGGCGATCCTCGCTCTGCAGAAGACGCAGGAGCGGCGCAATTCGGCTTCGAAAGAGATCGGCCAGGCAATGGGAAAAAAGGACTTCGCGTTAGCCGAGGCGCTGAAGGCCGAAGTCGCCGATCTCAAGACGAAAATGCCGGCGCTCGAGGCCGACGAGCGCGCCGCGCTCGCCGCGCTCGAGACGGAGCTTGCCGCAATTCCTAATCTGCCAGCGGCGGACACGCCGAACGGCCGCGACGAGAACGACAATGTCGAAATCCGCCGCTACGGCGAGGAGCCGCATTTTCCGAACAGCTACCGGCCGCGCGAGCATTTCGACATCGGTGAAAAGCTCGGCTTGATGGATTTCGAAACCGCGGCAAAGCTTTCAGGCGCGCGTTTCGTGGTGCTGAAAGGCGCGCTGGCGCGGCTGGAGCGGGCGCTGGCGCAGTTTATGCTCGATTTGCATACGAGCGAGCATGGGTACGAGGAGATCGCGCCGCCGCTTCTGGTGCGCGATCAGGCGATGTTCGGCACGGCGCAGTTGCCGAAGTTTCGCGAGGATCAGTTCGCGACCGGTATCGAGGAGTTTGGCCCTGCCGATTTGGATTACTTTATTTATCAAATGCATAATAACGGAGTGGGGGACAGAGTTTTTGAACCTCGCGAACGTTATGGAATCCAAGTTCCCCAATTGACTAGGGACGCTGCCGACACGTTGGCGCAATTCAAACCGCAACCCAATCGTTTGTGGCTCATCCCCACCGCCGAAGTCCCACTCACCAATCTCGTCCGCGAGAGCATCGTCGACGAGGCGAAGCTCCCACTCCGCTACACCGCCGGCACCTACTGCTTCCGCGCCGAGGCGGGCGCGGCGGGCAAGGACACGCGCGGCATGATCCGCCAACATCAATTCTACAAAGTCGAGCTCGTCTCGATCACGACGCCCGAGCAGTCGCGCGCCGAGCACGAGCGCATGACGGCCTGCGCCGAGGAAGTCTTGAAGCGCCTCGGCCTACATTTCCGCACCGTTGCGCTCTCGACGGGCGACCTCGGCTTCGCCAGCCAGAAGACGTACGACATCGAAGTCTGGCTGCCGGGGCAGGGGAGGTTTCGCGAGATTTCCTCCTGCTCGAACTGCGGCGATTTTCAGGCTCGCCGCATGAACGCCCGCTTCAAAGGCGCCGACGCCAAGGCGACGCGCTTCGTCCATACGCTCAACGGCTCCGGCGTCGCGGTCGGCCGGGCGCTGGTCGCGATTTTGGAGAACTACCAGAACCCCGACGGCTCGGTGACCGTGCCCGACGTTTTGCGCGGGTACATGGGCGGGTTGGAGCGGATCGAGGCCAGATAGGGTCCGCGCGGCGGACCCCCTCCCGTACCCTCCCCCGCTTCGCGGGAGAGGGAGCGGCAAGCGCGGCGTTTCAACTTCTACCGCCGTGCCACGGGTTGGCGCGATCCGCGGCGCCAAGGCCTCCCTCTCCCGCGAAGCGGCGGAGGGTACGGGAGGGGGTGCAGCGGACCACACCCAGCCCTCACCCCTCCGGCTTCTCCCCAAAAGCCAATCCCCGCACCACGGCTTTCTGGCCGAAACGCTCCCGCAGGGCGTCGATCGCCTGCTCGCGCGCTTTCTCGCGGCCGACGTCCTTGTCGATGAGGTCGCCTTTGTCCGCCTCCGCCGCCGGCGCAAAATCCGCGATCGAAACGCCGATCAGGCGAAAGCTCGCGCCGTCGGCCTCGCGCTCGAGAAGATCGCGGGCGATCGCGAAAATCCGCGGCGCGAGTTGCGTCGGCGAGGATGAGGACCGGGCGCGCGTGCGCAGCTTGAAATTGGGCAGGCGCAGCTTCAAGGTCACGTTTCTCGCCGCGAGGCCCTCGCGCTTCAGCCTGAGCGCGACGCGCTCGCAAAGCCTCAGCAACACGCGTTCGAGCTCTTGCCTATTCGATACGTCATTGTCGAACGTCGTCTCCGCCGAAATGCTTTTCGTCTCGCGCTCCGGCGTGACGCGCCGGTCGTCGACGCCGTGCGCCAGGCGCCAGAGCCGCGCGCCGTCCGGCCCGTGCTCGGCGATCATCTCGCGCTCGCTCCTCGATTGAACGTCGCCGATCGTGCGAAGGCCCGACTTGACAAGCCGGGCCTCTGCGACCCGGCCGACGCCCCAAATCTTGCTGATCGGCTGCGACGCGAGCAGCGCTACAGCCTGATTGCGGGCGATAACCGTAAAGCCGCGCGGCTTATCGAGGTCCGAGGCGAATTTGGCGAGGAACTTGCAGTAGCTGAGGCCGATCGAGACGGTGACGCCGATCTCCTTTTCGACGCTTCTGGCGAAACGCGCCAACGTCGCCGCTGCGCTCATGCCATGCAGGCGTTCGCAGCCGGCGAGATCGAGGAAAGCCTCGTCGATTGAAAGCGGTTCTACGAGCGGCGTGAGCTGAAGCATCATCGCCCTGATCTCTCGCCCGACGCCGGCGTATTTGCCCATGTCCGGCGGAACCACCACGGCGTCAGGGCAGAGCCGGCGCGCTTGATACATCGGCATGGCGGAGCGGACGCCGAAGGTTCGCGCGATATAGCAGCATGTGGAGACGACGCCGCGCCGGCCGTCGCCGCCGACGATCAATGGTAAATCGCGCAAATGCGGATTGTCGCGCTTTTCGATCGCCGCATAGAACGCGTCGCAATCCACATGCGCGATGGTCAACTCACTGTAAACTGGATCGTCTAAAAGACGCGGCGAGCCGCAATCAGGACAGCGCCTGGCGCCATCGGGAGCCGCGGGAAATGAAGAGAGGCAGTCGCGGCAGAGGAGGCTCGCGCCATCGCTCATGGATCGGCCTCGGGTTCCTCGACGTTAAGGCGCTCGCGCGCTTCCGCGATCCGTTCCGGCGCGCGGCCGGTCGCTGTGGCGAAATCGATCAACAATTGTTCGTGAGCGGCCAGATGGTCGAGAACCGCCGCCAGAAAGCCGGGCTGGGCCGCCGCCTGGCGCAGATTCTGCGGCCCGAGGCCAAAGATCGCGAGAAAGCGCTCCAGCCGGATGGGATTTGCAGAAAGCCAAGCCAGCGCCTCGATCGCGATCCCTTGCGCTTCATCAACGCTTGTGGATGATCGACGGCGAGGGCCAACGTGCACGATTCAATTTCCCTTTCGTAAATTTCTGAGGAATAGGGTTTTCGCAAATCCCGCTTGGCGCATGGGCTTAGGCGGGCGCTCGCGCGCCGCGATTGGAACCTATGATGAAGACCGTCTTGATCGTAGAAGACAACGAACTCAATATGAAGCTCTTCAACGATCTTCTAGAGACGCGAGGCTGCCGCATCGTTCAGACGCGCCAGGGCATCGAGGCGATGGATCTGGCGCGCAAGCATCGCCCGGACCTCATCTTGATGGATATTCAGCTCCCCGAGGTCTCCGGACTTCAAGTCACGCAATGGCTGAAGGACGATGACGAGCTCCGCGCGATTCCGGTCATTGCGGTGACGGCTTTCGCGATGAAGGGCGACGAGGAAAAGATCAGGCAGGGAGGCTGCGAAGCCTATTTGTCGAAGCCGATCTCGGTCGCGAAATTCTTCGAGACGATCGACAATTTCCTAGGGGCCCGCTGACGCGATGACCGCGCGTATTTTGATCGTCGATGACAACGCGCCGAACGTCAAGCTCCTCGAGGCGCGGCTCACCGCCGAATATTTCGACGTTCTAGCCGCTTCGAGCGGCCGCGAAGCTTTGCAGATCTGCGAGGACGATTTGTGCGACATCGTCCTTTTGGACGTGATGATGCCCGGCATGGATGGGCTCGAAGTTTGTCGGCGCATCAAGGGCAATCCGGCGACGGCGCATTTGGCGGTGGTTCTGGTGACGGCTCTCGATCAGCCGAGCGATCGCCTACGCGGGCTTGAAGCCGGCGCCGACGACTTCCTCACCAAGCCGATCGACGAGGTGGCGCTGATCGCCCGCGTGCGCTCCTTGGCGCGGCTCAAAGTGGTAATCGACGAATTGCGCAACCGCGCCAACACGACGCTTGCGCTCCGCGCCGAGGAGGAGAACGCCGCCTTGCTGGCGGCGGACGACCGGCGGGGGAAGATCCTGCTGGTCGATGATCGCGCCAGTTCGCGCGAGCGCATCCTGCTGGCGCTCGAGCCGCGCCATGAGGTGATCGCCGAGGCGGACGCGCACGAAGCGCTGTTCAAGGCCGCCAAGGAAAATTGCGATTTGTTCATCGTCAGCCTCGGCTTGGAAAGCTACGACGGCCTGCGTTTCTGCAGCCAGATCCGCGCTTTGGAGCGCACGCGGAACCTGCCGATCCTGATCATCGCCGATCTCGAAGACCGCAATCGCGTGTTGCGCGGCCTTGATCTCGGCGTGAACGACTATGTGATCAGGCCGATCGACCGCAACGAGGTGCTGGCGCGGACGCGCACGCTGCTTCGCGCCAAGCGCTATGCCGATCGCTTGCGCGACAAGGTGCAGCATTCGATCGAACTCGCCGTCGTCGATCCGCTCACCGGGCTCAACAATCGCCGCTTTCTCGAGAACCACCTGGCGGCGGCTTTGGAGCAGGCGCGCGCCCGGCATAAGCCGCTGTCGCTGATGATCCTCGACATCGATCATTTCAAGCTGGTCAACGACACCTACGGGCACCTTTGCGGGGACGAGGTGCTTAAGGGCTTTGCCGAGCGCATCCGCCGACTGATCCGGGGCGGCGACCTTTTGTGCCGGCTTGGCGGCGAGGAATTCGTTGTCGTCATGCCGAGCGTGCCGCTCGATGTGGCCCACAAAGTCGCCGAGCGCGCTCGCGTCGCGATCGAGCAGTCCCCCTTCGTCATCGACAAGACCGGCCGGACGATCACCGTCACTGTCTCGATCGGCGTTGCGGAGCGCGGCCGCGCCGCCGACGCCGAGACCCTTTACGAGCGCGCCGACCGCGCCCTCTATCGCTCCAAAGCGGAAGGCCGCAACCGGGTCACCGCCGACGCCGCCTAGCCGAATGCCGAGGGCCGCGGCGGCGTCGCTTCGCCGCACGGCTGGCGGCGCGCATAGCGATTAGAAACTCAGCCGCATTCCCGCCGTCGGCGCAATGTTGGCGCTATGAATGTACCCGCTCGTGATGCCGCCCGTGACCCAAGAGTACACGACCCCGGCGTAGACGTCGAGGCGCTGGTAGGGGCGGTAGTCGACGAGCGCGGAGAGCGCGTCGATCGTTCCTGCACAGGCGGAATTCGCCGCGCCCTGCGGGCTTGCGCCCGGAATGCCGCCTTTGTCCTTAAATGGTGACGCCTGATAGGTCAGGGGGCATTCCTTGGGGGCCGGCAAGGAGATAATCGTAAAGACTGGCGAAGCATCCGACGGTCGGGGACGGCGGCGACGCTTTCGGGTTGGCCGGCAAGTCGGCGGCGACGAAACTGCGCCAGGCAAGCGACGCGCCGGCGCCGGCCGCGGCCGTTCCTATGAACCTCACCCCGCAATCCCCAAAACCAGGCAATCCGCGTCTCGCCGATCGACGCCGACAGTTTTGAACGGCGGCGCTCAGTCCAACATCGTGCGGCCCGGCAGAAACATAACTAAGTATATAGATTTTATCAACTGATGGTCGAAATTGAACTTTATTGCGACCAAAGGAGCCGCTTCGCCATCGACAAAGGCTCGAGACTCGGCTCCGTCAGCCGCGTCGCGCCCGGGGTCAGCGCGAAGCTCATAAAAACCAGACGCCGAAAGAGGAATCGCGAAGGGAAGGGGCGCGGAGGGAAGCTGCGGAACCGCGGTAGCAGGGGGTCCTTAGCAAAACTTTGACGACTGTGGCAGAAAAGCGACATGACCAATTATTGGCTTTTTATCAATATGTTAGAGTAAGACGCCCGGACCTTGCGGCCTTGGTCGCGGGCGGCCTTCATGGTCCGCTCTTCATCGGTCGCTCATTGTTACAGGACTGTCATGAAGCGCCGGTACCCCTTTGCTGAACTAAATACCAGGGGCGCAGCGCATGTACGCAAGTTTCAAGACCGCATTGTTGGCTTCACTGGCGCTGGGCGCCTTAACTCTGGGCGCCAGCGCGCCGGCGCGCGCCCAAGACGCATCGGGCACCGCCGCGGAGATTCGTGAATTGAAGGCGCGGCTGAACGCCCTGGAGAAGCGCCTGAATTCCCAAGCGCAAACCCAAGCGCAGACCCAGGCCGAGGTTCAGCGCGTCGTCGCCAGGGGACCGCTGCCGACCACCAAAGGGGGCGTCCCACCGTTGGAATACTGCCCGCCGGGCAAGTTTTGCTACAAAGGTTTGACGATCACGCCAGGTGGGTTCTTCGCACTCGAAGGTGTGTGGCGCGATCACAATATGATTTCGGATATCGACACGCCCTTCCAGGCGGTCCCGTACCCGAACAACATTCCCGGCCATTCCAACGAGTTTCGCTTGAGCGCGCGCCAGAGCCGGCTGTCGCTCTTGGTCGAGGGCAAGGTCAATCCGGTCACCAGCGTTTCCGGCTATGGCGAGTTCGACTTCCTCGGCGCCGCCCAGTCGGCGAATTCCAACGAATCGAATTCGTATCAACCGCGCGTCCGCCACCTGTATGGCGCGATTGACGAGAACGAGTGGGGCACCCATTTCCTCGCCGGCCAGACTTGGTCGCTCGCCACGCTCAATGGGTTTGGCGGCATCAAGCCCCGCCAGGAGCAAATCCCGCTCACCATCGACGCACAGTACGTTCCCGGCTTCAGCTGGGCGCGTCAACCGCAGGTTCGCTTGGTGCAGGACCTCGGCGCGAATTTCTCGATCGCGGCGTCGGCGGAAACCGGCGCAACGACCTTTGGCGGCACCGTGCCAGCGGATGTGGCCAACATCTCCAACAACGCGTGCGGCATCCCGGGCGTCGCCGCCACCGCGCCGTCCGGCTTCTCGCTGCTCAATGCTTGCAACAGCTACTCTTTCAATCAGATGCCTGATCTCATCGCGAAAGCGTCGTGGAATCCGAACTTCGCCGGCCATAATGTCCACATGGAAGGCTATGGTCTATTCAGACAATTCACCGACGAGACGACCTTTACGGCTGGGTCGCCCTTCCCGGCGGGAACGCACACCACCACTGGCGGCGGCTTCGGCGGCGGCATTGTCGCGCAGGTTCTTCCGGGCATGGTCGACGCGCAGTTCTCCGGTCTGACTGGCAATGGCATCGGCCGCTACGGTTCGAGCCAATTGCCGGACGTCACCTTCTCGTCGGCGAACGGCCAACTCGTGACCATTCCGGAGACGGACCTGCTGGCGGGCTTGATCGTGCACGCGACCTCGTGGCTCGACGTCTATGGCTACGCCGGCGAGGAGGTGACGAGCGCCAAATACACGCCGGGCACCGCCTCGGGTTTCGGCTGGGGCAATCCGAAGGACGTCCAAACCGGCTGCTTCTCGAACCTTTCGACGGGAACTTGCGTCGCGTACAAGTCGCCGAAGGCCGTCGGGCAAGTTACCGTCGGCTTCTGGGATACGATCTTGAAGGGCGACTATGGTCTCGTGAAGTGGGGCCTGCAGTATGAGTTTACGCAGGACCAGGGCTTTGCCGGGGTCGGCGGCACGCCAAAGGCGGACGAGAACGTCGTGATGACGAGCTTCCGCTACTATCCGTTCTGAACGAACGCTCGCGGCGCGTTCGGAGTAAGGTGTGGCCGTCCCTAGGCCTAGGGACGGCCAAATTGTTTAAAGACGGCGGCTGCGAAGCCCCGGGGCGGCGGTCGCCAGAATCTTAAAGAAAATCTTCATTTCTTGGCGCGACGCCCTCTGGTTTAAGCTTGCGCCTGGGAATCTGGCGTCGGCTTGCGCCTTTCAGGACGGCGCGTATATCAAACCGCGGGCGGGCTCGATCTCGGCCTGCGCAAGCGGCCTTGAGGCTGGCGAGGGAACGAGATTGACGAAGGATCAGTCCGCAAGGCGCGCGTCGGTTCTTTTGGCCGAGGATGAACCGGAACTCGCCGAGGAAATCGAGGCCGAGCTCCTTCGCCGCGGCTATCAGGTCGAGGTTTCGGAGGCGCGGGAAGCGGCGTTGCAGGCGGCCCGCGCCGGGCGAGGGTCGATCCTGATCCTCGATCGGATGCTTCACGGCGAGGATGGCCTGACGATTGTCGAGGTTTTGCGTAAGGAAGGAATCAGAATTCCGGTCCTCGTCATCAGCGCTTTATCCTCGATCGATCAACGAATCCAAGGGTTGAAGGCCGGCGGCGACGACTATCTGGTTAAGCCTTTCGCCATGGAGGAATTGGCGGCGCGGGTCGAAGCGCTGTTGCGCCGCCTGGACGATGTGCGAACGACCATGTTGCGGGTCGGCTCCCTGGAAATGGATCTGGTCGATCGCACGGTGCGCCGCAACGGGCGGGAAATCGATCTGCTCCCGCGCGAATTCAAGCTTCTGGAATATTTTGTGCGCCACCCAAACCAGATCGTCACCCGCGCCATGCTGCTCGAGGATGTCTGGAATTATACGTTCCTCCCGCAGACCAATGTCGTCGACGTTCATATCAGCAACCTGCGCCGCAAGCTCGACGGGCGCGGCGAGCCGCCTTTGATCGCAAACGTGCGCGGGGTGGGGTTCACGCTCCATGCGGACGCCTGATCTCATCCGATCGACGCCGTTTCGGCTTTCGTTGGCTCTTGCCCTGGCGATCGTGCTCGCAACCGCCAGCGTCTTCGCCCTCGTCTATCTTGAACTCTCGACGTCCGATGTGGCGCGCCTGCGTGTCGTTCTTGTCGGCGAAGCGGCGATAGGGGTCGGCGAAAACGAGGATCAACTACGACGAGCGCTTGAACTTCGTTTGACCCGCGACCTGCGACGTCTCGACTATGTCGCGCTGTTCGACAAAGATGGTCGCTTGGCTTTCGGCAATATCACGAAGTTGCCGGAGATTCCCGTAGACGGCGAAGCGCATTTCGTCGCCGGCGCGCGGCAAACCGACGCAGAAGGAACGGATGAGCCCGCGCTCTTTGTCGCCAGCAGGCGCGCTGACGGCGGCGTACTGCTGCTGGGACGAAGTCTCATAGAAGTCTATGCGATCAGGGACATCGTTTTGCGAGCCCTGTTGACGGGTCTTGTGCCGACCACTCTCCTCTCGCTCGCCATCGGCGCCTTCTTCGCGTGGCGAGCGTCGCTCCGGCTCGCCTTGGTCCATGAAACGATAGAAAAGATCATGCGTGGCGACCTCGACGCCCGTTTGCCAGTTGGCGGCGCGGACGACGACATCGGCAAGGTGACGCGGGCGGTCAATCTGATGCTCGACGAGCTGGTGCGGCTGCTCAATCAATTGAAAAGCGCCGGCGACAATATTGCGCATGATCTGCGCACGCCCCTGGCCGTGATGCGCGCCAAGCTGGAGCGCGGACTGGCGCAGGATTCGACCAACGAGGACTTGCGGCTTGCCGCCGTCGATTCGCTCGGTCAATTGGACAGGGCGATGGCCACCGTGACCGCGCTGATGCGGATATCGGCGATCGAGAATGGGCTCAGAGCCAGCGCGTTCCGCGAGATCGATCTGGCGTCGATCTGCGTCGATCTTTTCGATTTCTACGAGCCGCTTGCGCGCTCGAAATCAATTGAAATGAGTTTTGACGCGCCGGCGGCGGCGCCGATGCGCGGCGATGCCGAGCTGATGCGCGAGGCCATCGCCAATCTCATTGACAACGCCATCAAATTTACGCCCTCCGGCGGGACGGTCCGGCTCGAAGTCGATAAAGGCCCCGGTCCGCCGATCGTGCGCGTCACGGACAGCGGGCCCGGCGTCGCGCCAGGCGACCGCGACAAGATATTCAGGCGTTTTTATCGCGGCGCGAACGAAAAAGAGACTGCCGGTCAAGGCATTGGCCTCAGCATCGCGAAGACGATCGCCGGCTTGCACGGCCTCGAATTGACCGTCGAGGACAGCCGCTTCGGCGCAAGTTTCAGGCTCGCGAAAGCTGGCCTCGCCGCCACCGCTTAGCTTCGCCGGCGCCCGTGCGAACGCAGCCTCCCGACGGATGACTTTCCGTGGATTCCGCTATTGTTTGCTTGCCGCTGCCGGATGCGCGGTCCGATATGTGCGTTGGGAAGCGCTGAAGCGGAGGGGGATTTGATCAAGACCATACTCGTGGCGTTGAATGGCGATAAGCGCGATCTCGGCGTTATCGCGACCGCGCGCGCCCTCGCCAGCCTGGTCGAGGCGCATCTTGATTTCTATCACGTTTCGGTCACCCCCGACCAATTTGCCGCTCATGCCCCGCATATCGATTTCGCCGAAGGCCGCGGCCTCAAGGAGGCGCTCGATGGGTTGGAGCGCGACAGGGAGACGAGGTCGGCTGCAGCTCGCCGGCGTGCAGACGAGTTCAGCGCTCGCGCCGGCGAGGCGGTCTCGGCGAGCTGGGTCGAACAGAGCGGCGATTTCGCTCGCGCCTTTGCATTCCAGGCTCGACATCACGATCTTGTCGTCGTTGGCCGGCCGCCGGAGGACGAGCGTTTTCGACGCGACCTTATCGACCAGATTCTGCTTTCCAGCGGTCGGGCCATCGTCATCGCCCCCGTCGCTGTTCGCGAAGCGCCGATCAGCGTTGTCATGGTCGGCTGGAAAGAAACGCCCGAGGCCGCTCGCGCCTTCGCCGCGGCCATGCCGATCCTCGTCAAAGCGAGGCGCGTCGTCCTGACGCACGTCGCTGACCACGATCCGGACGAGGGGCTGAATGTCCTTGCGCGCCATCTGGCTGGTCACGGCGTCGCGGCCGAGACGCAGATGATCGAGCCGGGGGGCCGCTCCGTCGCGCAAGCATTGCACGCAGCGGCTGAGACGGTTCATGCCGATCTGTTGGTGGTCGGAGCCTATGGACACAGCCGCATCCGCGAATTGGTCTTCGGCGGCGTGACCCGTTCCCTGCTGGCCGGGGCCGGCATGCCTGTCCTATTATCTCATTGAACGAATTGCCGAAACGAGCATAAATTTGATTTATATCGACCCTTTCGAGAGGCTCTAGTATCTCGTGGGCGCCTGGGGACAGGGCGATACTTTTGACGCCGGAGAGCGGCTCGACCGGCGGAATGATTGTAACGGCCCTTAGTCGGCGGCGGATTGTTGGCGGAGTCGCCTTCGGGGAGGGAGCGACGGTCGCGGAACGGGACCCACTGGAAACGGGGGAGTCTCGCCGTCTGGGCGAAATGGGGTAATTAAATCGGAGGCGCTCGGACGCCGCCGGGCTTTGGACGCCCAGGGCGCGGCGGACCGCGGAAGATAGGTATGACTTAATGTCCTTCGTCGCCGCTGTCCTGAGACGCCCTTATACCCTGGTCGCGGCGCTTATCCTTGTTTGCATCCTCGGCGCCGGCGCGGCCAATCGAATGCCGGTCGACATATTTCCCGAGATCGACATCCCTGTTGTCAGCGTCGTTTGGACTTACAACGGGATGAGCGCAAAGGATATTCAGAACCGAATTCTAACTCTGCATGAACGCCAGCTCGCCTCGTTGGTGGACGATATTTCGAGGATCGAGGCGACGAGCTACTACGGCGTCGGCGTCGAAAAAGTGTACCTGCACGAAGGCGCGGACGTGACGCGCGCGATTTCACAACTCGCCAGCAGCGCGCTTGTCGTTCTCAAATATATGCCGCCCAACATCACGCCGCCGCTCGTCATCAGATACGGCGCAACCGACGTGCCGATCATTCAATTGAGCCTTTCCAGCAATTCGCTCCCTGACACCAAGCTGAACGATCTCGGGCAGAACACCATCCGTCCCGACCTCGCCGTCGTTCACGGCGCGGAAGTTCCCTATCCTTACGGCGGCAAGCCTCGCGTGATCATGGTCGATCTCGACATGCAGGCGCTTCAGGCGCGACGGCTGTCGCCAGCCGACGTCAGCGACGCGATTCAGAAGCAGAACGTCATTCTGCCCTCGGGCGACGTGAAGATCGGCGGCAAGGACTATTCGCTGTCGATGAACAACAGTCCCAACCTCATCGACGCCATCAACCATTTTCCCGTCAAGATGGAGGACGGGAAAATGGTCTTCGTCAACGACGTAGCTCACGTCCATGACGGATACCAGGTGCAGACGAATTCGGTGGCGGTCAACGGCTCCCCCGGCGCGTTGATGTCGGTGCGCAAGACGGGCGGCGTGTCGACGCTCGCGGTGATTGACGGCGTAAAGGAGGCGCTCCCCGATATTCGCAAATTGATGCCGCCGGGCGTGGCGATCAAAGCCATTTTCGATCAGTCGGTCTTCGTCAAGGCGGCGTTGAACAGCGTCGTCATGGGCGGGCTCATGGCCGCCGGCCTCACCGCGCTTATGATCCTTCTTTTTCTCGGCAACTGGCGACTGACGCTGATCATCCTGGCGACGATCCCGCTGTCGATCGTGACGGCGACGGTGCTGATGTACGTTGGCGGCGAGACGTTGAATACGATGACGCTCGGCGGCTTTGCGCTGGCGGTTGGAATATTGGTCGACAACGGCACCGTGGTCATTGAGAACATCGAACGCCATGTCAGCATGAAGGAGCCCTTGATCACCGCGATCGTCAGCGGCGCCGGCGAGGTCGGCTTGCCGACGATGCTCTCGACGATGTGCATCTGTATCGTGTTCGTGCCTATTTTTTTGCTGCAGGGAACCGCGAAATATCTGTTTTCTCCGCTTTCCGTGTCGGTTTGCTTGGCGCTGATCGCCAGCCTCGCCTTGTCCTTTTCGCTGGTCCCGGTGCTGTTCAAATACCTGATGCGCTCGACGGTCGAAAAGCATCACGCCCACGACGAAAGCGAGCCTGGGCCGCCTCGCCGGGTCAACCCCTTCGCCGCGATCCATCTGGGCTTCAACGCCGGTTTTAGCGCGTTTCGCGAATCCTATCGCAACGGCGTCTCTTACGCGGTCGCGCGCGCAGGGCTCGCCAGCGTATTTTTCTTTGCCCTCATGATAGGCTCGCTGGCCTTGTTCCCAAGTTTGGGCCGAGATTTTTTCCCGCAGGTCGACGCCGGGCAGATGCGGCTGCATGTCCGGGCGCCTCCGTCGACGCGGATCGAAGAGACCCAGCGCTACTTCGCCGACGTCGAGCGCGCGATCCGTCAAATTGTCGGCAACGACCAGATCGACGTCATCTTGGACAATATCGGATTGCCCTACAGCGGCATCAACATCGCGTTGAGCGACTCGGCGACCGTCGGTCCGATGGACGGCGAGATTCTTGTCTCTCTGAACGAAAAGCACACCCCGACCGCCGTCCATATGGCCGACCTGCGGCGTGAATTGCCCAAACTCTTTCCCGCGCTCCAATTTTTCTTTCAGCCTGCGGATATCGTCGACCAAGTCTTGAATTTTGGTCAGCCGGCGCCGATCGATATTCGCGTATCCGGCCCCGACGACGCCAAAGCCTTCGCGCTCGCTTCAAAGATCGCCCGCGACATCAATCGCGTTCCCGGCGTCGTCGATTCGCATGTTTTCCAAGTTCCCGACGCTCCAGCTTTGTCGATCGACGTTGACCGGACGCTGGCTCGGCAAGTTGGGCTGGATCAGACCGAGATCGCCAAGAACGTTCTGGTTACGACCAATTCGAGCGCCCAGACTCAGCCGAATTTCTGGGTCGACCCCAAAAATTCTGTTAGTTATCCCCTGGTTGTTCAGCAGCCGACCTATCAAATTGGCTCGGCCCACGATCTATGGACTCTGCCGCTTGTCTCGGGCGCCGGGGGCGGGCAGATTTTGATGAACGTGGCGAGCTTCGGTCGGGTGGAGCAGCCGCTCGTGACCTCGCAGCTTAACATTCGCCCTGTGTTTGACGTCAACGCGGACGTCCAGGGGACGGATCTTGCTTCGGCGGCGGAGGGTGTCAATGGCGTCCTCGACGCGGATCGCCCGCCGGCGACCGAGCCGCTGAAGGCCACGCTCAGCGGG
>DATGHD010000131.1:0-5475 GCA_035308145.1 Roseiarcus sp.
CGATGTCCATGGCGCTGATCGATCGAGCGCTCAGGGCGCGTGAACTCGGCGAAGAGGCCGGCGCGCCGGCGCGGGACGAGGAATTCGTCCTCTCGCATTCCGACAACGTTCAAGCGACCGGCTTCGTCGAACATCTGTAGCTGCCGCATTATGTCGACTTCCAATCGGAACTGAGATTGCTCCGTTTGCTTCGCGAGGAATGGACGACGGCCGCCGGGGGCAAGGAGGCGGCGGAATGAGCGAGAGCTCCGCGCCCCGCGTTGCGGCGGCTCGAGAGGCCCCCTCTCCAAGCGCGCCGCGGGCTCCCGGCTACAACTTCGCCTATCTCGACGAGCAGACCAAAAGGATGATCCGCCGCGCGATCTTGAAGGCGATCGCCATCCCCGGCTACCAGACGCCCTTCGCGTCGCGCGAAATGCCGATGCCTTACGGATGGGGCACCGGCGGCGTGCAGGTCACGGCCGCCGTCCTCGGCGAAGACGACGTGCTGAAAGTGATCGACCAAGGCTCCGACGACACGACCAACGCCGTGTCGATTCGTAAGTTCTTCGAACGGACCGCTGGCGTACGTACGACTACCCGCACGGACGAAGCGACGATCATTCAGACGCGTCACCGCATCCCCGAGGCGCCTCTTAAAGAAGGCCAGATCATCGTCTTTCAGGTGCCGATCCCCGAGCCCTTGCGCTTCCTCGAGCCGCGCGAAACCGAAACGCGGAAGATGCATGCGCTCGAAGAATATGGGCTCATGCATGTCAAGCTCTACGAAGACATATCGCGTCATGGCCATATCGCCACGACCTACGCCTATCCGGTGAGGGTCGACGATCGCTACCTGATGGACCCTTCGCCGACGCCGAAATTCGATAATCCCAAGATGAATCACTCCCCCGCCTTGCAGCTTTTCGGCGCGGGTCGCGAGAAGCGCATCTATGCGGTGCCGCCCTACACGGAAGTCGTCTCGCTCGATTTCGAGGATCATCCGTTCAGCGCCGACGCGCCTAACGAGCCCTGTGCGCTCTGCGGCGCGCGCGGCGTCTATCTCGACGAGATCCTGCTCGACGACAAAGGCGGGCGAATGTTCGCCTGCTCGGACACCGATTTCTGCGAGAGCAACCGTGCGGCGACGACGGAGCCCAGGTCGTGAGCGAAGCCGAAGCGCCCCTGCTCGTCGCCGAGAACCTTGGCAAGGACTATGGCGCACGGATCGGCTGCCGCGGCGTCTCTTTTGAATTGCATGAAGGCGAGGCCTTGGCTGTGGTCGGCGAATCCGGCTCGGGCAAGACGACGCTGCTGCAATTGCTTTCGGGTGAATTCGCGCCGACCACGGGCAAAGTCTCGTACCGGCTTCGCGACGGCGATTTGCGTTCGCTTGCTGATCTTGGCGAGGCCGAACGGCGCTTCCTGATGCGCACCGATTGGGGCTTCGTGCGTCAGGACGCCCGCGAAGGATTGCGCATGACGGTTTCGGCCGGCGCCAATGTCGGCGAGCGCCTCATGGGGATCGGCGCCCGACACTATGGCCGCATCCGCGCAACGGCGCTCGAATGGCTCGACCGCGTTGAAATCGAGCCGGAGCGCATCGACGACGCGCCGGCGAGCTATTCCGGCGGCATGCGCCAGCGTCTTCAGTTGGCGCGTAATCTCGTGACTTCGCCGCGCCTCGTCTTCATGGACGAGCCGACCGGCGGACTCGATGTTTCGGTACAGGCCCGGTTGCTCGATTTGCTTCGCGGCCTCATCGCCGATCTAAAGCTCGCCATCGTCATCGTGACGCATGATCTGTCCGTCGCGCGGCTGTTGTCGCACCGCATCATGGTGATGCGCCGCGGAAGGGTCATTGAGACAGGCCTCACCGATCAGGTCCTCGACGATCCCCGCGAGGAATATACGCAATTGCTTGTCTCCTCAGTGCTGCAGGCTTAGGAGCGATGATAAGAGTCGAACGGGCCTCGAAGACTTTTATCATGCATTTGCGCGGCGGCGCTCGCATCGCCGCCTTGCGCGACGTCTCGCTCAGCGTGGCGCCGGGCGAATGCGTGGTGCTGCGCGGGCCGTCCGGCGCTGGCAAGTCGACATTGCTGAAGATGATCTACGGCGCCTATCGCTGCGACTCCGGCCGCCTTGTGGTTCGAGACGGCGCGGAGGACGTCGACGTCGCCGCAGCGGCGCCGCGCCGGATTCTCGCGCTGCGCCGGCGCGCGCTTGCCTATGTGAGCCAATTCCTCTGCGTCATTCCCCGCATTCCCACGCTCGAAATCGTGGCCGCGGAAGCGCGCGCCTATGGCATGGCGGCCGAAGCCGCGAAGGCCCGCGCTGCTTCGCTGCTCGCCGGCCTCAATCTGCCGGAACCTCTCTGGGCGCTGCCGCCTGCGACTTTCTCTGGCGGCGAGCAGCAGCGGGTCAATATCGCGCGCGGGCTTGTCGCCGGTCATCCGATCCTTTTGCTCGACGAGCCGACCGCGTCGCTGGATGCAGCGAACCGGGCCGCCGTCGTCGAACTGATGAACGCCAAGAAGAGCGAGGGCGCGGCTATTCTCGGCGTCTTTCACGACGAAGACGTGCGCGACCGCATCGCCGATCGCCTCGTCGACATCGCTCCCGTTGCATGAGAGGCGAGGATGGACGCTGAATCCTTCGTGCTGACTAACGTCAGGATGGCGCTCGCCGACCGCGTCATCGACGGTTGGGTGGCGATTGACGGCGGCCGCATCGCCGAAATCGGCGAAGGCCGCGCGCCGGAGCGCGGCCTCGATCTTGGCGGCGACTATCTGATTCCCGGCCTCATCGAATTGCACACCGATCATCTCGAGGCGCATGCGTCCCCGCGTCCTGGCGTCAATTGGGACGCTGAAGCGGCCACGCTCGCCTATGACCGCCAGATGATCGCCTCAGGCATCACCACGGTTTTCGATTCCCTGCGCGTCGGCGCGGATACGGAGAACGACAGGCTCGCCGGTCAACTGGAAACGCTCGCCTCGGCGATCGACGCCATGCGGGATCGCGATCTTCTTTGCGCGGAACATCTGACCCATCTGCGCTGCGAGATCGCGGCGCCCGACGTCGTGGCCAACGCCGCCCAATTCCTTGAAAGACGCCGCGTTCAATTGATGAGCCTGATGGATCACACGCCGGGCCAGCGGCAGTTCCGCGATCTTCCCAAGATGCGCGCCTATTACGGGCGCCATTATGGATTGAGGGACGACGCCGCTTTCGCCGATTTCGTCCAACAGCGTCTCGCCCTGCATGAAAAATACGCGGCGATGAACCGCCGCGCCCTGGTCGAACTTGCCCATCGCAACGGCGCGGCGCTGGCGAGCCATGACGACGCCACGGCCGAACAGGCCGCCGAGGCGATCGCCGATCGCGTCTCGATCGCCGAGTTTCCGACCACGGTCGAGGCCGCCAAGGCCTCGCATGCGGCAGGCGTCAAAGTGATGATGGGCGCGCCCAACATCGTTCGCGGCGGCTCCCATTCTGGCAATATCGCCGCCGAAGAGCTCGCCGCAGCCGGCGCTTTAGATATTCTCTCTTCGGACTATGTGCCGGCCAGCCTTCTCATGGCCGCCTTCGAGCTGCCTGATCGTCAGCCGCATATCGATCTTGCTCAAGCGATCCGCCTCGTCTCCAAGAATCCGGCCGAGGCCACGGGCCTTTCCGATCGCGGCGAGATCGCGCCCGGCAAGCGCGCCGATTTGGCGCAGATTCGCGCGCTGGGCCACCGCCCGGCGACGATCCGCGTCTGGCGCGAGGGGCGACGTGTCGCCTGACAATGAGGACGCCAAAGGAACGGCGGGCGTCCTTGTGCTTGTCGTCGGGCCGTCAGGCGCCGGCAAGGACACGGTGCTGAGATTGGCGCGCCAAGAGTTCGCCGCGGATCGGCGCTTTCGCTTTCCACGACGGGCGATCACCCGCGCGTCGGATCCTTCCGAGGACCATGACAGCCTGAGCCCGGACGCGTTCGCCGCCGGCGAGGCTCGAGGGGCCTTTGCGTTGAGCTGGCGCGCGCATGGTCTTTGCTATGGCGTGCCAGCCGAGATCGCGGGCGCGCTCGCGTCAGGCGACATCGTCGCCGTCAACGTGTCGCGCAGCATCGTGGTTAAAGCGCGCGCCCGGTTTCCGGGCGCCAAGGTCGCTCTTGTTGCGGCGCAGCCGGAGACGCTCGCCGCTCGGCTCGCCGCTCGCGGGCGCGATCCTGACGCATCGCGACGATTGTCCCGCGAGGCTGTTCCAACTGAAGAGCTGCGCCCCGACCTCATCGTCCACAACGACGGACGCGCCGAGCAAGCCGCCGGCGAATTCATCCGATTCTTGCGAGGCCTTGCAGCGCTGATCGACGGCGGCGCCTAAGGCTCTACCGGACCAACCTCAGAGGCCGCTCGCCTTCTCGAGCTTGTCGTCGGCGACCTGCAGCGTCTCGATGACGAGCGCGCCCTCGCGCGTTCCGACCTGACGCGTGACGGGATCGTCGGCCTTCAGCAACGAGATGGTCTTGTGGACCTCGGCGATCGCCTGCTTCACGGCCCTCGCCGCCTGCGCTGGCGTCTTCGCCGCGCGAACCTTGCGCGCCGCGTTGCGAATGATGCCGGGCAATGTCCGCAAACGCGGCGGGAGCTCCGGCGCCAGCTTCTCCAACGCGTCGGCATAGGCGTCCAAGGCGTCGGCGACGCACGGCGGCGTTCCGATCGCGCAGGCATTGATCGCGGCCTGCGCCTGATCTGACGCCAATTTGACGGCGGCCTCGGCGTCCGGGATGGCTTCAGCCGTTTCGCCCGGCGGCGTCGGCGGGCCGACGACGCCTGTCGGGGGAATCGACGTCGGGGGCAGCACGGTCGTCGACGACGTCGCCGTCGTCGGCGCGACCGGCGCCGCCGTTATCGTCTGGTACGTCGCGGTATAGCTGAAGGGGAACGTCGGCGGGCCAGTCGCCGGCGTCGCCGTGCCCGTGACCTCGTAGTTGAAAGTCGTCGTTGCGCCAGACGTCGTCGGCGGCAGCAAGGCGAGCACGACGCCCGTCACGGTATATTTGGGCTGCCCCGGGATGCTCACCGTCACCGTCGAACCAATGGTCGCGGGGTTTGGAACGTTGGTCAGCGCCGTTGTCGTGACTTGCAGCCCAGTCGCCGTTGTCACCGTCGTTTTCGTAGTGGTGGTCGAACCGTTTAGATTTTTTGAAACCGTTGTCGTCGTTGTCGCGGTGGTCGGCGGCGAAGCCGTCGCGATCGCGAACACAGGCGTTCCGAGGCCGAACGTCCCGGTTCCCGCAGCGAGATAGACATTGAACGTCGTGCCCCCGATGACCGCCTTGCCGCTAAAGTTTGAAGGCACGGTCGTCGACGTTGTTGTCGTCGTGCCGCCGGGGCTCACTGGCGTCGGCGGCGTCATGCTGGTCGACGTCACGGCGGTCGTGTGATGGCTCCAGGCCGCGCGTCCGGGCCCGGCCAAGGTCCCGAGCAGGGCCGCCGCCGAGGCGGT
>DATGHD010000132.1:0-2321 GCA_035308145.1 Roseiarcus sp.
CAGCTCGATGACCGGGACCGGATCGAGGTCGGGAGTGACGGCAACGGATACGGTGGCTGCTGCGGCGGCCTCGGCCATGGTGTGTCCTCACAGTAGTGGGCGGGCCCCAAGAAAGGGCCCGCCCGTATTTCCCCCGGATGATCGAGGGAGGACTAGCGGATTTCCTTGGCGGCCAGCGGGGCGATCGCATCGACGTTGGAGGCGTCGACGAAGGCGCCGGCCGTGTTGATGTCGAGACCCGAGAAGCCATACTTCTTGGTGAGGCAGATATTGAGGATCGGCAGATAGCCCTGCAAGTAGGGCTGCTGGTCGATCACCAGGTTCTGGTAGCCGCTCTTTACCGCCTGGGCGGTGTTGGGCGACATGTCGAAGCCGGCGAAATAGACCTGGCCCGGCTTCAGCGAATCCGCGCGGGCATAGACGCCGACGTTGGACGTCAAGCCGCCATGATCGGTGACGACGATCTTGATCCCGGGATTGGCCTTCATGACGCCGACGAAGGTCGCGGTGCCGGCGTTCGGATCGGCGTTGGTCGCCGCATCGATCTCTTGGTAGATCACTTTGGCGCCGACCTTGTCGAAGGCGTCGATCACGCCGACGGTCCGCTGGCCGCGGTCGCCGCCCTGCCCTTTCAAGCCCCAGACAAAGACTTGATCGCCGGACTTGAGACCGGCGCGCTTGGCCGCCTCGTTTCCAAGCGCAAAGCCAGCCGAGTAATTCGGCGCGCCGACATAGCCGAAGCCCTTGGCGGCGTATTTCTTCTGGCTGTCGGGCAGCGACGTGTTGAGCGTCGTGAAAATAATGCCCTGGGCATAGGCCTGATCGACCATCGGCGCGGTCGCCGGTTCGCCGCCGAAGCCATAGGTCGCGATGCCATCGACTTTGGTGGCGATGGCTTGCTGGATCTGGGTCAGCATTTTGTTGGGATCCCAGTCCGAGAAATAATAGGTGACGGTGGGCCCAAGATCGAGTTCCGCCTGGCGGAAACCATTGTAGACGTTGTTGGCGAAGACGCCGCCTTGCGGACCGCCGGGGAAGGCCGCGATCTTGACGCCCTGGCACCATTTCGGCGTCGGATCCAAAGCAAAGGCCTGCGACGACGCGATCGTCACAATGGCGGCGGCGGCCGCGGTCAGCGCGCGCCGCGTCATCGTCTCAACCATGAATTCCTCCCTGGATATTGGCGGCCCGCTCAGGACCGGCGCGGTTGGCCGCACGTTTCGACGCCCTATAGTAATGCTACATCTCTGTCAATAATCATATTTTTAAATCCTGGGCGTTGGACGATCGGACGCGCGCTGGCGGCTCGCGGCGGGGTTTTAACGGAAACCAACGCATTCTCCCTCGATTTCTCTCACCTCCACGCCCATCTGACCCAACTGCGCGGCGACGAATCCGCGGAAGGCCGGAGATTGTGAGTCGCGGGCCTCGCCATGGACATTTCGCCGCTGGCAGCGTAGACATGTAGGACAACTTTGCAGAAAGCACGAGGACTTATGAGCAATGGCCAAGCGCCATAGCGCCGCAACGGCCGCCTCGGGCGTCGCCGAGCGTCTGATCCATCATGTGCTTTCCGAATTGGCGCCGGGCGCGAGCCTTGCCAGCGAGGCGAGCCTTGCCAGGCAATATGGCGTCAGCCGCGTCACGATTCGCGAGGCCTTAAAGGTGCTCGCCGGCAAGGGATTGGTCGATCTCGCCCGGGGACGGCGCGCGCTGGTCCGCGAGCCGGACGCTTCCGCCTTCGGCGAGTTCCTGACCGGCGTCATTCAATACGACCCCAAGGGCGTCTTCGATTTGGTCGAGGTTCGCATGACGCTCGAAATCCAATCGGTGACCTTGGCGGCCAAGCGCGTCAGCCGGCCGGGACTCGCGGCGATCGAGAACATGCTCGACGGGATGCGGTCGGCGGCGCGAGACATCGCCGCAGGAGGCGACGCGGAGGCGGAGCAGCGCTTCCATCAATGCGACGTTGGCTTCCACGAGGCGCTCGCCATGGCGAGCGGCAATCGCGTGTTAACCTATCTTTTCGAGGCGATGGCGAAGCCCTTGGAAATGTCCTTCTTCATGAGCCGCCGCGGCCGCGAATTGCGCGGCCAGTCCGTCGACGTGACCATCGACGCTCATCAACGCATCTTGGATTTCGTGCGGGAGGGCGACGCGCGCGGCGCCGCGGAGGCGATGCGCGCTCACCTCGAAGACGCCAATCGCGACATGCGCGCCGCCTTCGGCAATCCGGCGTCGGCCGCGCGATAAACCACGTCAGAGCAAAAAATGCGCAGAAATCACGCGGTCGAAATGATCGCTATCGCTCCTTGGGAGCG
>DATGHD010000133.1:0-7893 GCA_035308145.1 Roseiarcus sp.
CTCTCCCGCAAGCGGGAGAGGGAGCGAGCCGCGCCCTGCCCCAGCGCCTCGGAATCTCGCGAGCCGGCGGATGAAATCCCTTCCCCCGCTTGCGAGGCCTCTGCGAAAGTGGAGAACTTTTTCGAACAACTCCGAATCCGAACAAGAACGGATCGGAATCGAATTCGGAACAAGATTCGATGTTTGTTCACTTTCGCAGAGGTCTCGCTTGCGGGAGAAGGTGGCGCGCGCAGCGCGCCGGATGAGGGCTTGCGCAATCTGCTCCGCTCATGATTTTACTCATCCGAGGTTTGCTCAGGCGCCTCGGTTAGGTTCGTTCGACAAACGGAGGAAAGCGCTCGCGACGTATCGCCGCGAACGCTCGAGATTGCAGCGACCGCTACTTGCCCGACAGAATCTTGTCGTAAAGCGCGGCCTTGTCCTTCTCATAGAGCGCGCCAGTGATGACATTAAAACCCGGCGGGATGCCGCTCGCGGCCATGCCCGCCAGCGAAAGTGCAACATAGCTCGTCGCCTGCGGGTCCTGCCATTGCGCTGCGTTGACATAGCCGTTCAGCACTTCCTGCGTCGTATCGAGCGAGTTGCCCCAGCCGACGACCGGAATTTCGCCCGGCTTGACGCCGACCTGATCGAAGACGCGCTTGATCGAGCCGTCGGCGAGATCGCCGAGCGCGATGATCGCCTTGATCTTCTTCCGGTTGGCGGTGAGATAATCGGCCATGCGGCTGATCACCTCGCCCTGGTCAAGCGTGACCTCGGTCGTCTCCGTCGTGATCCCGAGCGGCTTGAAGACCTTCATGATCCCTTCGGTCTCCTGCACGCCATAAGTGGCGCCGGGAACTTCGACGGGCGTCCAGACGAAATCGCCGGCCTTCACCAGATTGTGGTCGACGAGATATTGCGCCCAGTGTTGGCCGAACACCGTGTTGTCGCCGCCGACATAGGCGTTGAAAGAAGCCTTCGGGTCGGGCGTGTTGAAATTGATGATCGGGATATGGGCGTCGTTGGCTTCCTTGGCGACTTGCACAAGGCTGCCGGGATCGGGGCTGGTGGTCACGATGCCGTCGGCCTTGGCGGCGATCGCCGAGCGCACCGCCTCCTGCTGCGCGGCCACATTGCCATTGTGGAACGAGGTCTTGACGGTGTTGCCGGTGTCTTTGGCCCATTGGTTCGCGCCAGCCAGGAAGTAGGTCCACACCGGATCGGCGGGCGAACCATGCGAAATCCAGAAAAAGGTCTTGGCCTCCGCGGCCACAGGCAGTGCGAGCGCGAGAATCGCGCCATAGACCAAGAGCTTCAGATGCTTGAACATGATGCGTCTCCTCGCCGCCGCGACGCGCGCCCGGTTGGCCGGGTCTCATCGCCGAGGCGGGGAGACTTGCATGAGCGGCGGGAGGGGGCAAGGACCACGCCGGCGGCGGCCGGCCCCGGCGCGACGTCGTCGCTTTTATCTTGCCGTCCTAATCGGTCGCGGTCGTGGTCGACAATGTTTGTGACACGCAACCCAGGGCGACATCGACTGAGTGGAGATCAGCGCTTGGCCTCATCCTTTAAGCCGAATACGGCCCGCGCGGCGTCAAAGCCCCGTAAGGCAAACTCGCCAACGGGCGCAAATTCGGATGGGAAATATTTGGCGAACTCGTTGGAGGCCAGAATTGTGCGCCCCAATCCGTCGGTCAGCTTTTCCATGCGGGCGACGAGATTTACCGCGGGCCCGATACAAGTGAAATCGAGTCGGTTTTCACTGCCGATGTTTCCATACAAAACCTCTCCGACGTGAAGCGCTAATCCAAATCGCAAGTCAAAACGATCTTCGACAGCCACGGACGCCGCAGCCACTGCGGATCGCGCCTCGCGCGCCGCCTGGAGAGCGGCCTCGCAAACCGTTTGCTCATTGGCGCCATCCGCGGCAATCGAAAAAATCGCAAGCAGGCCATCGCCCATGTATTTAAGAACCTCTCCGCCATGCTTCAGGATCGCGGGCACCTGACAGTCGAAATAGCGATTAAGTTCTTCGACGAGAGCTCGCGGCGGCAGCAGATCAGCCAGTCGTGTGAAGCCCCGCATGTCCGACAACCAAATCGCCGCGTGAATGCTGGCGGTGTCGCCGCGCCTGATTTGTCCTGCAAGCACGCGCGCGCCGGCATGGGGGCCGACATAGGTGTCGAGCAGGATGCTCGCCTTGCGCTGCAGCGCGTGCGCCTCCGTCACCCGCGCCAGAGGCGCGACAAGTTGCGACAGATGAGCAATTTGTTGATCGGTAAAACCGTCAGGCTCCTGGGTCGCAAAACTCGCAGCGTGAACGGCGCCATCGATGAAGAAAAGCGGCGCAACGAAATAGTCGGTCGCGCCTTGCGCCTTGAGTTCACGCGTGAGCGCGAAGTCGAGGGGGGAGTTCTCGTCCGCAAGCTTGCGACGAATACAGACGCGATTGTCGATGGCGTATCTAACCGGACTTCGACGAAAATCGTCAGTTTGAAATGTCTCGAACGACGCACTGGCGACGTCGACCGGCTGGTCTGGTCTCCACAGGAAACGCTGGCCCATGATCTGCGGATGCAATGTAAGAACGAACAAGCCGACACGCCAAAGTGGGAAACCGCAACCGAGCAGCCGATCGCAAAACTCAGTGAGCGCGGCTTGCAAGGTGGCGGCCGGTCGTGCGCCGTCGATCAGCCAATCCGCAGTCGCCTGTATGTCGCTCATGCTAGTCGGCAGCCTCGAGGACAGGAATGGCGTCTAAGACCTGCTATGCTATATCAGGCGAAAGTGGGCGGGGGAATCGGCCAATGAGTCTGCTGACATTCGACAATCTGGCATTTCGCTGGTACGCAGCCGCGGCTGCGATCATGATCGTGAAGATGATGTCGCAGGCCTGGATCACGGTCTTTCGTATGATCAAGGTCAATGGCGGCTTTCGCTACCCTGAGGATGAGCGCCGGGGCCCCGCCAATCCCAGTCCGCGACCGGACCAACTCTTGCCCAACGAGTACGTCGAGCGCTCACGGCGTATGCATCAAAACGATGCCGAGAACATACCGCTCTTTCTGGTCGCCGGGCTGATCTACGTTTGTACAGACCCGGGCGCCGTGGCGGCTGCCGTGCTCTTCTCGGCTTATGTCCTCTCGCGTTTGGCTCACTTTTACGTCGTTCTCACTGCCCGATCGCATGAACTCCGCGCCACATGTTGGTCGATTGGCGCGATCATTATCTATGTCATGGCTGGCGCCATCGTCTGGAACCTATTGAAATACTGGTGATTTTGGAGACGATTAGCCGCTAGTCTGCGCAACCGCGCTCCGATTTTGCCCCAATGTCCGTTGTTGGCCCATCCAGTCGATCCTGCGATTGATCGAAAGCTGTCGAAGGGTACCGGACCACTACGAAATTGGGGAGACGGCCGCCCATGACCCTTAGCGCAAGATCGCAGGCCGTCGCACTGGCGGAGACAATCGTCCCCTGTCAAAAAGAACGGTGTTACTTTTTTCTTTCCGAAATTCAGAGCGCGTCAGCGGCCGGCGGGATCGGACAGATCGAAGCTCCGCCGCAAATCGACGGCGCGTACGATCGTGGCGCGACGCGGATCGAACGGAAGCTCCTGAAAGCCCCAGCGGGCGTAAAATCGACGAAGATCGTCATCCAGGGGATGCGTGATGACGCCGATGCTGCCGATCGCCTCCGCGGCCTGAAGCGCGGTTCTCAGCGCGAATTGAAGCAATGAAGCCGCGTGCCCTTGCCCTTGCCAAGCGCGATCGACCGCGAGCTGCCCCAAGAGCGTCGCCGGCAGACGTCCGGGCTGATTCCACTGTTGAGATTTCGGCAAGTACGCACGCTCGATTTCGGAGGCGCTCAGTGTAACGAAGCCGACGATCCGGCCGGTCGCGCGTTCCGTGATGACATTGACCCGCGATACGCCGGAGGCGTGGTTGGCCCAGGCGTGCCGGCGGAACCATGCGTTCAGCGAATCGCGTCCGCAGTCGAAGGCGGTCCGGTCGTCGCTTTCCGCGAGCGGACGAGGCGACGAGACCGCGCCCAATCACTGCTCTTCCCAGGTCGGCTTCCGCCGCGCCAGCTCGGCGAGCCTTGGGATAGTTTCGGCCGGCCGCGTCGCCCAAGCCTCGAAAGCCTCCCAATCCTTCGCCGCAACGGTGACAATCGAACGATTGAGCACGTCCATCTCGGCCGCTTCCAGCGCCTTGCGGCGCATGAAGTCGCTGACGTTTGTGTGCGCAAGATCAGCCGCGGCTTCCAGGATGGTCCGCTGCGATTCGCTGACGCGCACGCTAACGATCGACGTGGTCGACGCTGCCTCGCTCATATGTATGACAATGGCATACAGAAGTGGAAATTCAAGATTTTGCGCGAGGGGTGATCTTTCAAGGGGTAAATTGAGACCGGTCGCGCCCAATGCCGCGATTTTTTTTTCTGAATTTCAGAATTTCATGCTATATCATTTCTCTTTCTCCCCTCCGACAGGTGCCTCTATGCCCCCACCCCGTCTCACCGGCCGCGACCGCGCCTTGCGGCGCGATCGGATTTTCGCCCGCCTGCTCGAAGGCCAGGCGGTCGCGACAATCGCCGCCGAGGAGGGGGTCACGGCGCGGCGCGTGCGGCAGATCGTTCAAGAATCGCTCGCGCGCTGGGACGCCGATCCGGCCAAGGATTACGCCGGCGTCCAGATCGCCCGGCTCGAGGCGGCCCTGCGGCTGATCGAGCTTAAAATTGGCGAGGGCGACGTCCGGGTCGTCGACAAGCTCGTCAAAGTGCTCGGGCAGCTCGACAAATACCACCTCAGCCAGTTGCGCCTGCGCGAAACGTACATCGACGAGGAGGATCGCGAGGCGGCTTTCATCGGCCGGCTCGAACGCCTGGCGGCCGGCCGGGCCGCCGTCGCGGCGCGATTCGCCGGCGCGCGGTCGAGCGAGACCGCCTCTGTCCAGGAGAGCGCAGCGGCGGCGCTGTCTGCGCCGAGCGGGTCCAAAGGCGCGGCCGAATCCGCGGCGGGGAAGGAAATTGCCCCTCAATCTATTGAAAAGGCTCGATCGGCGGAAATGCCGGCGGTGTTCGTGACCCGCAATTTCAATGGCTTAGCCTGAGGCAAGAAGGCGTTTGGCTGCCCTCGAGGGAAGCCGGGGGAAGAAAAAGCCTTCCTTGTCGAGGATAGCGCCGCCTCTCGCCCTCCGTTGGCTGGCAGCGCGGGCTCGGCCCGCTCACCCTTGCGCGGCATAGCCGCCATCCACCGGAATCGCCGTCCCGGTAATAAAATCCGAAGCTTTGCTCGCCAGGAACACCGCGATGCCGGCAAGATCGGCCGGAACGCCCCAGCGGCCGGCCGGCGTGCGGGCAAGGACCCTGTCGTGAAGCGTCGGCACGTCCCTTCGCGCGCCCCGGGTCAGCTCGGTGTCGATCCAGCCGGGGAGGACGGCGTTCACCTGAATGCCGTCCTTGGCCCAGGCGCTGGCCAGAGCCTTGGTGAGTTGGACGACGCCGCCTTTCGCCGCGCCATAGGGCCCCGCGAAGGGCGCGCCGAACAGCGACGTCATGGAGCCGATGTTGATGATCTTGCCGCCGCCCGAGCGCATATGCGGATAGGCCGCCTTCGCGCAGAGAAAGGCGCTGGTCAGATTGGCGTCGATCAGCGCCCGCCATTCGCCGATATCGTATTCTTGCGGCTGCTTGCGAATATTGGTTCCCGCGTTGTTGACGAGAATGTCGAGCCTGCCGAAGAGATCGATCGCGGCCGCGACGGCCGCAGCGCCGCCCTCGTCGCGCGCGACATCGGCCTCGATCGCCTTGGCTTGGCCGCCCTTTGAGGAAAGCGCCTCGACCGCGGCTTTGTTCTTCGCCGCATTGCGTCCAACAACAAGCACCGCAGCGCCCGCCTCGGAAAGACCTTCGGCCATGCCGAAGCCAATGCCGCCGTTGCCGCCGGTGACGAGCGCGACTTTTCCGGTCAGGGAGAAGAGGTCCATGTCGTCTCCTCGCCGGCAGCGGAGAGCCGCTGCGGCGCGGGGAGTCATAGACCGACGCCGCTTCGCGGCAAAGGCGCGCTCTTAAGCCGCCTTGGCCTTCGGCTTCACTTCCGCGCTGTAGTCGTCGACCAGCGCGCCGGTGATGTTGCCGGGCGTATATTTATGCGGGCCGATCTCGCCGACCGGCGTCACTTCCGCCGCCGTGCCGGTGATGAAGCATTCGCTGAAGGACGAAAGCTCGTCAGGCAGAATGCGCCGCTCGGCGACTTCGACGCCGCGCCGCCGGGCAAGATCAATCACCGTCTGGCGGGTGATGCCGGCCAGGAAACAATCGGCGATCGGCGTATGCAACACGCCGTCCTTGATGAAGAAGACATTGGCGCCGGTGCATTCGGCGACGCGGCCTTGCCAATCGTACATCAGGGCGTCGGCGTAGCCGCGACGCTCCGCCCGATGCTTCGATATCGTGCAGATCATATAGAGGCCGGCGGCCTTCGAGCGAGCCGGCGCGGTCTGCGGATCGGGCCTGCGATATTCGGCGATGTCGAGGCGGATGCCTTTCATGCGCTGGGCCGGATCGAAATAGCTCGGCCAATCCCAGGCCGCGATGGCGAGATGAATTTTATTGTGCTGCGCGGAGACGCCCATCATCTCCGAGCCGCGCCAGGCGATCGGCCGCACATAGGCGTCGGCAAAGCCGTTCTTCTGCAGCACCAGCGTTTTGGCCGCGTCGATCTCGGCCGCGCCATAGGGAATTTCGAAATCGAGGATGCGCGCCGATTCCCGAAGCCGGTCGGAGTGCTCCCGCGAACGGAAGATTTCGCCGCCATAAGCGCGCTCGCCCTCGAAGACGGCGCTGGCGTAGTGCATGGCGTGGGTGAGCACATGGACCTTGGCGTCGCGCCACGGGATCAAGTGGCCGTCAAACCAGATCGTTCCGTCGCGATCGTCGAATGGTTGGCCCGCCATGGCGCGTCTCCCTTTGGGGCTCGTTTGGAATTCGGCCGCGCGCAGCTTAGATTCGCCCGCGCGGATCGACGAATAGCAGGATCATCGAAATATGTCAACATTGCTGACGTAATTGGCCGGAAACATGGAAATCGCTACGAAATCCGCCAACCCCGCCGCGGCGTCGAGCGCTGACGC
Source organism: Roseiarcus sp. (assembly GCA_035308145.1). Taxonomy (GTDB): domain Bacteria; phylum Pseudomonadota; class Alphaproteobacteria; order Rhizobiales; family Beijerinckiaceae; genus Roseiarcus. The sequence goes on from DATGHD010000133.1 coordinate 7,119, forward strand.
CATCCCGATGTATGACCTGATCGAACTGTTCTTTTTCGCCTATCGCGACTTCGTGGGCGATGCCGACCGGCTGCTCGCGACCTACGGCTTCGGCCGCGCGCATCATCGCGTCCTGCATTTCGTCAGCCGTCAGCCCGGCCTCACGATCGCCGAGCTTTTGGACATATTGAAAATCACCAAGCAGAGCCTCAATCGCGTGCTGAAAGAGCTGATCGCTGAAAGCTTCATCGAGGCGCGGGCTGGCGCCGAGGATCGACGCCATCGTCAGCTTTATACGACCGCCAAAGGCGCGCGCCTCGCGCGCGACCTCGCGCAGTTGCAGACGCGGCGCTTCTCGCGCGCGATCGAGGGGCTCGGCGCCGGCGGGCGTGGCCGGGTCATGGCCTTCCTTCTCGCCATGGTTGACGCCAGCGAGCGCGGCAGAGTGACGGAGTTGATCGGGTTGAAGAATTCAGCGGGCTCCGTCGGCGAGGAAACGTCGTGACGCATCGCCGCAGTTCAAGCCGTTCAGATGGAGGGGAGGCGCGCGCTGCCCGCAGCGCCAAATCGGCATTGATTGCATGGCTGCGATTTTGCGCGAGAGAAATTCAAACTCAAAGACGCGAAGCGCCGCCAGAGGCGGCGACCGCTCCGCGGTCGTCCTGTCCTGGCTCAAACACACCTGAGACGGGGCGCTGCGTTCAGCGTCAGAACTCCATTGATTGCTTGGCGAGCATTTTGCGCGAGAGAAATTTGAACTCAAGGACGCGAAGCGCCGCCGGAGGCGGCGACCGCT
>DATGHD010000134.1:0-3749 GCA_035308145.1 Roseiarcus sp.
TTTGGCACTCGTCGAACCTGTTCCAGATCCCTGAGGGCGAACGGCTGGCGCGCCGCCTCGTTGCGGCGACATTCGCCGATCTGGTGTTCTTTTCGAATTCCGGCGCCGAGGCCAACGAGGCGGCGATCAAGATGGCGCGCAAATGGCAATCCGTCAGCGGCCGCCCGGAACGCTATCGTTTCATCACCTTCGAAGGCGCCTTCCATGGCCGGACGCTGGCGACGATTGCGGCCGGCGGACAGGCCAAGTACCTCGAAGGGTTCGGACCGAAGGTCGAGGGTTTCGACCAGATCCCGGTCACCGATCTTGATGCGGTGGAAAAGGCGATCACGCCTGAGACCGGCGCGATCCTGATCGAGCCGATCATGGGCGAGGGCGGCGTCAGGGTCATCCCGTCGGCCTTCTTGAGGGGGTTGCGCGCGCTCTGCGACAAACACGGTTTGCTGCTTGTGCTCGATGAGATTCAAACTGGCGTCGGGCGCACCGGCCGGCTCTTCGCCCATGAGCACGCCGGGATCACGCCGGACATCATGACGATCGCCAAGGGAATCGGCGGCGGTTTCCCGATGGGCGCGTGCCTCGCCACCGCCGACGCCGCCAAGGGATTCACCACCGGCGTTCATGGCACGACTTTTGGCGGCAATCCGCTCGCCATGGCGGTCGGCAACGCGGTCCTCGACGTCATTCTGGCGCCGGGGTTCCTCGACCGCGTCGCGCGGCTCGGGCTTCGGCTTCGCCAGCGGCTGGCCGAGCTCCAGGATCGGCGCGGGCAGATCATCGAAGAGGTGCGCGGCGAGGGGCTGATGATCGGCCTGAAAGTGAAAGTCCCGAACGCCGATTTCGCCGCCGCGGCCCGCGACGAAAGGCTTTTGACGATCCCCGCCGGCGACAATGTCGTGCGGCTGCTGCCGCCGCTCATCGTGACCGAAGAAGAGCTCGCTGAGGGCGTCAATCGCCTTGACGCGGCCTGCGTGCGCCTCGAACGCGAAACCGCGATGACGCGGCAGGGGGCGGCCGAATGAATGCGGCGGTCTCAGCCGCGCCTCGGCATTTTCTCGATCTCCTGACGGCGCCGGCTGGCGAATTGCGCCGCATCATCGACGCCTCGTCGGTGATGAAAGCCGCGCGGGTGAAGGGCGAGCCTGCGGAAAGGCGTCCACTCGCCGGCAAGACCTTGGCGATGATTTTCGATCGCCCCTCGACGCGCACTCGCGTCTCCTTTGACAAGGCGATGCGCGAACTCGGCGGCGACGCGATGATGCTGACCGGCGCCGAGATGCAGTTCGGCCGCGGCGAGACGCTTGCCGATACAGCGCGCGTTCTCTCGCGCTACGTTGACGCGATCATGATTCGCATCCTCGATCATCGCGCCATGGAGGAATTGGCGCGTTACGCCACCGTGCCGGTCATCAACGGCCTCACCAAGCAATCGCATCCCTGCCAGGTGATGGCCGATATTTTGACCTTCGAGGAGCGTCAGGGGCCAATCCGCGGCTCCAAGGTCGCTTGGAGCGGCGATTATAACAACGTGCTCTCGTCATGGATTGACGCGGCCCAGAGTTTCGAATTTTCGCTCGACATCGCCTGCCCCCGCGAATTGCAGCCGCCGAAGGCGCGGATCGAAATGGCGCGAACGCTGGGCGCAGACGTGCGCATCGGCGAGGATCCGTTCGCCGCGGTCGCCGGGGCCGCCGCCGTCGTCTCCGATTGCTGGGTTTCGATGGGCGATGAGGACGAAGGACGCCGTCACAACCTTCTTGCGCCTTATCAGGTCAATCAGCGATTGATGAACGCCGCCGCCAAGGACGCGATTTTCATGCATTGCCTGCCCGCTCATCGCGGCGAGGAAGTCACCGACGAGGTGATCGACGGGCCGCAGTCGGCCGTCTTCGACGAGGCCGAAAATCGTCTCCACGCGCAGAAAGGCATCCTCGCCTGGTGCCTCGGAGCGCTTGCGTGAGTGGGAATGCGCGCGCCCGCGCGGTTTCCGACGCCGAGCAAGAGGACATCGTGCTGCCCTTCGCAGTCGAGCCTCTGAGCACGCGCGGGCGCGTCGTGCGGCTGGGTCCCGCGATCGACGCCATCCTCAAGCGCCACGCCTATCCTTCAACAGTCGCCCGCATTGTCGGCGAAGCCGCGGCGCTGACGGTGCTTCTCGGCTCGTCGCTGAAGATCGACGGAAGCTTCCAGCTCCAGACCCAGACCAACGGTCCTTTGAACATGCTGGTCGTCGATTTCGACGCGCCGTCCAACCTTCGCGCCTTGGCGCGGTTCGACGCCGGCAAGGTCGCCGCGGCGACGGACGCGGCGCGTTCGGGCGATCTTCTAGGCGAGGGCCATCTCGCCTTCACGATTGATCCCGGCGCCGGCATGTCGCGCTATCAGGGCATCATCGCGCTCAACGGCCAGGGGCTGGAGGAGGCGGCGCATCAATATTTCCAGCGTTCCGAGCAAATCCCGACCATGGTGCGCCTCGCCGTCGGCGAAATCGTCACATCGGACGCGGCTCATTGGCGGGCCGGCGGCCTGATGGCGCAGTTCCTTCCCGATTCGCCCGAGCGCCGTCGCCAAGCCGACCTTGATCCGGGCGATGCGCCGGAAGGCGCCGTGCGCGACTTCGTCGCCGAGGATGAAGCCTGGACAGAGACGCGGGCTCTCGTCGGCACGGTCGAGGACCACGAGTTGATCGATCCTACTCTGTCCAGCGAGCGGCTGCTCTATCGTCTCTTTCACGAGCGCGGCGTGCGGGTGTTCCAACAAGGCGCGCTGCGCGAGGCCTGCCGCTGCTCGACGCAGCGGATCGACGCGATGCTGCGTTCTTTCTCCGCCGAGGACCGGCGCGACATGGTCGGCGACGACGGCAAGATTGGCGTCACCTGCGAATTCTGCTCGACGAAGCGGGTATTCGAGCCGGCTGAATTTGAAGATTGAAGCGAGTGCGATGAAGGCGCGTCGGCAACACATTGAAAGAGCGGAAGCGGGCGCTGCATCCAGCGCCAAAACTCCATTGATTGCTTGGCGAGCATTTTGCGCGAGAGAAATTCAAACTCAAGGACGATGCGCAAAGCGCATCGCCGCCCGGAGGCGGCAAAGGGCGGACGCCCTTTGCGCATCCTTGACTTTGAATTTCTCTCGCGCACCGCTCCGCCATGCAAACAATGGAGGAATCCGCCTTCGGAAACGTGTCGTTATGAGCGCTAAGCATCCGGTCATCCGGACTTACCGGCGGATGCTTCGTCGCTGTTTGGACTCTCGTCTATGTTGGTGAATCGTCAAAACTGTTTGGACCACGGTACAATCTAACTCGTTGACCACAATGGATTCGAGCGCCTTTGAGCAACGCCTGAAAGATGTCGCCGCGAGGGTCGAATCGACGCTCGAGCGCCTGCTCGCCGCCGACCCGCTCCCCGGCGAAGTCGCGCGGCCCACGCGGCTTCTCGCCGCCATGCGCCACGGCGCGCTCGCCGGAGGAAAGCGGCTGCGCCCCTTCCTGACAATCGCCACGGCCGAAGCGCTCGGCGCGGGCGGCGAAGGACCTTTACGCGCCGGATGCGCGATCGAGCTCGTCCATTGCTACTCGCTCGTTCATGACGACCTTCCGGCGATGGACGATGATGACTTGAGGCGCGGCCGTCCCACCGTGCACAAGGCCTTCGACGAAGCGACCGCCCTTCTGGCTGGCGACGCGCTTCTCACCCATGCATTCGCGCTGCTGGCCGAGGCCTACGCCAGCCGGCCGATTCTGGCCC
>DATGHD010000135.1:0-7803 GCA_035308145.1 Roseiarcus sp.
GCCGCAACTACTACCTCAGCATCCCCGATGATTTGATCAAGGCGGCGCGCATCGACGGCGCGGGGTTCTGGCGTATCTTCTTCAAGATCATCTTGCCGCTGTCTTCGCCGATCCTGATCGTCACCGTGATCTGGCAATTCACCGGCATCTGGAACGACTACCTTTTCGGCGTCGTCTTCACGTCAGGCCGGGGGCAGCCGATCACGGCTGCGCTGATCGGACTGGCGACGGGCAACACCAGCGCCAAAATTTACGATGTGATGAGCGCCGGCGTGCTGATCGGCGCCATTCCGCCGCTGCTGATCTATTTCTTCGGCGGCAAATATTTCGTGCGGGGGCTGACACAGGGAGCGATCAAGTGACGGAGCCTTCATGTCGTCGCTGACCATCTCCAAATTGCGCAAGAACTTCGGTCTCGTCGAGGTGCTCAAAGGCGTCGATCTCGAAGCCAGAACCGGCGAGTTCATCGCCCTGGTCGGGCCGTCAGGCTGCGGCAAGTCGACGTTGCTCGCGATGATCGCCGGATTGGAGAGCGTCTCGTCGGGCGAAATCCGCATCGACGGCAAGCTGGTCAATTTCGTCGCGCCCAAGGACCGCGACATCGCGATGGTCTTTCAGTCCTACGCGCTCTATCCGACGATGACGGTGCGTCAGAATATCACCTTCGGGATGGAGAGCCGGGGCGTCCCGCGCGCCGAGCAGGACGAGGCGGTCAAACGCGTCGCGACGCTTTTGCAGATCGAGGCGCTTTTGAAACGCAAGCCCGGTCAATTGTCGGGCGGCCAACGCCAACGCGTGGCGATGGGCCGCGCTCTGGTGCGCGACCCCAAGCTCTTTCTCTTCGACGAGCCGCTTTCAAATCTCGACGCCAAATTGCGCGTGGAGATGCGCTCGGAGATCAAACGCCTGCATCAGCGCGTCGGCAAGACGACGATCTATGTCACGCACGACCAGGTCGAGGCGATGACGCTCGCCTCGCGCATCGCCGTCATGCACAAGGGCGAGCTTCAGCAATTTGCCGAGCCGCGGACCGTCTATGACCGGCCGGCCAATATGTTCGTCGCCGGCTTCATGGGCTCCCCGCCGATGAATTTCATTCCCGGCGAAGTCGCAGATTCTGCGGGCGGCGCGATCGCCATCGCGGGGGAGGGCGGCAAACGGGCGATGCTTACGCTCGCGCGGCCGCCAAAGCGCGCGGGCGATGAACGCCGCGTCGTCCTTGGCGTCCGCCCCGAGCATATTTCGCTCGTGCGGCCATCGAACCACAACGGCAAGGCGAACGCCGGCGCGGTTTCGGCGCTGGTCGAGATCGTCGAGCCGACGGGCGCCGAGACCATCGTCGAGCTTCGGCTGGGCGATCACTCGATCACCGGTCGTTTCGGGCCCGATGAGGCGCCGCAAGTCGGCGAGAAAGTCGCGCTCGCCTTCGACATGGCGAAGGCTTGTCTGTTCGACCCGATAAGCGAGCGCCTTGTCGGGTGAGCCGACCCGCCGCCTTAAAATCAAAGAGCGTACGAAAACTGAAGTCGTCTCTCCCATAAAGGAGTGAAGCGCCTTGGCTGCCGCCGCCTATCCGAGCCTCAAAGATCGCGTCGTTTTGATTACCGGAGGCGCCTCGGGAATCGGCGCGGCCATGGTCGAAGCCTTTGTCGCGCAGGGCGCGGCGGTTGCTTTCGTCGATATATTGGCGGAGGAAGCCCAAGCCTTGGCGCAACGCCTTCAGGAGATCGGCAAGCCGCCGCTCTTCATCTACTGCGACCTGACGGATATGCCGGCGCTGGCCAAGGCGATAGAGCAAGTTCGCGCCGAGCTCGGGCCGATCCAGAGTCTGGTCAACAACGCCGCCAACGACTGGCGGTACGACGTAGACGAGGTGACTGAAGACGTCTGGGACGGCGCCATCGCTATCAATCTCAAGCACCAGTTCTTCGCCGCCCAGGCGGCGCGGAAGCAAATGCGCGAGCGGGGCGGCGGCTCGATCATCAATTTCTCTTCGATCGCCTGGATGGCCGGCGCGCCGCGTCTCTCCGTCTACGCGACCGCTAAGGCCGGCGTCGTCGGCCTCACGAATTCTCTCGCGCGCGAATTCGGCGCCGACAATATCCGCGTCAACGCGATCGCGCCGGGCGCCGTCATCACCGAGCGGCAGATGAAGCTGTGGCACAGCGAGGCCGACGTGAAGGCGATGGTCTCGCGCCAATGCATCAGACGGACCCTCATCGCGGAGGACGTGGCGAAGCTGGCGCTGTTCCTCGCCGCCGACGACAGCGCGATGATCACCAAACAGTGCATCATTGTCGATGGCGGGCTTCGCTAAAGCGCCGCTCTACCGGGTGATCTCGACCAGCAGCATCCAAGCGTCCATTGTCGCCTTGCGCGATAAGGGAGTTCTGCCATCCGCTCATTGGCCCGGCCCTGTCGCTCCAAGCGCCCCGCGTGGGGAGCGCGACATCGCCTAAAGCGGCGTGCCGTGCTGCGGCTTGTGGAGAGCGTCGGTCGCCTGCGAGGGCGCTTTGGCGTCCCAGCCGCCCTCGGGGGCCTTGACGTCGTTGGCCGCGGGGTCCGGCTCGCGCGCGTGGAAGGCGGCGAGCGTGGCGCCGTCGGCGGCGAGCGCATTCGCGTCCAGCTTCAGAGCCACCTCGTCGCGCTTTTTGCCGGCGTCCTGGTCCCCTTGTTGGGCCGCCAAAGAGAACCATAGCCAGGATTGATTGAGGTCCTGCGGCGTCCCAATTCCGCGGGCATAGAGGATTGCCAGATTGTACTGGCTGTCCTTGACGCCATATTGCGCAGCCTTGCGGAACCACATGAACGCCTCGGCATAGTCCGGCTTCGCGCTTGAACCGTCCGCGGCGAGAACGGCGAGATTGTGCATCGCGCGAATGTTGCCGGCGTCCGCCGCCTTTTGGTACCAGGCTTTGGCGAGGGCGAGGTCGCGCTCGACTCCGTTGCCTTTCTCATAGAGGCCGCCGAGACGATATTGCGCGGGACCAAAGTTTTGTCGCGCCGCGCGTTCGAACCATTGCGAGGCGGCGTGCAGGTCGCGGGGTATGCTGCGGCCGTCGGCCAAGCGCGACGCAAGTTCATATTCGGCGGCTGGATCGCCGGATGCGGCAAGATCATGCAAGGTTTGCGGTACGGACGATGGGATCAGCGCGACAAGATCGGCCGGCGCGGGAACCGGCGCCCTATGTTCGGGAATAGAGGGCGCCGGGACCGCCGACGAGCCGATCGCCCCGGTTGGCGTCGAATCGATGACGCGCGCTTCCGTCTTTTGCGGGGCCGGCTCGCTGGCTGTCTTGGCCGGAGGAACAGCGAGCTCCGATTTTTGCGTGTTCGACTGAAAGAGCGCGCCAAGCTCGATGACCGCGATGGCGCCAAGGATAACGAAGGCGAGGCCGAGGAGAATGGGCCTGCGACGCGCGTTGAGGAAAGCCCTCGCCTGCGCGATGCCGCCGCGTGATGCGGCGTGCGGCTCGTCCGTAGCCCCTTTGTCGGCGCCGGCTGCCGCCGAGGTCTCCGCTGAGGCCGCCTGGGCGGCGCGGCGCGCGGCGGCGATGTGAGCATTGATGGCGGCTTTGGCCGGAGCGCTTGCGGCGTCCGGCTCGCGCGGCGGCCCTCCGGCCCCGGGCTCGATGAGAAAGTCCGCCCCGCCGTTTGCGCGAGCCCCGCTTCGATCCGCAAGCGAAATCGGCGGCGGCCCGGCGTCGCGTTTCGGCGCTTCGACCGGCGGCGCCTGGACCGGCTTCACCAGCGCCGGCGGCTCGGCGGCGATCGTCTCGACGCTGGCGGACCTGTCGGCGCGCGTGACGTCATCCTCGATCCGCGCCATACGGTCGACCAGCTTTTCAAGCATGCCGTGGACGCCGCTGAGGGTCGATTGCACGCGACGCTCGGACGCCTCCTGCGTGGCGCGCAGCGTGTCGATCTGGCGCGCCGCAAGGCCGCTGTCGTCGCTCGGCCCGTTGGCCGCAGCCATGCGCAACGCGGCGCGCGTCTCGTCGAGCTGGGTCGATAGTTGCGCGACCATGCGTCCGATCGAGCCCACCGTGGAGAGATCGGAATCGGCGCGCGCCAAGCGTTCGTCTATTTTCGACACCTGGCTCTGCAAAGCGGCAAGCGCCTTCGGATCGGTTTCGCCGCCGCGCGCGCGATCAACCTTGTCGGCAAGGCCGCGAATGAGCGATTCGAGCGTCGCTGAATCGGCCGACGACGGCGCCGGCTTGTCGAGCTTGTCGGTGAGCTCGCGCATCCACTTTTCGAGCGGCGCGGTATCCAACGCAACCGGTCTTGCGGTTTCGAGCTTCGCCGAGACCTCGTGCATCCAGCTCTCCAGCGAGCCGGAATCGACGCGTCCGTTCTGCGCGGGTGAGAGCCTGTCGGTGAGTTCGCGCATCCATCGTTCGAGCTGCGTCGTATCCAGAGCGACCGGTCTTGCCGCCTCGAGCTTCGCCGAAAGCTCGCGCATCCAAGCCTCGAGCGACTCGGGATCGAAGCGCTTGGTCTCGGTCTCCTGCAGCTTGGCGCTGAGCTCGCGCATCGTCGCCTCGAGCGAGGCGCTGACGATCGGCAAGGGATGGCGGGTCTCGATCGTCTCGCGCACGCTCTCGATGCGCCGGGCAAGCTCCTCGACGGCGCGAGGGCTGATCGCCGAAGCGCTTTGCGCGCGCACGAGCGCCTGGTCGATCTTGGCGCCGATCCCCTCGAGGCGACGCTCGATGAGATTGAGCGCAGCGGCGGGCGTCGAGCGTTCGATTTGCTCTTGGGCCTCAGCCAGCGAGGCGACGACGCGGGCGGAATCGACGCTCGGCGACCGGCTCATCGCCAAGCGATCGACGCGATCGGCAAGCTCGCCGATCTGCTTTTCCAACCGATCGACGGGCATCGGCCGCGTCGCGGCCGCGCTCAGCATATTGCGCACTTCTTCTGTCTGGCGCCGAATGCGTTCGAAGGCGTCGGGATCCACGCGCGATTCGGCGAGCGTGTCGATCTTCGCGCCGATCGCGCGAATGTCGCGGTCGAGATTGGCGACCGCCTCGTGCGGATCGTGGGCGCGCAGGGTCTCTCGGATCCCCGCGACGATCTCGTCCACCGGCTTGGCCAGGGAATCGCGCAAATCCCGATCGCGGAGCGCAGCGACGCGCTCGGAGAGATCGCGAACCGCCCCTTCAATGGCGACCACGGCGTTGCGCGGCGCAAGATCGGCCAAAGCCTGCGACATCGCGGCGAGTTCGCCGCGCAGCGACGCGACGTCGGCTATTGGCGTCGTCCGCCCCTGAGCTTGCTCGCGGCCCATTTCCTCAAGGCGCAGGCTGAGACGCTGGAGATCGGCGCGAAGATCGGCCGCCGCGACATCGGCGGCGTCCTGGCGAGCGCCTTCGGCGGGGCTTGGCGGCGTCGGCGGCGCAACATCGACGCCGAAGTTTCGCCAGCCTGCGCCGGACGACAAATCCTTCGGCGCGCGCGACTGACCGGCGTCGAGCGCCTGCCGACGGCGGGCGATTTGTGAAACCGCCTCGGCCAGATCGAGACGCGGCCGTTGGCGCTGCGCTTCCTCGCGACGCTTCTCGGCGGCGTCCATGCGCTGGGCGAGGCGATTGAGGCGATCATCAAGCTCGCGCGCAGCCAGCGCATTTGCCGAATCCGGCGCGGGAGGGCGCGCGGCGGAGCTGGCTGCTTTCTCTTGCTGGGTGGCGATCCTCGTCTCCAGGGATTGCAAGCGCTCGGCGACAGATTCGAGCGCGCGCCGATCGGCGCCGGTGTGATTTGATTCGATCCGTTCGGCGATGGAGTCCAACGCGCGCGCCGTGCGTTTCTCGCTTTCGGCGGCGCGGCTTTCGAATCTCTCGATTGCTTCCTCGAGCAATTCGTCGGCGCGCTTCATCTCGTCGCGCGAGACCAGCTTTCGCGGCGGCGGCTCCTCGTCTTCATCATCCAAACGGCGGCGGCGCGGTTGCGAATCCCGCCGCTCCAGATGCGACAGGCGCTCGGCGATCGCATCAAGGCGATCGTCGCGATCGAAATCCTCCGGGTCGACGCCTTGCTCGACCGCATGTTCGGCGATCACGTCGTCGAGCCATTCGCTGAGGCTCATCCCGGCTCGACGCGCCGCCTCTTGGGCGGCGTCTCGCGTTTCTCGCCCGACGCCCCGGATGTTCCACGCAGCGGCTCTGCTCATGTCGTGACCGGCGCCAAGAGAATGCGAATCGGGAGCGCCTTCGGTTAGGCGCCGCCCCGCCCACATGTTTCGGCCCACGTGGTGAACAAATCGTTAAGGACGGGTCGGCCGGGGCTGGCCTCCGGCCAGAAAAAAACTGACGCTGGGCAATACAACTTATAGTTGCATTTTGGCGTAAGATTCGGCATTATCTTTGAGTAAGTTCAGTTGAATCAAAGGCGCGGATCGCGGGAAAGTTGCGGCTTGTGGAGGGGCCGCCCCGAACGGCGCGCTCAAGGCGCGAAAGGGCTTGCATGATGAATATCGTTGTTGTGACAGGCGCCCCTCGTCAGGCCCAGGGCGGAAAGGCGGCCGACGAGGCGACGATCGGCGAGATCGCGCGAGAATTCGGGGTCAGCTTGCGCACTCTGCGCTTCTATGAGGATCGGGGGCTCCTTCATCCGCGGCGGAACGGACCCAGCCGGTTCTACGGCGCCGCCGAACGCCGGCGGCTCAAGGCCATACTCAAGGGCAAGCAATTCGGCTTCACCCTGACCGAGATTTCCGAGCTGATCAGAGCGCAGCGCTCCGGCCCCGAGATGGATCTCGAGGAGACCCTCCGTCCCGAGCAGATCGCCGATCAACTCATCCATCTCGAGCGGCAGCGCGAAGAAATTGAAGCGGCGATCCGTCGTCTGCGCGAGACCCATGCGCGACGGAGCCAGGCGCAAGCTTCATAAGGAAGAGTTTGAGCCCGCCCGCGCCACCGAGCCCGCGCTTCTATTGTCGCATTCCAGCTCCGCAACGCGTCGGCTTGCCAGAAAACGACGACAATCATATTTTTTAAGCAAGAATGGGAACGGGCGTCGGGAACGCTCGCAAAAGGGATTGTGTTTCGAGTTGGGGCGGGCGAAACGATGGGTTCGATCGTAGAGTATTTTTTGGCCAAGCTCATTCACCTTGGCTCCTTGCAGGTCGAGACCGCCGACGGCGGCGTCAGAACTTATGGCGATGGAACCGGCCCCAGCGCTGGCATAAAAATCATGGATCGCGCCGCCGAGTGGGCGTTGATGGTCGATCCTACGCTCGCGATGGGCGAACTCTACATGGACGGGCGCGTGGCGGTGACCCACGGCGACCTCTATGACGTCCTGGCGATCGGCGCGCGCAATCTCATCGACTTCCGCGGCCCGCGCTGGATCAAATGGCTCGAGGAGACGCGGGTTCTCACCCGCCGCTGGCGCCAGCGCAACGATCGTCGACGCGCGCGAAGGAACATCGCGCGTCACTATGATCTCAATGTCCACCTTTACGATCTCTTCCTCGACATGGATCGGCAGTATTCCTGCGCCTATTTCGAGCGCCCGGGCGACACGTTGGATCAGGCCCAGCTTGCCAAGAAACGGCACATCGCCGCCAAGCTCATCGTTGAGGAAGGGCATCGGGTTCTCGACATCGGCTGCGGATTTGGCGGCATGGCGCTGTATCTTGCCGAAATGGTCGGCGCCGACGCGACCGGCGTCACCTTGTCGCAAGAGCAGTTCGCCGTGGCGAGGAAGCGCGCCACCGATAGCGGCCTCGCCGATCTCGCCCATTTCGCCCTGAAGGACTATCGCGACGTCGAGGAGCAGTTTGACCGCATTGTCTCG
>DATGHD010000136.1:0-15108 GCA_035308145.1 Roseiarcus sp.
TATAGACGTCGGTCGCGGTCTTGTCATAGGCAAAATCGACGTTAATCCGGCGATTGAGATCGAGCGCCGCCTCGTAGATGGGCGCCGAATGCGGGAAGCTCGTCCGCGCATAGGCGGTGATCGGCTCGTAAATGCCGGCCAGCCGGCTGGGGTACAGGCCGTAAGCCGGCGAATCGGCGCCGAGCGACGGCGAGGCCGCAGCGTCGCTCGCCACGTCCTCCCAAGCAGAGGTTCGCGCCGGCGCCGGGGGCGGCTTGCGCTCGACCTTGACCTTGGCCGTCGATCGGATGGTGAGCTCACGGTGCATCGCATCGATGCGCATCCGCACGATGCGATTGCCGAAGACGTCGGCGCGCTCATCCATCTCGGTTGGTCGCGGCTTTATCTCAAGGCCGCTCGCCAACACGTCCTGGCCGTCGATCGTGCGCGGCAGCAGCCGCAAGGTGCAGCGGTTCGCGGCGACCGGCGGCTCGTAGCGATAGCGCGTGACATGGCGCACTTCGTAGATCACGCGAGGCCGATGATCTTGTCGGGATGCGGGGCCTGGCCGTTCTGCAGGAAGTAGCGCGTTGCGATGGCGTCGGCCAAATTCGCCAGCTTTTGCTCGAAGGCGAGGATCGTCTGGGCGTCGACGCGCGCGGCGTCTTCGGTCGACAGCTCGGCGCGCAATTGCATCGAAAGGCGGCGCGGCGCCTCCAGGACGCCGTCGTCATTGAGCGTCGGAAGGCCGGCGATGTGATCGTCGATGGCTGCGACTTGAAAGGCGACGGAGCGCGGATTGTAGGGATCGAGCACGGCCATGTCGCGCACCGGCGCGAAGGCGACGCCGGTCAAGTAGCGCGAGCGGAAGGTGATCTGCGAATCGATGAGGTCGAGCAGCACGTCGAGGTTGTGCGCCGTCGCCTCGCGATCGGCGAATTGCCGCGCGTAGCGGCATGTGTTGATGCCGCGCTCGACGCGTCGGCCGATGTCGTAGAAGAACCAGCCGGCGCCGCGGTTGAAATTTTCATCGAACAAGCCGGAGAGCGCGGCGATCGTCGTCAATGCGCCTTCCGCGCGATCGAGAATCTCCGGCTCCGACAAGGCGCGGTCGGGCGCTTCGGCGAGGAGCGCCTCGAAGCTGCCGATCAGCCGCCATGTGTCATGGGTCAGGCGCTCGCGGATCACGGAGGCGGCGTGGCGGGCGGCGCGGGCGATGGAGAGGGCCGAGCCATAATGCGCCTCGTCGCGCAAGGCGATTTCGCTGACCTCGACCGCCGGCCGCTTCACGCTCGCCGCGCCGACCGCGCCCCAGGCGACCAGCATCGATTTCAATCGGTCGATCGATTGGCGCGCGAGGCCATATGACGCGTCAAGATCGACCGAGCGGTTGCAGAGACATCTGACCAGCCGCAAGGTTGCTTCGCCGCGTTCGAGATAGCGGCCGAACCAGAAGAGATTGTCCGCGGCGCGGCTCGGCAGGTTGCCGAGCAGCCGGACGATGCGCATCGACCCTGGCGGCGGCAACAGGCTTGTCGTCTCGACCGGCTTGTCGGCCAGCACCCAGACGTCCGCCGATTCGACGCCTTCGCCCATCGAGACGATGCGCGCGTCTGCGTTGTCGGAGACGCGGCAGAAACCGCCCGGCATGACCCGCCAGCCGTCCGGCGTCGCCGCGGCGTAAACGCGCAGCACGAAGGGCCGCGGCGCGAGCTTGCCATTCTCCCAACGCGGCGTCGTCGAGAGCCTGGCGATGTCCTGGCCGACGAAGTCGACGCCGCGCTCGTTCAGGGCGCGCAGGAGCTCGGACTTGCCGTCGGCGGAAAGTTCATCGCCCAGAACCATCGGCCATCCGCCGAAGCCGGGCACGCCAGGCGTGAAGGCGCCGCTGATCGCGATGTCGCCGAGCGAGGCGATCACGCGATCGCGCTCCTCCGCCTGGCCGCACCACCAGGTGGCGATATTCGGCATGATGAGGTCCTCGCCGATGAGGCGCCGCGCGAGGCCGGGCAAGAAGGCGAGCATCGCGCGCGCCTCGATCAGGCCGGTTCCCGGCATGTTCTCGACGGCGACGCCGTTTGCCCTGATCGCGTCGAGCATACCCGGCGCGCCGAGCCGCGAGGCCGGATTGAGCTCGAGCGGATCGCACCAATCCGAATCGACATGACGCCAGAGCACGTCGGCGCGTTTGAGGCCGGCGATGGTCCGTACGTACATGCGATCTTCGCTGGTCACAAGATCGGCGCCTTCGATCAGGAGGAAGCCGAGATAGCGCGCAAGATAGGCCTGCTCGAAATAGGTCTGGCTCCAGGGACCTGGCGTCAGGATGCAGATGCGCGGATCGCTGCGATCCGCGCCGACGCGCAAACCCGCCCGAAATTCGCGAAAGAACGGCGCCAGCCGCTCGACGTTCATCTCGCGATAGAGGCTCGGAAAGGCCTGGGAGATGACGAGGCGGTTCTCCAGCGCATAGCCTGCGCCGGAGGGCGCCTGGGTGCGATCGCCGAGGACCCACCAGCGCCCGTCGGGGCCGCGGCCGAGCTCGGCGGCATAGAGGCGCAGCCAGCGGCCGCCCGGCGGCTTCACGCCGCGCATTTGCGGCAAATAGTCTTTCGAGCCGGCGATCGCGGCGGCGGGCAGAACGCCCTCGCTGACCAGCCGGCCCTCGCCATAGACGTCGGCGAGCAGGCGCTCCAGCAATTCGGCGCGCTGCTCGACGCCGCGGGCGATCTCCCGCCATTCGCTTTCGGGGAGGAGCAGGGGAATGCGCCCCAAAGGCCAATCGCGTTCGGCCGCCTCGCCATGAACGCGATAGGAGACGCCGAGATCGCGAATCCGCCGGTCGGCGGCGGCGAATCTGTGCTCGAATTCTTCCGGCGGCAGCGCGGCAAGCGCGTTTAGAAGACGCAGCCAATGCGGCCGACGCTCGCCGTCGGCGGCGATGAATTCATCGGGAATGCCGGGCAGAGGGCGGTAGTTGGCGGTCCAGGCGGCGACGCGATCAGGCGGCGGCTTTTTTGCGGACCGAAGATCGCTAGCCAAGGGCCCTCCTGAGATCGAGCGTTATGGGAAACTCGCTCGACGACTCGTCTTGAGGAATAGCGACGCACCCCGGCGTATGGCCGTGATCCTGGAAACGCGCAAGCCGCCGCGCCTCCGCCTCGTAGGAATTCACAGGAAACGTCTCATAGTTCCGCCCGCCCGGATGGGCGACATGATAGACGCAGCCGCCAAGCGACTGGCCGCTCCACGCGTCAAGGATGTCAAAAGTGAGCGGCGCGTTGACGGGAATCGTCGGGTGCAAACCCGACGCCGGCCGCCAGGCTTTGAAGCGCACCCCTGCGACAGCCTCGCCGGCGACGCCGGTCGCGGTCATCGGCAACTTGCGGCCATTGCAGGCGATGACGTGTCGGCCTTCGACAAGTCCCGCGGCTTTGACTTGCAGGCGCTCGACCGAGGAATCGACATAGCGTACGGTCCCTCCAATCGCCCCTTGTTCGCCGAGCACGTGCCAAGGCTCCAAAGCCTGTCGAATTTCAAGCGCGACGCCGCCGTGCTCGACGCGCCCGTAAACGGGAAAGCGGAATTCGCGTTGCGCCTCGAACCATTCCGGTTCGAAGCGATAGCCGGCGCGCTGAAGATCGCTGAGCGCGCCGAGGAAATCCAGCCAGACATAATGCGGCAGCATGAAGCGATCGTGAAGCGAGGTTCCCCAGCGCGCAAAACCGCCTCGTTGCGGCTCGCGCCAGAACCAGGCGATCACGGCGCGCAGCAACAATTGCTGTGCGAGACTCATGCGCGCGTCGGGCGGCATTTCAAAAGAGCGAAATTCGACAAGTCCGAGCCGTCCGGTCGGACCGTCGGGCGAATAGAGCTTGTCGATGCAGATTTCCGCGCGATGGGTGTTGCCGGTCACGTCAACGAGCAGATTCCTGAACAGTCGATCGACGAGCCAAGGCGCGGCTTTCTCTCCGTGCGCCGGCGTCTGCTGCAACGCGATCTCCAGCTCGTAGAGCGAATCGTTCCGCGCCTCGTCGACGCGCGGCGCCTGGCTGGTCGGGCCGATGAAGAGGCCGGAAAAGAGATAGGAGAGCGAGGGGTGGCGCTGCCAATAGAGGACGAGGCTGCCGAGAAGGTCCGGCCGTCTTAGAAACGGCGAATCTTCCGGTTTGGCCGCGCCGATGACGATGTGATTGCCGCCGCCGGTTCCGGTATGGCGGCCGTCGGTCATGAATTTTTCCGCGCCGAGCCGGCTTTGACGGGCGTCCTCATAAAGGCCGGTCGTCGTCTCCACGGCCTGCCGCCACGTCGCGGCGGGATGGATGTTGACCTCGATCACGCCCGGGTCGGGCGTGACCTTGATGACCTCGATGCGAGGATCATAGGGCGGACCATAGCCCTCGATGTGCACCGGCTTGCCGATCTTGCGAGCGGTCTCTTCGACCATGGCGAGCAATTCGAGATAGTCCTCGATTGTCGCGACCGGCGGCATGAAGACGCAGAGCGCGCCGTCGCGCGGCTCGACCGCGAGAGCCGTGCGCACAGCGCCGGCGTCCACGACTTGTTCGACGATATCTTGGCGCTCGCCGGCGAGGGTCATGCTGGCGACCTGCTGCCAATGCGAAGGGTCGGGCAGGTCGTCGCGCGGCGCCATTGGGTCCTGCGGGTGAATGTAAGGGTAGGCCGATTGCGGCACGAAGGGCAGCGATTTCATGGGCAATCGATAGCCGACCGGCGAGTCGCCCGGGACCAGAAAGAGCTTGCCGCGCCGCAGCGGCCATTTCTCGCTCATCCAGCGGCGCGGAGCCTCGGCGTTCCAGCGTTGCACCGGCAGGACATAGCCGGTCGGTTGCGACAGGCCATGATCGAAGGCGCGCGCCATGCGCGCGCGCTCTTCAGGATCGTCGATCTTCGAATCGCTCGGATCGACGTTGATCGGGAGGGCGGCCTCGCGAACCATCCAGTGAGCCGCATCCTCATAGGCGGCGATGACGTGTTCGGCGCCGACGCCGAGCTCCTCCGCCAAATGGTCGGCGAAGCGATGCGCGGCCTCGGCGCCGACCTCGGTCGCACCGGCGACGTCGGCGAGCAGGGAAGCGTCGCCCCAGATCGGCTTGCCGTCCTTGCGCCAGTAAAGCGCGAAGGCCCAACGCGGGAGGCTCTCGCCGGGGTACCATTTGCCTTGGCCATAGTGGAGGAAGCCGCCGGGCGCGAAACGCTCGCGCAGGCGGCGAATTAATGCGTCGGCGCGCGAACGCTTGGTCGGGCCGACGGCCGCGCTATTCCATTCGGGCGATTCGAAATCATCGATCGAGACAAAGGTCGGCTCGCCGCCCATCGTCAGGCGCACGTCCTCGGTCGCAAGATCGCGGTCGATCATCTCGCCGAGCTTGTCGAGCTTGTCCCACGCTTGATCCGAAAAGGGCAGGGTGATCCGCGGCGCCTCGCGGATGCGGTCGATCCGCATTTCGAAATCGAAGGAGACGCCTGCCGCCTCGACCACGCCGGAAATCGGCGCGGCGGACGAATAATGCGGCGTCGCGCAGAGCGGCACATGACCTTCGCCGCACAGCAGTCCCGAGGTCGGGTCAAGGCCGACCCATCCCGCGCCGGGCAGATAGACCTCGGCCCAGGCGTGAAGATCGGTGAAATCGCGGTCCGTTCCGCGCGGTCCCTCGATCGGATCAATGTCGGCCCGCAATTGAATGAGATAGCCGGAGACGAATCGCGCGGCGAGGCCGAGGCGGCGCAGAATTTGAACCAGCAGCCATGCCGAATCGCGGCATGAGCCCGCGCGAAGCGCGAGCGTGTCTTCCGGGGTCTGCACGCCCGGCTGCATGCGGATGAGATAGCGGACCTGACGCTGCAGCTTGCCGTTCAAATCGACGAGGAACTGAACCGTCCCCGATTTCTGATGGGCCGCCGCGTCGACGAATTCGGCGAGCAGCGGTCCGGCCGGTTCGGCCTTAAGATAAGCCGCGAGCTCGGCGCGCAATTCATCGGGATAGGCGAAGGGGAACTGCTCGGCGTAAGGCTCGATGAAGAAGTCAAAGGGATTGATTACCGCGAGTTCGGCGGTGAGCCCCACTTCGAAGGCGAGAGAATCGGCTTTCTCGGGAAAGACGAATCGCGCGATCCAATTGCCGTGCGGATCCTGCTGCCAATTGACGAAATGATTGGGCGGCGAGACGTTCAGCGTATAGCTCGCAATGCGCGTGCGGCAATGGGGCGCGGGACGCAACCGCACGATCTGCGGCCCGATCGCCACGGGCCGCTCGTATCTGTAGCGCGTAATATGCTGAAGTGCGACGAGGATCGACAAAAGGCGGCTCGAGAAGCGAAGGAAGGCGGGCCAGGACCGCCAATTGTCAGGCGCAGTGATTTGGACCGAACGCGGCGGTCGCTGTCAATTCAACCGGCCCTGCCGCCGCTTGCGCTGCCCGCGATTGCCCAATTTCCGTTCATTCAGCCTTCTAACGTTGCAGGTTCATCCGAAATTTCCTCCAGAGACAAATTTCGCGTGCGCGGCCCGAAGAGGCCGATCGTCGCGATAACCATCAACATCGCCGCCGCGATGAAGATAAAGACGCCCTTCGTCCCGAAGCGGCCTAGAATGAAAGCAATAATGAAGGAATTGAAGATCACCGAGAGCCGGCTCCAGGAGTAGACGAAGCCCGCGGCGCGGGCTCGTATGCCGGTCGGGAACAGTTCCTGCTGATAGGCGTGGAAACTGTACGACAACGTGTTGCTGCCGAGGATCAGGCCCACTCCCATGAGAATGATGATCGCGGCTTCGGTCGTTGCGGCGAAAAGGAGGCCGAAGATCAAGATCGCCGCCGCGGCCGCGCAGATGATGGTTTTGCGCTCGATGCGATCGCCGATGAAGAAGCCGAGCATGGGGCCAAACGGCGCGGCGATGGCGATGATGCTCGAATAGGCGAGGCTCTTGGTGACGTCGATTCCTTGCGCGATGAGCAAGGTCGGCGCCCAATTGTTGAAACCGTAGAAGCCGATCGTCTGAAAGATATTGAAGACGCTGAGCATGATCACCCGGCCGCGCAAGGTCGGCGCCCACAAGTCGGCGAAGCGGCCAGAGGGCGCGATCAGCGGCGGCGCTTCGGGAGGCGGCAAAGGCCGGCCATATTCTTTTTCAACCTTGGCTTCGATGGCCGCGAGCACGCGATCAGCCTCGGCAAGACGGCCTTGACGCGCCAGCCAGCGCGGGCTTTCAGGCAGCGCCAAGCGAATGAACCAGACGAAGATGGCGGCCTCCGCGCCGATCAGGACGATCCATCGCCAGCCGTCAAAGCCAAGCGGGGCGATGGGAACGAGGAGATAGGCAAGAAAAGCGATGATCGGCACACAGCAAAAGCCGATGGTCTGGCAACAGGCGAAGGCCTGGCCGCGCGCCGTCTTCGGCACGAGTTCGGAAATGAAGGCGCCGATGGTCACGATCTCGAGGCCAAGGCCAAGACCGGAAACGAAGCGCCAAAAGTTGAGCCAAAAAGCCGTGTCCTGAAACGCGAGGATGACGTCGGCGGCGCTGTACCAAAGCAGCGACCACGTGAAGATGACGCGCCGGCCAAACCGGTCGGCGAGGAAACCGCAGGCGATGGTGCCGATGAACAGGCCGGCAAAAAGGGCGGCGATGAAGCTTGCGACCCCGGTCGTTCCAAAAAGGCCCGGCGTCGTCGGCGTTAGAATGCCCGCCTTGACGATGCCCGGGGCAACATAGGCGGAAAACAGCATGTCGTAGAGCTCGAAGAAGAAGCCAAGGCTTAGTAGGACGACATAGGTCCAGATCGTTCTCGTCGCCGGCAATCGGTCGATGCGCGCTGAAATCTCGCCGGCGCCAAGGCCCGGCGTTCGTCCTTCGAAACCCAAGGTTTCCTCCCGATCGGCCCGCGCCGTTATCTTGCCCGCATGATGAGCGGGCGCGGACCGCCGAGCAAGAGCGGTTTTAAAACCGCCTGCCTCAGGCGCTCTTACTCCGCGGCTTCGGCAGCGCGCCGATTGTGTTCCTCGGATTGGTAATAGCGCCGTTTGGCGTCGTACATCAAAATGTCGGCCCGTTTCTCGACGCTCTCTAGACGCTCGCCCGGCTGGCCAGTGGCCGCCCCGATCGAAAAGGAAAGCGGCGCGCCGGAATAGAACTGATTGTTGAGTTCGGTGAGCTGATGGATGCTCTCAATCATCTTCTCGCCGTCCCGCTCATCGGCGTTGGGCATCACGACGGCGAATTCGTCGCCGCCGATGCGGGCCGCGCAGGCCGGCTTCTCGATCAATTTGCCGAAGACTTCGCCGGCCCGGCGCAACAATTCATCGCCGGCCCCATGGCCGAATTGATCATTGGCGCGCTTGAGACCATTGAGATCGGCAATGACGATGGTGACCGGCGCGGTCTTCTTCCGCTCCAGACGATTGATCTCATCGACGTAGAACGAGCGATTGTAGAGCTTGGTCAGCACGTCGTGCTTGCCGAGGAACTCGAGATAGGCCTCCGCCTTCTTTCGCGCCGTGATGTCGGTCAGCGCCACTTGCGCCAGCGACCAATTATGCTCGCGGCCGGGCAAGATCGAAAATTGCAAGAGCAGATGGAGCTCAGCGCCGTCGAGCGCGTAGTTGACGACCTCGCGCTGCTGGAAAAGCTTGCCTTCCCATAGATCGATCAATTGTTCGCGGAACGGGCCTTCCATACCGTCGCGAAAGACTTCGCCGATGCGCTGAAGGAGAGCCTGCTTACTCGGCGCTGCGAAGAGCTCGAGCGTGCGCCGGTTGACGTCGACGACGCGAATTTCGCTCATGCAACGCTGGACGAATTCGGGATGAACGTCGGTGAAGACGCGAAAGTCCACAATCCCCTGACCGCGCGCTTCGTCGAGCAATTGCTTGACTCGGCTGAAGTCCTCGACCCACAGCGAAATCGGCGAGTGCTCGAATAGGCCGCGCGCGTAGTCTTCGCTTACGGTGAGCTTGCGCCGCGTCGTCTCGCGCTCGGTGACGTCCTCGATGGCGATGAGAACGCGGTCCCAGCTCTCTTCGTGGCCCGGCAACACGGCGCCCTTCAATTGAATGTCGAGGCGCCGGCCCGACAGCGTGTAGTTGACGGTGTTGCCGTAAAATTCATGTTTTCCATCCCAGAGCTGGGCGAGCTCTTCGAGATGGGTCAGCAACATGTCGTCGCGAAGAATGCTGAGGAGATTGGCGGCGAGCTGAGCAGTGTCCTCGACCTCATAAAGCGTCAGCGTCTTGCGATTGACCTTGATGATCTTGAGCAGGCCCGCACAGAGTTTCACGCGACCGAGATCGTCGTTCAGATAGGCGCGCAAATCTTTGACGCCGGCGCGCCGCCATTCTCCGAACAGCGACTTGAGGGCGCTGTAGTCCTCCAGCCACAACGAAACCGGCGCCAGTTCGAACATGCTGGCGTCGTCGGCGACGTGCGCTGCGAGGGCGCCATCCTCATCGGAGAGTTTCATTGGACACCTTTAAAATCTCGGCGTCAGAATCGCGTCGTCGGCCGACGCGAGTCTAAAGAGGCCGCCAAGCGTCGTCCAGCCGAGCGGCGCTTTCGCGCGTCTCGCCAAGACGTTCAAGTCAAATGGTTAGGAATTCCTTGCTGTTTGACCAAAACCCATTCACGTCTTTTCGCCCAGGCGCGCAAGCCGCGGTGGGCCTCAGGGCAAATTGACATTCCGCTCGGCCGACAACAACCTCCAAAGCAGGGCGACGCCTCCTGCGCTTTGCCCGACAATTTGAGAATTGACTGGCGCGTGGCTCTCCACCCAGACAGATTGCTGCCGATCGAGCACGATGCGCGCGCCATCGCGCGGCGGCTTTATGACGGCGTCGAGAGCCTGCCGATCATCTCGCCGCACGGGCACACCGATCCCCGCTGGTTCGCCGAGGACGCCGCTTTTCCCGACCCGGCGGCGCTCTTCGTCAAGCCGGACCATTATGTCTTCCGAATGCTCTATTCACAGGGCGTGGCCCTCGAGAGTCTTGGCGTTTCCCGTCGCGGCGGCGCGCCCGTGGAGACGGACGGGCGCAAAATCTGGCGGATTTTCGCGCGCCATTGGCCTTTGTTTCGCGGCACGCCGACGCGATTATGGTTCGAGCACTCGCTGGAGCGCGTCTTTGGAATCGACGAGCGCCTCAGCGAGGACAACGCCGACTTTATTTACGACTCGATCGCCAGAAGCCTCGAAGGCCCCGATTTCAGGCCGCGCGCTCTCTATCGACAATTCAGGATCGAGGTCATTGCGACGACCGATAGTCCGCTTGACGATCTTGCCGCCCATGAGGCGATCCGCGCCTCCGGCTGGGGCGGCCGGGTGCTGCCGACCTATCGCCCTGACTTTACTGTCGATCCCGATCGCGCCGGCTTTCGCGAAAACGTCGAGAAGCTGATTGCGCTCGGCGGGGGCGCTGCGACCTACGCGAACTATCTCGCCGCGCATCGCGCCCGCCGCGCCTTTTTCAAGTCGCGCGGCGCAACCGCGACCGATCACGGCCATCCGACCTGCCGGACCGCCGACTTGCCAGGGTCCGAAGCGGCCGCCTTGTTCGATCGCGTGATGGGCGCCAATGCGTCGCCTGACGATAGGGAACTCTTCCGCGCCCAGATGCTGACCGAGATGGCGCGGATGAGCCTTGACGACGGGCTTGTCATGCAGATCCATCCTGGCTCCTTCCGCAATCACAATCCGGCGATCTTCCGCGATTTCGGCCCGGATATAGGCGCCGACATTCCGACCCCGACTGACTATGTGCGCGCGCTGAAGCCGCTGCTCGACAAGCACGGCGATGATCCGCGCTTGACGCTGATCCTCTTCACGCTCGACGAAACGACCTATGGCCGCGAGCTTGCGCCGCTCGCCGGCCACTATCCCGCGTTGCGCCTCGGCCCGCCGTGGTGGTTCTTCGACAGTCCCGAGGGCATGCGGCGTTTCCGCGAGGCGACCACCGAGACTGCCGGCTTCGCCAATACGGTGGGGTTCAACGACGACACGCGCGCCTATCTATCGATCCCGGCGCGCCATGACATGGCGCGGCGATGCGACTGCGCCTTTCTGGCGCGTCTTGTCGCCGATCATCGTCTCGACGAAGACGAGGCGCATGATTTGGCGCATGACCTTGCCTATCGCTTGGCCAAGAAAGCTTATCGTCTCTAGAAGGCGTGGCGTCGACAGGAGGAAAAGCAATGACGATCAGTCGCAGAACCTTTGTCGGCGTTGTCGCCGGCTCTGCGGGCTTGGCCGCTTTCAAGGCGCGCGCCGCAACGCCGGCCGCGCCGAAGAGCCCGGTCGTCATTTCGATCGTCGACGTCGCCGGCAATCTCGCTTTGACGCAGCCGGCTTTCGACGCCTATCGCGCGGCCAAGCCGCAATTCGTCAGCCGCTTTGTCTATTCCAAGGCGCCGGCGCCTGAACTGCCGGCCAAGATCAAGGCGGAGCAGCAGGCCGGCCATCTCGACATCGATCTGGTTCTCACCGGCGCCGACGCGCTCGCCGCGGGGCTCGATCAGGATCTCTGGATCGATCTTTCGCCCTACGCCGCCGATCTGCCGAATTTCGCCGAGATCTATCTGACCGAAGCGCTCAAGATGCAGGCGATCGCCAAGAGCCACGCCGTCTGCGTCACATACTATCCGTCGGGCCCGCTGATCGAATATATGCCGGCGCGGGTGAAGAAAGCGCCCGCCACTGCCGAGGAGCTGCTCGACTGGAGCCGACAGAACAAGAACAAGTTCATGTACGCCCGGCCGACCAATTCGGGACCGGGCCGAACCTTGTTGATGGGCCTGCCCTATATCTTAGGCGACGTCGATCCAAAGGACCCGGTCAAAGGCTGGGATAAGACGTGGACCTATCTCAAAGCGCTCGGCGAGAATATCGAATATTACGGCTCCGGCACGACGCAGACGATGAAGGAGCTCGGCGAAGGCACGCGCGACATCATCGCCTCGACCACCGGCTGGGACATCAACCCGCGCGCCCTCGGCGTCGTGCCGAAAGAGGCGGAGGTCGGTCTGCTGAAAGGCTTCCACTGGGTCGCCGACGCCCACTACATGGCGGCGCCCAAGGGTCTCGCTGACGAGAAGCTCGCTGTGCTCCTCGATCTCTTCGGTTTTTTGCTCGAGAAGAAGCAACAGGCGATGACCTACGACCAGGGTTATTTCTATCCTGGCCCGGCGGTCAAAGGCGTCACGCTCGATATGGCCCCGCCGGATAGCCAAGAAGCGATCAAGGAATTCGGCCGGCCGCAATATGCCGCTTGGATCGCCGACAATCCGATCGAGACGCCGCTCGAGGCGGCTCAGCTTGTCGCCGCCTTCAAGCTCTGGGATGAGCGGATCGGCGCGGGCAAGGGATGAGCGAAGAAATAGTACGATGTCCGGAAGATGAGCGCTTGAGCTGCGAATGACCGAGCTTGAGAGCTTACCCTCATCCGGCGGCTTCGCGGCCACCTTCTCCCGCAAACGGGAGAAGGGATCCTTCGCCGCTCTGCGAATTTCCGCAGCGCCTATGACGCATGCAGCGCGCGCCTTCTTCCGCTTGCGGGAGAGGGTTGGGGTGAGGGTAAGCGCCGGCCTATCTCTGTCCAGTCGCGCCGAATCTGAGTCCACGAAGGTCGTTGCATGACGAGCGCGAGGAACTCGACCGCTGGCGCTCTGCGCCTTGCCGGCGTGCGCCGCGCCTTCGGCGCCTACATCGCTCTCGCCGGCCTCGATCTCGAAATCGCGCCGGGCGAATTCATCGCTTTGCTCGGCCCATCCGGCTGCGGCAAGACGACCGCGCTCAATTGCATTGCGGGTTTGACGCCGTTGACCAGCGGCTCGATCTGGCTGGGCGGGCGCCGCATCGACCAGCTTCCGCCGGAGGCGCGCGGCTTCGGCATGGTGTTTCAAAGCTATGCGCTCTTTCCGCATATGAGCGCGAGGCGCAATATCGCCTTCGGCCTCGCTATGCAGGGGATCCCAAAGGAATCGGCGGAAGAACGCGTCAACGAGGCCTTGGCCATGGTCCGGCTCGAAGCGCAAGCCGACAAGCCGCCAGGACAAATGTCCGGCGGCCAGCAACAGCGCGTCGCTATCGCCAGGGCCATCGTCATTCGGCCGCCCCTCGTGCTGATGGATGAACCGCTCTCCAATCTCGACGCCAAGCTGCGGCTTGAAATGCGCGCCGAGATCAGGCGCATTCACGATGCGATCGGCTCGACGACAATCTACGTGACGCACGACCAGGACGAAGCGCTTTCGCTCGCTGACCGCATCGTGGTGATGCGCGAAGGGGCAATCCGTCAGGTCGGCGCCCCGGCGGACCTTTACGAACGGCCCGAGCACCCCGACGTCGCCGATTTCATGGGCTTTCGCACCCGCATGACCGGCCGTGTCGTGGCTCGTGACGGCGAACGCGCAATCGTCGAGGCCTGTGGCGCGCGATTGCAAGTCTTGGCTCGCGACGCGCTTCAGCCTGGCGAAAAGGCGCTGCTCGCCGTCCGGCCGGAGGACTTGGTGGCGATGCGCGATGGGGACGGCATCGAGGCCGAAGTCGAGGCAATCGAATATCGCGGCCGCGCCTATTTCGGC
Source organism: Roseiarcus sp. (assembly GCA_035308145.1). GTDB lineage: Bacteria > Pseudomonadota > Alphaproteobacteria > Rhizobiales > Beijerinckiaceae > Roseiarcus. The sequence continues at coordinate 13,571 of DATGHD010000136.1, forward strand.
CTCGCCCGAGCGAAGACGGCCGACGAGCTCTACTTTCGCAGCGACGCGCCGCTTGGTCGCGGCCAGGCGATAAGGCTAAACGCAACGCCGGATCGCGCCGTCGCCTTTTCGGGCCCGTCGCGGTGACAGCCGCCGAGGCGCGCGTTGAGAGGCCTTCGCTGCGCGCGCGCCTCGCCGCTCGCGGCCTCGATGCGACAACGGCTCTGTGCCTGCCTGCCGTGATCGCCGTGCTCGCGCTCTTCGTCTATCCGCTCGTCTACGGCTTAGTCGAGTCGCTCACGCCCAAGGCCGGCCGCTGGTACGCCAATTATGCGGCCTTCTTTTCCGATCCTTATCTCTATGGAACGATTTTCGCGACTTTGCGCCTCGCGCTGCCGGTGACGATCGTCAATCTCCTGCTCGCCGTCCCGATCGCGCTAAGGGTCAGGCTGATGCGCCGCCAGCGTTTGCTGACCACGATCCTGGTCCTCCCGGTCACGCTCGGAACGGTTCTCGTCGCCGAAGGCCTGCTCAACTATCTCGGGCCGCAGGGCTGGTTCAATCGTTCGCTGATGACGATTGGACTCATCGCCGCGCCGATGAAGCTGACCAATAATTATTGGGGCGTTTTCGCGTCGCTTTTGATCACCGGATTTCCCTTCGCCTTTTTGCTCACCCTGTCGCAGGTCACCGGAATCGATCCGGCGCTGGAGCAGGCCGCGGCGACGCTCGGCGCCAAGCCGTCGGCGCGCTTCGTCCGTATTCTTTTGCCTCTCCTCGCCTCGGGCCTCGCGATCACATTTGCCCTAAGTTTCGTGCAGGCTTTCGCCGTGTTCCCCTCCGCCGTCCTGCTCGGCCAGCCGGCGGGCGCGACCCACGTCATTTCCATCGCCGCGTACCAGGCCGCGTTCGAACAATATGACTATTCGCTTGGTTCGGCGATCGCCCTGATCATGGGCGCGGCGCAATTGATCATCGTCGTCGCTATCCTTGTTTTGCGGGCGCGCTTCTATCGCGGCCCGGCCGGCGCGGCGAAAGGATGAGCCGATGATCCGCGACGACAGCCTTGCTTCGCGCCTCTGGCGGGCTATCGTCTGGCTCGTCGCCGCGGCGTTCGTGGCGAACCTCTTCGCCCTGATTGCGGTCGTCGTCCTGAATTCATTCGCGACGCGCTGGCTTGGCGCCTGGCTGCCTTCCGGCTTCACGCCGCGATGGTATTCCTCCGCCTGGAGCGAGTTCCAACTCGGCGACGTTCTCATTGTCACGTTCGAAGTCGTGTTCGCGGTCGTCGCCCTATCCGGTCTTGTCGGCGTCGGCGCAGCCTATGCGCTGGCGCGGCGCGACTTTCCGGGAAAACGCGCCGTCATGCTCCTCTTCCTGGCCCCGCTCGTCATTCCGCCGCTCACCTATGGCGTGCCCATGGCGTCCTTGCTCTATCGAATCGGCCTCGGCGGCACTTTCTACGGCGTCGTGCTCGCCAATCTCGTGCCGACCATTCCCTTCGTCGTCCTGGTCATGACGCCGTTCATCGAGCAGATCGATCCGCGCATCGAGGCGGC
>DATGHD010000137.1:0-24497 GCA_035308145.1 Roseiarcus sp.
GATTTGCGAGGGCCGCGTCGGGGCGGTGCTTTCACTGGAAGCCTCTCGATTGGCGCGCAACGGACGCGGGCGCTGTTGGACGGTATTTGGAACGTTCGACCTCGCTGGGCTGGCGAAACGCTCCCAGGACTCTCAATTCGAGAGCTAGCTTTGGCCCCTCGGATCGCAGTCGGGCGGTCGCGATCGGGAGCGCCGCGTCGTTGGACAAGTTGCTCTGCGACGCGCCAGGCGTTCGCCATGATCGTCAAGGTTGGATTGGCGCCTGTGCCTGTCGGGAAAGACGAACCGTCGACGATATAAAGGTTGTCGACTTCGTGGGCGCGGCACCAGCGGTCAAGCACCGAGCGCGACGGGTCGTCACCCATCCGAGCCGTGCCATGCTGATGGGAGCAATTGCCGGTAACGCGCTCGGCATAGACTTTCTGCACTCGTTTGGCGCCCGCCGCCGCGAGAATGTCCGCGCTACGATCAATCAGAAATCGCCCCTGACGCAGATCGTTTTCGTGCGGCGTCAGCGTGATCCGCGCGACCGGCAATCCCCACGCGTCCTTGACCTCTTCGTCAAGTTCGACTCGGTTGTCGTGCTGCGGCATGTCGTGAAGCACCATGGCCACGGCCATGGAGTGGTTGAAATTGTCGCGATCGTTCTGTTTGGCCGCAGCGCCCCAAGCCGGCGCGTCGGGCAGACGCCAATTGATCGGCAACGGAATGCCGACGCCGGCGCAGGCGATGTGGCCGCCACTCACGAAACCCCGGGAAGCGTCATGATTGTAGAACTGGAAACTCGACGCGCTGACGTACCCTCCGCCGGCCCAGGCGTAAATCGGATCATCAAAAAGCCCGACGGCGGCGCTGTATTCATGGAAGGTGACGTTGCGCCCAACGAGGTCGGAGCCGTTCGCCAAGCCGTTCGGAAAGCGGCCGGTTTTGGAGAGAAGCAAGAGGCGCGCGGATTCGACGGCGCCGCAAGCGAGCACGAAAATCTCTGCTTCTTGCTCGACCAAGTCTCCTTCGGCGTCCTCGTAGACCGCCGACTTGATTTCTCCTTGCGAATTCAGGGTCAATTCCCGCACATAGCTCTCGGGGCGAAGATCGAAACGTCCGGTCCTCCTGGCGTCGGGAATAAAGACATTGAGGGCGCTTGACCGCGTGCCCGTCGGATCGCCGTGCTGCTGGGCGAAAGCGCTGATCACCGTCGGCTCGCGTCCATTGAAGGGGCGCGACAGCGCGGCCTGCGGCGTTGGAAACGAATTCCATCCGAGCGCTGCGCAGCCCTGGTGAAATTTTTGCGCGTACCGCGATATCGGCAATGGCGGACAGGGATAGTCCCTGCTTCTCGGTCCCTCGTAGCGATTGGCCCCAGCCATGCCGGAAACGCCGAACGCCCATTCGACCTTCGTGTAATAAGGCTCGAGCTCTTCGTAGCTGATCGGCCAATCGGCCAAACTTGTCCCCTTGACCTCTCCAACGGCGCTCCGCAGGCGAAAGTCGCTCGGCGTGAAACGCGGCAGCCATCCCTGCCAATGCACGGTGCCCCCACCGACCATTTGTGGCACCGGGCAGAAGAGTTCGACGCGCGGCTTCTCCTTCGCCGAGGCGCGCACGGTGCGCGGATTGAGCAAAGGGTCAGGCCAGAGATTGTAGCGGTTGATATTGGCGAGTTCGTCGCCGCCGAAAGTTTCGCGGCTGCGCCAGGGGCCCCGTTCGAGGCCGACGACCCCGACGCCCGCTTCCGTCAACACCTTGGCGGCCGCCGCGCCGGATGCGCCGGCGCCGACAATGCAGACGTCGGTGCGCGCAGGCTTCTTCTTATGCGCCACGATTCGCCTCCCCGTATTTTTCGGCCTCGCCCTCGGCGAACCAAGGCAGGGCGCTGTAACGGCCGGTGAAGACCTCCATCAACGATGAAGGTCCGGGAAAGCCGATCACTTTCCAGCCGACATGGTCCTTGTTGCCGCCATAGACGGGGTCGGCGTAGAAGCCTTGGCGCGTGTGCATCACCAGGAGCGGCAGGAATTCGAGATCGGTCTCCGTCAAGGTCTGCTGAAGCGCCAGTCCTTCGCCGGGCGCGCCGCCCGACGACGCCTGCTGCGCGCCTTCGCGCTCCAGCAAGATCAGGGCTTCCTCCTGGCGACGCTCGTCGAGCGTCCGAAACTCGCCGTTGAATTGCTTTCGGCAAAGCGCGTCGAGGGCGAAGATTCCTTCGACATAGGTCTTGCGCAGCGTGTCGATGCGCTGTCGCCACGCCTCCGCCCGCTTGCCGGAAAGTTTCTCGAAGCCGCCGCCGTCAGGTTTGGCGTAAATGAAGTCGATGCCCGACAGATAGCGCTCCAGGAAATCGATCGCGCCCGCCTCGCGGGCGCCCGGGTCATGGTCGGTCGGGATGATGCAAGCCATCGCCGCTTCGATGGTGGCGCGCTGATGGGCGTTGAAGAAAGTCTCTCCGCTCACGACGAACCTCCCGCGTCAAGCGGCGCGCTGGCCGAGCATTTCGTAGTATTTGATCTCGACCGGCCGAGCGAGAAGGGCTTCATAGCTCGCTCGACCTCGCTATTTGCGCGACTGGCTGATCGCCACCGCGACGATAATGATGACGCCGCGCGCGATGAGCTGTTGGCTGTATTCGAGCCCCATCAGCAACAGGCCATTGTTGATGACGCCGATCATCAGCGAACCGACGATCGAGCCGACGACGGTGCCAACGCCGCCGAACAGGCTGGTGCCGCCAAGCACCGCCGCGGCGATCACCGACAATTCGTCGCCCTCGCCGAGCTGGAATCGGCCCGAATGCAATCGGCCAGCATAGAGCATGCCCGCCACGGCGGCGGCGAGGCTGGAGATGACGAGCACGCGCAGCTTGATCGAGCGCGTGTCGACGCCGCTGTAGCGCGCGGAAGTCTCGCTGCCGCCGGTCGCGAGCACGCGGCGTCCGAATGTCGTACGTCGCAACACGACATGGCCAACGACTGCGAAGGCCAAGGTCCAAATCACCAGAACCGGGATAGGGCCGAGATTGCCGCCGCCGAAAACCGCGATGTAATTGTCGTCGAGAATGGGGATGGATTTGGTTTGCGTCATCCACATCGCCGCGCCGCGCGCGATCCCCATCATGGCGAGCGTCGTCAAAAAAGAGGGAATGCCGACCCGGGTGGTCAAGACGCCGTTGATCAAACCGACGAGACCGCCGACGCCGAGGCTCGCGATCACGCCGGCGACGGCGCCGAACTGGTCCATCGCCACGGCGACGACCAGCGAGGCCAAGCCGGCCACCATGCCGATCGAAAGATCGATCTCGCCGGCGGCCAGCACGTACGTCATCGCGACCGACATGATCGAGATCATGGCGGTCTGGCGCAAGATGTTGAGCAGATTATTCGGCTCGAGGAACCCCTTGTTGTAGAGCGTCGCCGAAAAGAAGACGAAAATCAGCACGAAGCCGAGATAGGTCACATATTGCCGCCAGTCCGCGAGGGGCGATCGTCGCGCCGCCGAGGCAGGAAGGATCTTGATTTCAGTCATGGGCGTGCGCGCGTTGGAGCAGGGCCGAAAGCTGACGCTCAGCAAATTGCAGCCGCGCGCCCTGGTCGTCCCCAGGATTGGGGTCGTCGAAGGCGCTGCGCTCCGCCTCGCTGGCGACGCAGCCATCGGCGAGGACGATAACGCGATCGGCGGCCGTGAGAAGCTCGGACAATTCAGATGAGATGACCAGGATCGCCTTTCCGCGAGCCGCAAGGTCGCGCACAAGCGTGATGATCTCCGCCTTGGATCCGATATCGACGCCGGCGGTCGGCTCGTCGAGCACGAGGATATCCGGCTCGGTGTTGAGCCATTTCGCGATCACCACTTTCTGCTGATTGCCGCCGGATAATGTGCGCGCGGGGGCGTCGCGCGAGGCGGTCTTGATGCGCAGCGTGTCGATCTGGCGTTCCGCCGCCGCGACCGACTTGGAGCGCGAGACAAAGAACCAGGAGCTGATGCGCTCGAGCACGGCGATCGTGGCGTTCGATTCGACGCTGTGCTCGATCACCAGACCTTGCCGCAGCCGGTCTTCGGGGACGAGCGCCAGGCCATGGGCGATCGCATCCTGCGGCGAGCGGATATCGACCGGCGCGCCCTTGATGCGAACTTCGCCGGATCGCTTCTCGTCGACGCCAAAAAGCACGCGCGCCAGCGCGCTGCGCCCGCTGCCGAGCAATCCGGCGACGCCAACCACTTCGCCGGCATGGACCGTCAAATCGACGTTTTCCGGCTTGTGCGGACCGCTTAGGCCCCTCAGTTCGAGAAGCGGCGCGCCTCGCTCTAAGTTCCGCCGCGCGACGCCGGAGAAGCCGGCGGAGCGCCGGCCGACGATATGCGCGATCATCGCTTCAAGGCTGAGCTCGCTGAGCGGCGCGGTGACGACCCGTCGTCCGTCGCGCAGAATCGTAGCGCGATCGGCGATGCGCATGATCTCGTCCATCCGGTGGGAAACATAGATGACCGCGACCCCGTCTGACTTCAGCCGGCGGAGAAAAGCGAAGAGCTTATCGACCTCGCCGCTCGACAGCGCGGTCGTCGGCTCGTCAAGGACAAGAACCCGCATATTGCGCGAAATGGCTTTGACGATTTCGGTGAGTTGACGCTGACCCGCCGAAAGATCGCCGACAGTTGCGTAAGGATCGATATCGACGCCGAGCGTCCCGAACAATTCCCGCGAGCGCCGCGCTGCGCTATCATCATCGATGAAGCCGACCGAGCTTTTTATTTCGTTGTTGAGAAAAATGTTTTGCGCGACGGTGAGCGTCGGCACGAGACTCATTTCCTGGAAGATCATGCCGACGCCGGCGCGCCTGGCGGCTTCGGGCGTATGTTCGGCGAGCGTGACGCCGTCGATCTCGATCGTTCCCGCGCTCGGCGCATGCACGCCGTTGAGAATTTTCAGGATCGTCGACTTGCCGGCGCCGTTTTCGCCGAGCAGCGCATGGATCTCCCCATACAACACCTCGAAATCGACATTGTCGAGCGCGCGTACCCCGCCGAACTTTTTCGAGACGCCTGATAGTCGGACGGCAATCGGTGATGGCGCTTCGGTTGTCGTCATGGCGTCGCCGCCGTCAAAGCCGTGGCCCAGATTTTTTAGAACTGCGATCCGGCGGCGGGCCGCCGGATCGCTCGGCAGGGGCGGAAAGGAGCTCCAGCCTATTTCATGCTTTTCGCGACTTTGTCTGGCGCCGGCTGATGATAGATCTCCTGCCAGGCTGCGAGCAAAGTATCCCTGGTGATCGGCGCCGCGGGGAGCGCGACATAGGCGGGCGCCGGCTTGTCGATCAGCGCATAGGCGGCGAGCTTGGCCTCGGTCACGCCCTGATCATAGGGTCGTTGCGAGGCGATGCCCTTGATGAATTCGCGCTTGGCCATGGCGATGGCGACGTTCTCGCCGAGGTCTTCGCAGACGACGGTGAGATCGTCGCGGCCCGCGGCCCGCGCCGCCGCCATCACGCCCTCGGCCGGAACGTCCCACACCGCCCAGATTGCGTTGAGCTTGGGATGTTCGGTCAGCAGAGCGCCAGCCGCCTTTTCTGCGTCGCCCGAGAAGTCAGGCCCGCCGATGCCTTGTTCGCCGACGATCTTGATGTCGGGGTAGTCGTCAAGGATTGTCTTTTTGAAGCCGTCGTAGCGCTGGCGCGTGACGAAAAAATCAGCCGCATGGAATACGAGGCCGATCTCGCCTTTGCCTCCAAGCGCCTTCGCCATCAGATGCCCCGCGGCGACGCCGTTGCCGTAGTTGTCGGCCGAAACCGAACTCACATATTCCTTTCCGGCTGTGAAGCCTTTGGGCACATTGTCCATGAAGACCAGCTTGACGCCTTTGTCGGCCGCCGCCTTGTACGCGGCGGCGGTGGCCACCGCGTCGACCGGGATCGAGACGATGATGTCAGGCTTCTGCGCCATCACAGTTTCGATATCGGCGACCTGCTTCTCAGGCTTAAAGCCGGCGTCGGTTGTCGCTATAACATCGATCCCTTCGGCGGCGAATTGCGCCTTGAGAGCCGTCTCCTGCGCATTCGACCAATCGTTGCCGCCATAGTGAAAGACGAGCGCCGCCTTGGCGTGCTTCGCCTTGACCTTGGCGAGTTCATCGTCCGTGAGCGTGACGCTGGAGGCGGCCGTCGGCTTTTCGCCATTCGGCCCAAGACTGAAGACCTGCGTCTTCATCTTCGCCAGTTCCGCGTCCGGATCGGCGGCGTAAGCCGGGGCGCTGATCGCGAAAAAGAGCGCCAGCGTCGCGCCGGCTGATAGAAGCGTCGTTCTTGTCATTTTCGTACCTCCCTTGGCGTCATTTCTCTCGTGCGCAATCGATCTCTACAATAAGTCCGTCACCGCGAAGCGTGGGCGAGCGCGCTGCGCAGAAAGCCCAAGCTCATTGCCGCGCCGTCCTTGGGATCTGGCCAGGAATCGAGCTCCGCCGTGATCCACCCGCGAAAATCGATGTCGACGAGCGCGTGGAGGATCGCCGACATATCGAGATCGCCGCGATCGAGCGGCGTAAAGGCGAAGGGCTGCTTGCTCCAACCCTTCAGATGCACATAGGAGATGCGGTCGCGATGCTTACGGATGATCGCAGGGACATCGCCGCCGGCCGCCGCCAGATGCGCCGTATCGGGGCAGAAATCGATCGAAGTCAGGGAAAATATCCGATCGACGTCCGCTGGACCCTCGACGATCGTCGTCAAATGCGGATGGTAGTGCGCTTTTAGCCCGCGCGCCTTCGCGATTGCGACGACCTTTTCAAGGCCTTCGCCGAGACGTTGATGGTCATCGCTTTTCAAGCCGTCGAAGCGCTTTGCGCCGCCGCCAACGACGAGATGTTCCGCGCCGAAAGCGGCGGCCGCGTCGGCGGCGCGCGCAATCCGGACAAGCTCCTCGCCGAGAATGTCGGGAAAGATAAAATTCGCGCCGGAATAAACAGCAACGAGATTGACGCCGGCCCCGCCAAGCAAGGCCCGCAGCTCCGGTTGGCGGGCTTCATAGTCAAGAAGATTGCCGTCGAACAATTCGACGCCCTGGTAACCGAGCGCGCCGATTTCGGCGATCGCCTGGGCGACATCCCCGAAAGTGCGATAAGTGAGCTCGCTTACCGACGTAACGCCGACGGCGTTGCCGCCAAGCGGACCCCAGCAATTGGCGTGATAGGCAAGCCGCGCCTTCATCGCCCTTCCTCCCTTAGGTCGTTTCGGGCGCGCCCGAGCCCCGGCCGCCCTCACTTTGAGTTTTGAGGATCAGACCGTCAATGTAATTAAGCGCAAAAGATTGGATGCTTTTTGTTGGAAAATTATATCACTTTGTTGCTTGGCAGATTCGATTGTGCTCATGATCGGCAGGCGACGGCGTGCTGGTCAGCAGGCTCACAGGGCAACGCTTAAATGAACGATGGGCCTCTTCCATCGTCGGAGACCGACAAGAAGGCGGCGCGGCGCGTGGGGCGGCCGCGCACAATCGAGACCGGCGGCGCGAGCCTCGCTTGCGTGCTCAATCTCATCCGGACGGGCGCTGCAACGACACGCCTGGATTTGGAGCGCGAGGCCGAACTCGGCCGCGCCGCGCTTGTCGACAGGCTGACGACGCTCGAGAAGCTCGGCCTCGTCGCCGCCGGCGAGCTTGGCGCTCCGGAGGGCGGGCGGGCGCCGCGCCACATGCGTTTCCTCGTCGAAGCAGGGGCGATTTTGGCCGTCTCGATCGAGCGATCGTCCGCGTCCGTCGCGCTCGCCGATCTCTCCGGACGCCTGACAGTCGAGCATCACGAGGCCGTGGACCTCGCTGACGGGCCCGAAGCAATTCTGGAGCGCGTCACCAATCTGTTCATCTGGCTTCTCGATGAACGCGGCGGCAAGGACCGGGTTTGGGCCATTGGCGTCGCCCTCCCCGAACCGGTCCTCGCCAATACCAATGACGGCGACGCATTCGGCATCGTCTCGCTCGACGTCTTGCAATCCTGGCGCGCCTTCGACTTCGCCGTCGCGCTTTCGCTGCGCTTCAAGGCGCCAGCCTGGGGGCGCGGCGGCGCGCAGATGATGACGTTCGGCGAATTCAAGGCCGGCGTCTGCCAAGGGGGCGGCGACCTCCTTTTCGTCAAGCTCGGGCATTCGATCGCCGCCGGATCTGTGTCCGGCGGCCGCCTGCATCGCGGCGCGCAAGGGTTCGCCGGCATGATCGGACACGCCCCGACTGGCGAATCCGACATCGTCTGCCATTGCGGGGCGAAAGGATGTCTGGAGGCGCTGGCCAGCGGCGACGCCATTGCCCGCGAAGCTCGAGCGGCGGCGACGGATGGCCGCAGCCGCTACCTCGCCGACATCAACGGGCGAAATGGCGAGGTGACCGCGACGGACGTCGGCCACGGCGCACAGCTTGGCGACGCCTTTTGCGCAGAGTTCCTGGCGCGTTGCGGACGTTTGGTCGGCGCCAGCCTCGCGCCTCTCGTCAACCTTCTCAATCCGGCTTTTGTCGTGCTCGGCGGGAGCGTCACGGAATCGGCGGAAGTCCTGCTCGCCTCGGTCCGCGAGGCGATCTATCGCCAGTCCCACCCGCTGGCGACGCGCGATCTGCGCATCCTTTGTTCGCAATTGGGCGGAACAGCCGCGCTGATCGGCGCGTCCCGTCTGGCCTCGGACGAAATCTTTTCACCCGCCATGCTGCAGGACTGGATCGCCTTTGGCTCGCCCCGTCGGCTTCCGTCGTTCTTGGCCTCTCTCGAAGCCGAACGCGCCCGCGCGTCAATCGGCGCGCGCTCCGAAACCTCCCGTTGCGTAAGCAGGCGATAGAGCCGCGCAGATTTCGCCCTCGCAACTTGCCTGTCGGCCAATTTCGAGGCCTAGTCCTCATCCGAGGGAGGCGCATGTCGATCACCGGACTTGGGCCGCATGGCGAAAGGGCCGCTCCAGCCGACAAAATATGTTTGTCGGAGACAGAAGCTGCTTTGGCCCGCGCCGCGCGGTTTACCGTCGCGGTCGTTCTTCACACCACGACAAGCGATTGGTCGAGGCAAGAGTTGGCCGGCATTGTCGCGACCTTGGGGGCCTATTCGGCGGCGGTGGTCGATGTGGTCGATTGCGGCTTCGACAAGGAGAAGCAGAACCGCGCGCTTCTGCGCCTCGCGGCGACAAGCGCCGACGCCGTGATCAGCATTCCGATCGGCGCCGAGGGCGTCGTCGAAGGCCACCGCGCGATCTCGAAATCCGGCAAGACGCTGGTCTTACTCGACAACGTGCCTTCCGGCCTGATGCCGGGCGGGGACTATGCGGCGGTGGTCTCCGCCGACAATTTCAATCTCGGCGAAATCGCCGCCGAACTCTTGTCCCCACACCTTCCGGAAGAGGGCGTCGCCGGGATCCTCACTTATGGCGCCGACTTCTACGCGACCAATGAACGAGAGATCGCCTTCCGCAAATGGATTGGCCGCCGGCGGCCGGACGTGACTTTGGTGCGCGGCCGGTTCGTCACGGTTGAGGAGGCGGGCGCGGCGTTCGAACGCTTGCTCGTCGAAAACGACGATCTCGATGGTCTGTTCGTCGCTTGGGACGTGCCCGCCCTCAACGCGCTCAGCGCAATTCGCGCGCGATCGCGAACCCTCGCAGTGACGACGGTTGACCTTGGCAACGCCGCCGCCGCCGAGTTGGTCGAAGGAGACTTGCTCAAGGGCATCGCCGCGCAACGACCTTACGATCAAGGCGCAGCCGCCGCGCAGGTGACCTTGCTTAATCTTGTCGGACGACGTCCGCCGCCATGGATCGCCGCGCCCGGCATGGCGGTGACTCGCGACGACGTCCTCGGCGCGTACCAAGTCGTTTGGCATGCGCCTGCTCCAAGCCATTTGCTCGAGGCGTGCAGACAGAAGCTGTCGCTCTAATATTCACTCGGCGGAATTTGTGATCCAGAGGGACTTCGAATATTGCCGAAGCTCGGGGGTGTTTTTAATCGATTATCGTCGTGAGCGGTCCACCTATTTCTCAAGAAGTCGTCGGCGTACCACCAGATCAATAAGCCCTCCTCGTGGAGCCCAGGCATGGCATAGACGCCGGCAAGAAGATCGAGGCTTCTCTCAGAGCGTTTCGACGTTGCCGCCGACGCCGATTGACTGGCGTCCGGCGCCTCTCCTAAGTCCGTCTACGGTCTCCAGCTCTTGTCAGCTCTTGACCTCACGCCATCTTCTTTCTCAGACGATGTCAGCATGTCGGGGCATACACCGGCGTTTCGAAGCCTTCCATTCGCGCCTTGATCTGCAATGCGACAAATTTCGAATAGAACCGTGACAGATGCAGATTGCCGCCATGACACCAAAGCGCTTCCTGCGGCAAGGGCTTCCACATGTTGCGCAACTCGCCGAGCCAGGGGCCGGGATCATTGCGAAAACCGGAGCCGTAGCCCCAATTGGGTCCGACGCGGTCGACAATCTCCGCTGAAGCCATCTCGGCGAGGCGCGTCGTCATCGAGTCATAGCCGGTCGCGAGGATCAGCGCGTCCGCCGGTAGCGAGGACCCGTCGGACAAATGTGCTCGGGCCGGCGAAAGGCTCGCGATACCGACGCCGGGCCGCACCTTCACTTCGCCCTCGATGATGAGGCGCGAGCAGCCGACGTCGATATAATAGCCCGAGCCGGTCCTCAGCGCCTTCATCATCAATCCGCTCTCGTCTTCGCCCCAATCGAGTAGGAATCCTGTCTTGGCGAGAGCGGCGTAGAAGGGCGCGTCGATTTCCTGAATACGCCGATAGAGTTCACGCTGTCGCTCGGGCATCAATCGGAAGGGGATCGACGCGAAGAGCAGGTCCGCCTTGTCCGTTGTCATGCCCTTGGCGACGGCTTCTTCCGAGTACAGATCCTTGAAGCCGAACTCCATCAACGTCTCCGAGCGCACGACGGTCGTGGGCGACCGCTGGATCATCGTAACTATGGCGTCATGCTCCCAAAGATCGGCGCAGATGTCGTGCGCGGAGGAGTTTGAACCAAGGACGAGGCATGCCTTGCCAGCGAAATCCTTGCCGGAGCGATAGTCCGCCGAGTGCAGGATCGGCCCGCCGAAGGCGGCGGCTCCCTCAATCTCCGGGCGGCGGGGTTTTCCGTAGGAGCCGGTCGCAAGCACAAAGTGCCGAGGCCGCAGCTCGACGGTCTTGTCGCCGCGCTCGATCAATAGTCGCCATGTCTTGCCCGAGTCCTCGAACTCGGCGCGTCGGCACGTTGCGCCGCCCCAGTAGTTGAGGCCCATGACCTTGACATAGGCTTCAAGCCAGTCCGCGATCTGGTCCTTCGGCGCGAAAACCGGCCAGTGCGCGGGAAACGGCAAATAGGGGAGATGATCGTACCAGACGGGGTCATGGAGGACGAGCGACTTGTACCGCTTTCGCCACGTGTCGCCGGGCCGTTCGTTCGCTTCGACGATCAGGGTCGGCACGCCAAGCTGCTTGAGCCGTGCGCCAAGCGCGATGCCGCCCTGGCCGCCTCCGACAATGACGCAATAGGGTTGGCGCGCGCGCCCAAGCTCGGCTTCTTCCGTCTGACGCTCCTCGAGCCAGGTGCGCCGTCCTCGCCGGGCCTCGTGAACGATGCCCAAGGGCCGGGCGTCGCCGAGGCGCTCCTCGTGGCCGGCGAGTTCTTCCAGCGTCGTCAGAAGCGTGCGGGCGAGGCCGCGCTGCAGGCGGACATGCCCGCGTCCCCGCCCGATCCGCGTTTCGACGCGCAGGAACGCCTCTTCGCCGTCCTCGCTGGCTGCGCCATCGAGTTCGAACCGGATCGGGCGCAGCCGCTCGGAGTTGGCGAGGACCATCGCCTCGATCGCCTCTCGCCCCTCGAACGTTAGGATGGTCCACGTAAAGGCGAGAATGTCGCGCCAAAAACCGTCACGCTCGAAGAGCGCCCCGACGGATCCGGCGTCGGCGCCGTTCAGCGCGCGCGTGAGCGCCGCAGTCCAGGCGCGCACGTGTGTGGAAGCCTCTGCGCTCATATGCCCTCGTTCGAACGGCCCCGACCCGCGCCGACGCAACGTCGCGTGCGCGCGCCTTAATGTCAAAATTTGCTTGCCTCGCGGGCCTGCCTGGGGGACGCTGCTCGCTTAGGGAGTCGTCGCCATGAGCGAGGCTAAAGGGCCGCGGGCGAAACTCGTCGTTGAGAACGCGACGAAGTTCTACGAGACCAAGTCGGGCCGCGTGCACGCCCTCGACAACTATTCCATGTCGGTGTCGGAGGAGGAATTCGTCTGTGTCGTCGGCCCTTCGGGTTGTGGCAAGACGACGCTGCTCTGGTCGTTGGCCGGTCTGCACGCGCTGACCGGCGGGACCGTGAAGCTCGACAACGCGCCGGTGACCGGCCCGCATCCGCAGATCGGCATGGTCTTTCAGGAGGCGAACCTGCTCCCTTGGAGGACATTGCAGCGCAATATCGAGCTGCCGTTCGAGATCAAGGGAACGCGTCCGGACAAGACTCGCATCGACGCGCTACTGACGCGCGTCGGCCTTTTGGGCTTCGGCGGTAAGATGCCGCGCGAATTGTCGGGCGGCATGCAGCAGCGCGCCGCTATCGTTCGAGCGCTCTCCTTCAACCCTTCCGTGCTGTTGATGGATGAACCTTTCGGCGCGCTCGACGCGTTCACGCGAGACGACATGAATTTGCTCGTCGAGGAGATCTGGCTCGAGACCAAGAAGACGATCATCTTCATCACCCACAATATCGCCGAGGCGGTGTTTCTCTCCGACAGGGTCTTCGTGATGACGTCCCGGCCCGGGCGCCTGGCGAAAGTATTTCCCATCTCGTTCCCTCGTCCGCGCCCGCTCGAGATCATGGCGTCGAGAGAGGCGTTCGACCTTGTCAACGAGATCAAAGGCCAGATTCAGCATCAGCCGGCTCGGCCGGCCCGCGCCGAGGCAGCGGAGTGAGGCGATGAGCGAGGACGCGCTCAACGACAATATCCCCGAATTCGGCAAGAAGGCGAAGCCGCCACAGGACGTATCGATCACCAACCTCACGGCCCTGTCGAGCGGCGTGAACATTCAGACGACGCGCGAGATCGTCGCGATCGTCGGGCTGGCGGTCTTCATCATCGGCAGCGCGGAAATCTTGCTGCGCGTCTTTCAGGTGCCCGCCTACGTGATGCCGACGCCCTCGTCGATCTTCCTGGCGCTCTTCACCGAAATGCCGTTCCTCGCCGCGCACATCTATTACACGCTCGTGCAGCTCCTGATGGGTTATGCGATCGGCGCGTCTATGGGGCTCGTCCTTGCGGCGGTGATTACCCAATTTCCTTTCGCGGAGAAGATCATCGCGCCATACATTCTTCTCCTCGTCACGACGCCGATGCTGGCGCTTGTGCCGTTGCTCATTCTTCGCTTCGGGTTCGGCTATACGCCGCGGGTGATCGCGGTTGCGCTCGCTTCGGGGCCGATGGTCATGATCAATGCGGCGACCGGCTTTCGGCGCGTCGACCTCGCCAAGATTGCGCTCGCCCGCTCGTTCGGAGCGTCGACCTTGCAGATTTTCACGAAGATCCGGGTGCCGATGGCGATGCCGATGATCATTGTCGGACTGATGATCGGCGCGATCTTCGGACTGCTGACCTCCGTCGGCGCAGAGATGGTGGGCGGCGGCTTCGGGCTCGGCAATCGCTTGACGACCTACTCGTCGATGATCCGCATGCCGCAGTTCTTCGCCGTGATTCTTATCCTCGCGACAATGGGCATCCTCATATACGTGTTCTTCTACTGGCTGGGGAAGCGGTTCGCGAGCTGGGAGGCTTGACAAATTCAAGACCGCCGAGCCGCCCGGCGGCCCGTTAAAACAACAATCCAGATGCGGCGCACAGGGAGGGAGAACGACCATGAGCACGAATACGAAACCCGGCGGCCTGTCGCGCCGCCGCTTCCTACAAGTCTCGGCGTCCGGCGTCGTCACGGCGACCACGCTGGGAGGGACGAGCCTCAGAGCGACGTCCGCCTACGCCACGCCTTACAGCGAGTTTACCTGGATCAGCCCCCGCGGCACTTTGGAAGTGCTCGACGATTATCCCTACTGGGTCGGCAAGGAGCTCGGCTATTTCGGCGACCTCAAGACGAAGATGGAGCCGGGCCCATCGGATGGCACGGCGACCGTGAAGTTCGTCGCTCTGTCGCAGGCCGACATGGGTTTCCCGTCGCCCGGCGTGTTCTCATTCGCGCTCAACAACAAGCTCGACCTTGTGTCGGTTTGGAACATGGGGGCGGTCGACGTTTTCGACTTTGCGTTCCGCAAAGGCCAAGGCGCGAAGGATCTGAAGGACCTCCAAGGCAAGACAATCCTTCTCGGCTCGGCGGCATGGCAGGCGATTTGCGACCCGATGTTCGCGGCCGCCGGAGTCGACCCGAAGAGCGTCAAGTACCTCGAGGCGGGCTGGCCGACCTGGGGCACTGCTCTCCAAGGAGGACAGGGCGATGCGGCGCTGGCTTGGGAAGGTCTGCGCGCGGACTGGGAGGGCAAGGGGTTGAAATTCGACTACTGGCTCGGCCTACGGACTTCTCCGTTCCCCGCCAATTCTTTCGTGGTGCGACGCGCCGATGTCGACGACCCCGAGCGCAAGGCGTTCCTCGAGAAATACCTGCGCGGGTGGGCGATGGGCATGCAGTTCGCTGACGTCAATCCGCTGGCGGCGACGGAGGCGGTGTTCAAGGCGATGCCGGTCGTGAAACAGAATCTCGGCCCAGCGCTAGGCGTGGAGAGCCTGATGCAGCTCGCCGGAGTCTTCAAAGGCGACATGGCGAAGCGAGCCGGTTGGGGCGATCACGACATGACGAAATGGACGACGTTCTTCAAAACTCTTAAGGATATTGGCCAGCTCACTGTCGATGTGGATGTTAATAGCGTGATCACCAACGCCTTCATCGGGCCGGCCAATACGTTCGACAAGGCGAAGGTAGAGGCGGACGCCAAGGCCTACAAGCTCTCCGACGACGTCGCCAAGGTGGACGTCGAGACGATCAAAAAGAACTTTTTTGCCAACGCGATCAATTGACGAATTCTTCGCGGCGACGGGCCAGAGCGGCGCGCGTAACAAGCAATCGCGCGCCGCTTGGCGATCGCCGCGCTTGAAGCGAGAATGCGTCTTCTGTGACGCGTCCGCCCGGACTTGCTGGAGGGAATACCCATGCCGAACAAGAAAGTGAAAATTCTCGTCGTCGGCGTCGGCAATATGGGCATCAGCCACGCCAAGGCCTATCACAAGCTCGACGGCTTCGAGATCGTCGGGCTGATGAGCCGTACAATCAAGTCGCGCAAGGATTTGCCCGCCGAGCTCACGTCCTATCCCCGTTTCGAGGATTTCGACGAGGCGATGGCGGCGACAAAGCCTGACGCTGTCTCGATAAACACCTATCCCAATACTCATGCCCACTATGCGTTGAAAGCGCTCGCGGCGAACTGCCACGTCTTCCTGGAGAAGCCGATCGCCACAAACGTGAAAGACGCGGAAAAGATCGTGAAGCTTGCGCGCGAGAGGAAGCGCAAACTGATGCTCGGCTATATCCTGCGCGTGCATCCCTCATGGATGAAATTCATCGAAGTCGGTAGGACGCTTGGCAAGCCGCTCGTCATGCGGATGAACCTCAACCAGCAATCCTCTGGACCGGCTTGGAGCTGGCACAAGACGCTTATCGACAGCCTGCCGCCGATCGTCGACTGCGGCGTGCACTACGTTGACGTCATGTGTCAGGTCACGGGCGCTACTCCGGTGAGCGTGCACGGCGTCGGCGCCAAGCTCTGGAAGGAGGCCGCGCAACAGAATTATGGGCATCTACACGTGACATTCGATGATGGGTCGGTCGGCTGGTACGAGGCCGGTTGGGGTCCGATGATGAGCGAGGTCGCCTACTTCGTGAAGGACATTGTCGGACCGAAGGGCTCCGTCTCGATCGTCGTCGCGCAGGAGGGACAGAACGAAGCGTCCGGCGACAAGGTCTCGGCGTCCGCCGACATTGACCAGCATACCAAGACCAACGCCATCCGGCTGCACCACGCCGCGGTCGACCCAAAATCGAAGAATTTCATCAAGAAGGACGACGTCTTTCGCATGGACGACGAACCAGACCATCAGGCGCTCTGTGATCGCGAAGCGATGGCCTTTCACGACGCAATCGTGAAGAACAAGGACCTGTCGGAATCGATGAATGCCGCGGTGAACAGTTTGCGGATCGTGCTGGCGGCCGACGAGAGCATTCGCAAGCAGAAGACGGTCAAGTTGAAGGCGTGAAAGTCGCCGCAACTTACATTCGCGCCGCATCGAGTTACGATTTGCGACGATATCAGCGCAGGGGTGACGGATGAGACGCCCAATCGACAAGGCGCTCGCCTGTCGAAGGTCGAGTGAGGTTTGGCCGGCTAAACGGCCATGATCAACGCCGCCCCCGCGGCGATGAGCGCCCAGGCAAGCGCGGGTTGAAGCGCCACGCGAAAGAATCGACTGCTCGGCTGAAAGCCAAAGCCGTAAGCGAAGGCGCCCGACGCGCCCAGCATAAGGAGAGGAAGTCCGGCGTGAAGGCGAAATGCCGAGACCCCGTTCAGGATATAAGGGTCGAGCATGAGGGCGAGGCTGATCGCCCCGGCCGCCGCTAGAGAGGCGGCGCGCGCCCACATCGTCGCGGCGCTCGACGTAACTTTACGGAGCGTGGAGCTCATCTTCGATCGGCCGCGTCTCGTGGAGCTCGAGCCACATCGCGTTGAGGATAGAAAAAGTTCCGGCGAAACCAACGCCGAGAATCCAGGCAAAATACCACATGCCGTTCTCCCCGCTCAGTATGTGCTGGCCGTGTTCTCCGTGACATAGGCTGTCGTGACGCGGCCGCGAAGCACGTGATAGACCCAGGCCGTATAGGCGAGGACGATCGGCAGGAAAACCAGCGTCGCGATCAACATGATCATGAGCGTCAGCTGGCTTGACGAGGCGTCCCAGACGGTCAGGCTCGCGTTCGGATCAAGCGAGGAAGGCAGCAGGAAGGGAAAGACGCTGAGCCCCGCCGTCGCGACCACGCCGGCGACGCTGAGCGCGCTGGCGACGATCGCCACCCCGTTCCGCCGCGCGCTGAGGAAAAGAATGGTCAAGGCGGCGCCGCCAAAAGCCACGATCGGCGCCGCCAGGATCGAAGGCGCGTTGCCGTAGTTGGCGAGCCACGCCCCAGCGTTGGCCGCCGCATGCTTCATCAGGGGATTTGACGGGCCATCGTGCGGAATGACGCCGACAATCGAATAGCCATCGATCAACAAAGCGACGCAGAGGCCGCCGATCGCGAAGAGAACGATCAACGCCATCGCCGCGCGGCTCGCGAAAAAGGCTGCGCGGTCGGCGACCGGCGCCTCCGCTTTCAGCGCGAGATAGGCGCCGCCATGCATGGTTAGCATCGCAACGCTGACCAGCCCGCAAAGCAAGGCGAAAGGATTGAGCAGGCCGAAGAGCGTTCCCTCGTAGGTCATGCGCAAGGTGTCGTCGAAGCGGAACGGGACGCCGCGGAGGACATTGCCGAAAGCGACGCCGAAGATGAGGGCGGGAACGAGGCCGCCAACGAACAAGGCCCAGTCCCAGACGCGCCGCCAAGTCGGATTGGCCAGCTTGGACCGAAACTTGAAGCCGACTGGGCGGAGGATCAGCGCACAGAGGACCAAAAACATCGCGAGATAGAAGCCGGAAAAGGCGACCGCGTAGAGCGGCGGCCACGCCGCGAAAATCGCGCCGCCGCCTAAGATGAGCCACACTTGGTTGCCTTCCCAAACGGGGCCGACGGTATTGATCACGACGCGTCTCTCGGCGTCGGTCTTGCCGACAAAGGGCAAAAGAATCGCGGCGCCGAGGTCGAAGCCGTCCATGACGGCCAGGCCGATGAGAAGGACGCCGAGGAGCGCCCACCAGATCAGGCGCAGAGTTTCATAGCTAGGCATGATTGAGGCCTCTCTTTATTCGGCCGGCGCCGCCGCTAGGGACGCGGCCGTTCCGCCTCTGACCGGCGCGGCGACGCTCGGACCCATCCGCACGGCTTTGACCATGAGATAGATGTCGACGACGAGCAGCGTCGAATAAAAGGCGATGAAGCCGACGAGCGTCGTCAGGACATTCCCGGCCGACAGGCTCGATACGGCGAGGAACGTCGGCAACACGCCTTCGATGACCCAGGGTTGGCGGCCGACTTCTGCGACGTACCAGCCAAGCTCCGCCGCGATCCACGGCAATGGCAGCGCCCATAGCGCGACGTGGAGGAAAGCCCGCGAAGATTGCAGCTTGCGAATCGACGCAAGATAAAAGGCGCCGGCGAACAAAGCGATAAAGAGGAAACCAAGGCCGACCATGAAACGGAAAGCCCAGAACAGCGGCGAGACCGGCGGAATCGTCAGCCGAGCGGCTTGCGCGACCTCGGCGTCCGAGGCGTTGACGACATCCGGCCTGATCTTCTTCAAGAGGAGCGCATAGCCGAGATCGTCGCCATGCGCGGCAAGGCGCGCTCTCTCGCCGGCGTTGTCGCGGTCGCCGCGGAGCTTTTCAAGCGCATCGTAGGCGATAAGGCCGGAGCGGATGCGCTCCTCGGCATGAGCGACGAGCTCGTTGATGCCCGCCACTTCGCCGTTGATTGAACGTGTCGCGATAAGGCCGAGCACCCACGGGACGCTCACCTCATAGTCGGTGTGATGCGTCTCCTGATTGGGGAGGCCGAACACGGTGAAGGACGCGGGAGCAGGCTCGGTGTCCCACATCGCCTCGATGGCG
The DNA here is from genome assembly GCA_035308145.1 of Roseiarcus sp. Classification (GTDB taxonomy): domain Bacteria; phylum Pseudomonadota; class Alphaproteobacteria; order Rhizobiales; family Beijerinckiaceae; genus Roseiarcus. The sequence continues at coordinate 18,741 of DATGHD010000137.1, forward strand.
GCGATCTTCATCTTTTGGTTCTCGCCCGCCGTATACCCGCTTTCATCGCCCAGCACGACGACCGAGAGCGCCGCGGCCAAGCCGAAGCTCGCCGCGACGGTCATCGACCTTTTGGCGAGCTCGACATGGCGGCCGCGCAGCAGGTAATAGGCGCTGATCGCCAAAACGAAGACGGAGCCGGTGACATAGCCTGCGCTCACCGTATGGACGAACTTAGCCTGCGCGACTGGATTGAAGATCACCGCCATGAAGTCGGTGACTTCCATGCGCATGGTGTCGGGATTGAAGCGCGCCCCGACAGGGTGCTGCATCCAGCCGTTGGCGATGAGAATCCATAGAGCGGAAAGATTGGACCCGAGCGCCACCAGCCAGGTGACGGCCAGATGAGCCACTTTGGAAAGCTTGTCCCAGCCGAAGAAGAAGAGGCCGATAAAAGTGGCTTCCAGGAAGAAGGCCATCAGCCCCTCGATGGCGAGCGGCGCGCCGAAGACGTCGCCGACGTAGTGGCTGTAGTAGGCCCAGTTCATCCCGAACTGGAATTCCATGGTGATGCCGGTGGCAACGCCCATCGCGAAATTGATGCCGAAGAGGACGCCCCAGAATTTGGTCATCTGGCGCCAGATTTCCCGGCCGGTCATCACGTAGACGCTCTCCATCACGCCGAGCAAGACGGCGAGGCCGAGCGTCAAGGGCACGAAAAGGAAATGGTACATCGCGGTGAGGCCGAACTGCAGCCGCGACAGCTGCACGACGTCGAGAGCGGTGGTCACGGCGGCGAGATCCCCGATTGGCGGTCGAAGTTGGGAGCGCCCATCAACCGCGTTGCGATGCTGCCTGCGTCGATCCTCGGACGTTGAGCGGGCCCAAACACGAAAAGCGCGGCCGCGATCACCACCGCCATCTTAAGGGCGAGCGCGATGACCACGTCCCTGGCGAGCGAATGCCTCAGCATTGGTTGTGTTTGCGGCAGCCGCCCAGCGACGCATTGATCTAGATCATGCTCGGCGGACTTACGGCTGGTTCGCCAGCCATTCGCGAGGCTACTTCCAACCCTTGACCCAAGTCAATGTCGCGCCGGCCGACTCATGATTGATAGCGCCAACGCAGAAAATTTCGCGGGCGTTACCCCACGAATTGTTGATTGATCGGAGGTTTCAATGCGCGTGAAGGACGTCATGACGAAGGATGTGATCGGCGTTTCGCCGAAGGCGGCCGTTGCGGACGCGCTCGACATCATGACACGCTCGCGGCTCAGCGGACTGCCTGTCATCGATGAAGCGGGTTCCCTGGTCGGCATCGTCAGCGAGGCTGATTTTCTCCGCCGCGCCGAGCTCGGCACGGAGAAGCCCGGTCATTGGCTGGCGTCGATGTTCTTGCCCGGCAGGGCGGCCGATATCTACGCGCGCGCCCATGCCCGACGCGTCGACGAGATCATGACCACCGATGTCGCAACGATCGGCGAGAACGGAAGCTTGGCCGACGCGGTCGCCGTCATGGAGAGAAAGCGCGTCAAACGACTGCCGGTCGTCAAGGATGGCAAGGTGATTGGCATGATCGCGCGCGCCGATTTCATTCACGCGCTCGCCCTCTTCGTCCGACAACCGTACGACGAGCCGCTGGTCGGCGATGCTGAGATCAAGAAGCGAATCGATGCGGAGATGCGCGCCCAGCCATGGGCGCCAATGGCTTCTGTCGAGGCGGTCGTGAAGGACGGCGTGGTCAGTCTGCATGGCGTCATCACTGACGAGCGCGAACGCAGCGCCCTTCGCGCGCTTGTCGAAAATGTCGACGGCGTGCGGTCGGTGCGTGATCACATGGTGTGGGCAGAACCTCTCTCCGGAATGACGACGCCCTCTCCGGAGGACGTGGCGAAGGGAAACGCCGCTTAGCGAGCGGCGAGATCAGCCGCTTGGCGGGAGAAATCCTCATGCATCAGCCCCTCGAAGTTCCTGAGCAATTTGCGCCTTCATCGCTTGTCGCCGGCGTCAAGGACATCATCGCGCATTTGGATGGAACGGCGGAAGACGAGATTCGACTGGCGCATGCCGAGGCGCTGGCGTCCCTCTTCGAGGCGCGCCTGACCGGCGTCTATACCAATCGGTTGCCGGACATCGGCGACTACCCGTCGCCGGTCGGCGCCATGGCCTATGTAGAGTTGGAGCGCCAATTGAGGGAGGACGGCCGAGCCGCGCAGGCCAGGCTGGCGGAGCGCTTCGCAAAGCTCGGCGTCGCCAACGAGCTGCGCAAGATCGAGGCTATGCCCGGCGACTTGCGTCGCGAGGTCGCTACGCAAGCCCGATCGGCCGATCTCTTCGTGGCGACCTGCCCGCCGAGCGCGGGCGCCTCGAATTGGACATCGGTCATTGAATCGGTCCTATTCGAGAGTGGGCGCAGCGTATTTTTCGCACCCGAAAAGATCGGACCGCGCGAGGCCATCCGGACGGTCGTGATCGGGTGGGTGGACGCGAGGGAGGCGGCGCGCGCCGTCGCCGAAGCGTTGCCGGTTTTGCGCGCAGCGACCGCGACGCATCTCCTTAGCATTGAAGAAGCGGACGCGAGCGGCAAGCGCCTTCCGGCGCTTGCCGCTATCGCCGCGCATCTGGACCGACACGGCGTGACAGTGAATATCAATATGATGTCTGATGCGCCTCGCGGCGCGGCGGCCGCAATTCTCGAGGAGGCGCATCGCGTCTCCGCCGATCTCATCGTGACCGGCGCCTATGGTCATTCGCGATTGCGGGAATGGATTCTCGGCGGCGCAACGCGCGATCTCATTGAGCAATCCGACATTCCGCTGCTTATGGCGCACTAGTGGTCAAAATCACACGCTTGAGTCCGCTAACGGGTTCTACCGGGCGCCGAGATGCCGGCTACCGCCAGCCGCTGGCGATTCTCATCTCCACGTCGATCTGTACCGGCCCGCCGTCATCACCGACCGCCTGCCGCATCTCTTCTCGTACGGCGTACCGAATCTCTTCGGGCAACGAAACCAGCGCCTGACCGGTTGAACCGCCGCCGCGTTCAAATGCGCCATAATAAGTCTCGAAAGACGGCAGCACGAACGTGTGCTTCTCAGTGCCAGTCTCAAAGTACAGGAAGCCGGCCTCATTGAAGAGCAGCTGGAGCCTATCGGCGTCACCGAGCGCAAAGGTCCGCGCGGTGGCCTGCGCCAAGTTTGGCATATGCCGCGCCACAATGACGTTAATGCGGCCGTTGTAGGAGCGTTCCGGGGCAGTCAAGACGGACACCGCAGCGCGCCCGCCAGAGCGCAGCACACGGTGAAATCCGGCTAGAGCGCGCGCCGGGTCAGAGAAAAACATGAGACCAAGGCTGCACAGTACAGCGTCAAAACTCGCATCCGCGAGCGTAAGCGCCTGCCCATCCTCCACCGCAACAGCCGCATTAGGCGACTGATCTAACCTCTCACGCGCCTTGGCCACCATCTCTGTCGACATGTCAGTAGCGAGCACCGAGCCGGCTGGACCCACGATCTCGAGCGCGGCTTCCGCCGCTATCCCGGTTCCGGTCGCGACGTCGAGCACGCGCTGCCCCGGCGCGAGCCGCGCGGCGCGCAACAGAAACGGTAGGAAGTGGGCCGAGACATGGAAGAAAGCACGGTCATATTCAGCGGCAGCTTCCGCCCGGTAGGAGAGCTCCTTGCCCATCGGCGCCTCTCGACCCTTGAACGCCTCGACAAGTAACAAAATAGTATAGAATCAGCAAACACCCCGTGCCGCCAAATGGGTTTGTGACTGGGTACTAAGCGTTTTATTCTATCCACTAGGCTCAGGACCCATTAAATTTCTTGCGGAGGGGCGGATTGGCTGATTCATAGGCGAGGAGGCTTCGCCATGGCTGATTTGTTCTTGCTGTCCCAGGCTCAGATGCGTCGGATTGAGCGGTATTTTCCACTCTCGCATGGGATCGCGCGGGTGGACGACCGGCGGATCGTCAGCGCCATCGTCTTTGTGATCAAGAACGGACTGCGTTGGCGCGACGCGCCGCGCGAGTATGGCCCGCACAAGACGATCTACAATCGGTTCGTGCGCTGGAGCCGCCTGGGTGTGTTCAACAGGATATTCGCCGAACTGGCGCGCAAGGGCGGCAAGCCGGAGCGGATCATGATCGACGCCACGCACCTGAAGGCGCACCGCACGGCCGCCAGCCTTTTAAAAACGTATGGCCCGCCCCGTCTGCAATAGGGTAGCGAGATCGACGGCTGATCGGTCTGCTTCAACGTATCCGGCCTCGGAGGTTTCCTCCCTGCCAAGATGGAGATACGCGCGCTCCGGTCCTCATAAGGGTCCCGGCGGCAGACGCCATTTTTTAAATCAGGCTTCCTGAGCGCCGTTCGACTGTCAGGCCATCTCGTCGTCACCCTCTCGCAAACCTCGCTGGCCGACCGGCGCTTCTGACGCCGACCGAGCGAACTTCTACGCCGCCATGGACACTCCCGCGGCGACGAATCGTTCCCCGCGCCGCAGCACCGCCCAAGCGATCCTCGCCAGCTTGTTGGCGAGGGCGACGATCGCGACATTGCGAGGAGCTCTGCTCATCAGCGCTTTCGCCCATCGGCCGAGCGGGGTGTTCTTCTCAGCCACGTAGGGCAGCGCTGCTCGCGCTCCGTGGATCAATTGCTTGCGCAAATACCTGTTGCCGCGCTTGCTGATCCCCAACAGCTTCGGCTTGCCGCCGGTGGTGAACTGACGCGGGACCAGACCAAGCCAGGCGGCGAGATCACGGCCATGGTCGAAGCTTTCCGCATGACCGACGGCGGCGACGAGAGCCGACGCGACAATCGGGCCGACGCCCGGGATTGTCGCCAGCCGGCGGGCGTGTTCGTTCTCTTTGGTCCAGCGAATGAACTCGGCATCGAAGGCAGCGATCCGTCGATCGAGCTCCGCCCATTGCGCGCGAGTGTCCCTGACGAGCAGAACTATGCGTGGGCTCAAGCCTGCTCCGTCCTCGTCTCTCAGCAAATTGAGGAACTGCTCGAGCTTGCGCTTGCCCTGCGGCACGATCAGTCCTCTTTCCAGCAGAATGGCGCGCAGCTGATTGATCAGAGCCGTCCGCTCTCCGACCAGTCGGTCCCTGGCCCTATGCAGGGTCTGCATGTCGAGCTGGTCCTGGCTCTTCAATTCGACAAAGCGCATCGTCGGTCGCGTCGCTGCTTCTGCGATTCCCTCGGCGTCGCGATCGTCGTTCTTCTGCGCCTTGACGTAGGGTCGAACATATTCCGGCGACATTAGCCGAACGTCGTGGCCGAAATTGGCGAAGACGCGGCCGACATGATGGGAACCGCAACACGCCTCCATCCCGACAACGCAGGCAGGTAGCCTCTCCGCCAGTCCGATCAACGTCTCGCGTCTGATCCTCCGCCGCATGACAACCGCGCCGGACGCGTCGAGCCCAACCACACCACAGACGTTCTTGCCCAGATCAACGCCAAGAACAGAGATCACCGCCATAGCCCTTCCTCCTTCTCAAACTCCAGCGAGCCTACGACGCCGGAAGGAGGGGCGGGCCATTCCATAAGGGCCTGTTCCCCGACGTATCGGGCGCACGAAAGGTGGCCTGAACTCCAAGCTGCATGCCATCTGCGACGGGCGAGGCCGTCCGCTCGTCATGCTGTTAAGCGAGGGGCAGATGAGCGACTACAAAGGCGCGGCGTTGATGCTGCCCGCCATGCCAATGGCCAACGCCCTCCTCGCCGACAAAGGCTATGACGCCGATTGGCTCCGCGCTGCCCTCGCTGAA